>SLCF01000008.1 GCA_007125955.1 Bacteroidales bacterium | reverse complement strand
GTCCTGTTGATTCCATCAGCACCCACTCGTCATGGTCGGGCTGTTCGGTGGTAAGCCTGTTGGCGTCGGTGTCGCGGTAGAGCTGATCGGCAACATAGAAGCCTATAGTCCTGTCCTGTGCTGCATGGGGTCCGACCAGTGCAACGGTGAGGTCTATGTCATCCTGGTGCCATACCTCAAGTGATGCCGACCAGTATGAACCTACCGATGTCCAGCTTGCTGCGTCATGTGTGAGGTTCGAGAACTCAACAACGGGCGGGCCGTCGTATGTGAAGTCGTTCAGTCCGTCGAAGCAGGACTGGGCAATGAAACCCAGTGCCGCTATAACGGTTAGTGATATTATGATTTTTTTCATATTACTGATATTAACTTTTTTTAAAAATTTATTAATAGCCCGGATTTTGTATTGCATTCTCATTAGCTTCAATTTCGGCATTGGGAATCCTTCCTACTATTCTGTAATCTGTAAATTCAACCTCAGTGCCAGGATCTTCATCGGGATCTCCTTTGGGTATATTCATTCCCCTTCTCCTGAGGTCGAACCAGCGGTGGGACATCTCGCTGAAGAATTCAAGCCTTCTTTCAGTTAGAACCAGATCAATCAGATCTTCGCGTGTGTCGAGGTCAACCCCGGCATGCTCTTCATCCATCCTGTGTTTGCGAAACTCTTCAAGATAATATTGTGATTGATCAATATTGTCCAACTCGGCGTATGCTTCTGCTGCAATAAGATACATCTCAGACATTCTTATAACCGGACCGTCATCCCAGTAATATTCGCCCCTGTGGCCCCCGAACTTGTTTGAGAAAACCACTAGTTGACCATCCTTGTCATGCTCAAAGGTAAGATCCAGGCCCGGTTCTTCAGCCAACCTCCGTATGTCACCACGCACATCGCCCTTGTTGGTGTGATTGTATTCAAGCAGCTCAATCAGGTCGTGACGCAGTATTACATCGCCGTAACCGAAAACTCCGTCAGGACTTCTCCATGCCACTCCCTGGACACTATTGTTGACATGAGGTCTGTCATCCTGTGTAAATGCAGTTTCCATTATTGACTCGGCTCCGGGAGCGGCGGCAAATGCATCCATGTAATTATCTTTGTCAACAAGTCCAACCGGCGATTCTGCTATTACATCCTCGGCATAGTTTATTGCCTGCTGCCAGTTTCCCATGTAGAGATGTACACGTGCCAGCAATGCATTCACAGATAATTCCGAGAATCTGTAAGGAAATTTCTCAGCTCCTGCAAGTGACAGGTAGTCAGCTGCCAGTTCAAGATCATCAAGCACAAGCTGATAACCTTCTTCTATAGTACCCCTTGGCTCAAAACTCGACTCGTCAATGCCGAAGAACGGCTCGGTTTTGATTATCACTCCAAGCGGCTGACCCTGAACCAGTGGTTCCTGGTGCATGTAGGGGCGGGCATAAATGTTTAGCAGTTCAAAATAGAGATACCCGCGGAAGGCATAAGCCTGCCCTTTTGCACGATTAATTCTGTCTTCATCAGCTTCAACCTCATCAAGGTAATGCATCATCATGTTGGTTCGGTTGATATCGTTATATCGAGCTGACCAGGAAACAAAAGAAGAAGTGTTTTCCTGATTGTCCGGATAGGTAATAAATCGCCCGGAGTTTGATACAGCAATTTTCATGTTATCAGTTAAAAGACACCCTGCAAGGTTTCTTGTTGAGAGGTGAGAATAAATAAAGCGGCTGTACAAGCCATACAAGGTGCCCTCTATACCTTCAATATTCTCCATTGCTTCTTCGTCTGCCATTGCAGATCGCGGGAATTTTTCAAGGAACCCTTCACAGGAAACAACTCCGGAGAAAATAATTACCGAAAGAAATAGTGAAAATATATAATTGTATCTATGCATGATAGTTCAATTTAATTGGTTAAAAATTTGTGTTTACCCCGAATGTGATTGTCTTGCCCTGAGGGTACCCGAACCAGTCTGATCCGGTGAATTCCGGATCCCATCCGGAGTAATCAGCATCCCAGGTATAAAGATTTGTGGCGCGGACAAAAAGTCTCATGTTATCTATTCCGAAACGCTGAATGAGAGTTGCAGGTATGGCATATGTCAGGTCAACATCTTTCAATCTCACATAATCGACCCTTTCGATTAGCCTCGAGCTGTAACCGGTTGGAGGCATTACATCTCCTGCATAGCCGCTGGCATAGTTGGGCGCAACAACGCAGGTCACGTCACCGGGTTCCTGCCACCTTCTTTCCCAGGTTCTGAGGTTTTGGTTGATGTTCGCGCCGTTGTGCATTTGGGCATACCTGTTGTGGTTAACATACCTGTAACTTCCGGCTGAATACTGGAAGAATAATGATGCCGTAAAATTGCCGAAAATGAACTCATTACCTATACCACCATACCTGGTGGGCTGTACCGGTCCCATCCAGTGCCTGTCTTCATAAACCGGACGGTAAGTTAAATTCCAGTCCGCATCATAATACATCGGGCGCCCGTCAGCCGGGTTAACCCCTGCCCATTGCGGAATGTACCAGTCGTCTATGGCACGGCCAACTTGTCTGCGTGTGCTGAAAAAATCCTGTCCCGGCAGCAGTTCAAGTATTTCGTTTCGGACAACCGAGAAATTTAAGTTAGTATTCCACTGAAAGTTATCAGTCTGAATATTCACCGTGTTCAGGGATATTTCAATTCCTTCATTGATGGTTTTTCCTATGTTTTCGGTGATGCTGGTCCAGCCGGTACTGGCAGGAAGGGGCCTTGAAAGGAGAAGCCTTTCCGACCAGCGGTTATACAGGTCTACATCCATATTTACTCTTCCACCGAAAGCTCCCAGGCTAATGGCAAGGTTTAGTGTCCGGCTTTCCTCCCATGTGAGGAAGCGGTTGGGCAGCTGTGTAGGATAAAGGCCCACATCCCCCAAATGCTGAGTTCCGCCGCTCCATAATCCAAGTGCGGCATATGTTCCTGCAGCATCTGTCCCGGATGTACCGTAGCTGATTCTTAGCATCAGATTATCCAGTTCATTCACCCCTGCCATAAACGGTTCGGAAGAAATTCTCCACCCTATAGCGGCAGCAGGGAAAAAGCCCCATCTGTTTTCCGCACCGAACCTTGAACTGCCGTCATAACGGCCGGTAATTGTAAGCATATACCTGTCATTGTAAGTATAATTTACCCTTCCGAAAGCACCCATTCGTGACCGCTCGGTTTCGTTGCCGCCAATCCAGTTTGCCGAAGCTGCCGCACTCATAATGTTAATATTTGGATTCGGGAAATTTTCTCCCACAACCTGAGCACGCCTGTAGATTCTTTCATGTGTTTCAAAACCTGTAACTGCTGTAACACTGTGAACATCACCGAACACCTGGTTGTAATTTAGTGTCTGGGTTGTCTGGATCGAGTAGATTGTCGTATTATAATTGAAAAGTCTCCCGTTGTAAATCATTCCGTCGCTTGCCCTCGGGTCATTCCACCTTTCATCGTCAGTATGATTGTAGTCAACCCCCACAGCTGCACGGTAGCTTAAATTCTCTGTAATATTGTAATTTGCGCCAAGATTGACAATCGACTTAAGTGTGCGTGTGTCTGTATAGTCCCTCCATACATTGTATACTGCATGTGATGCACTGCCAAAAAGTCCGCGCGGGTGATTCACAAAATTATCCTCTCTGAATACTCCCGGTTCATGCCATATTTGATTTATAGGAGCAGTCCAGTAAGCTGAAAGAACAGGGCTTGAGAACAGGGCTTCAGCATGTGAAGTCTGGTCTACAAGGTTTGCACTCACCTGCATGTCGAAAGTCAGCCTGTTGGAAACTGTTTGGTCAAGATTCAACCTGAAGCTCGTCCTTGAAAAATCGTATCCCAGAATATGCCCTATTGTATTATTGTGCGACAGGGCAGTATAAAATCTTGTGGTCTCAGTCCCGCCCTGTGCATTAAGCCTGGCTTCCCAAACCTCGCCCGTGCGCTGAATTGCATCCACCCAGCTGTGATTCGGGGCAACTGAAAAATCATATGAGCCGTCAGGCGCAATTTCCATCCATCCCCTGTTAACCAGAAGGTCAACCTGACCCAGGGTAACAGAGCTGTTTGGACCAAAACGGTTAGCCATAAGCTCATAATAAAGATTCGAAAATTGCGGTCCGTCAAGCATTGGGAGTGTTTCAATGGACTCCGTATACCCCCTGGACAACTCGAATGTGAAATCGGTTCTTTCGGTAGCTTCTCCCCTTTTGGTAGTTATGATTACTACACCGGCTGCGGCCCTTGCACCGTAGATTGCTGAAGCTGCAGCATCCTTAAGTATGTCAATTGATTCAATATCATTGAAATCAATACCTGCCAGCGCATTGGAAGAAGCCGCCAGTCCGCTTGTACCGCCAGACTGCACTTCAACTCCATCGACGATATAAAGGGGAGTGTTACTGGAAAAAGAGCCTATTCCCCTTACAATTACAGATACATGACCGCCCGGGATACCACCTGAGGAAGTTACCTGTACGCCGGCCGCACGTCCCTGGATAGCACGGTCAAGGCTTGATGTTGCCATTCCCTCAATTTCGCGGGAACGAACCGATGCAACCGATCCGGTCAGGTCTCTCCTTCTCTGAACACCGTAACCGGTGACAACAACTTCATCCAGTCCTACCACATCAGGTTCAAGTGTTACATCAATGGTTCTCTGGTCTCCTACCATTATATCCCTGGTAAGCATTCCAACGAAAGAGAACCTGAGAACAGATTCTTCAGATGGAACTTCAATTGAATAGAAACCTTCAATGCTGGTTACTGTTCCAATTTGCGTTCCCCTGACGGAAACAGATACGCCGGGCAAAGGTTCTTCATCTTCGGCTGATGTGACCGTACCTGTAACCGTGATTTGTGCATTTACTGCCGTAAAGAAAATAATAAACGGCAGCATGAAGCATAACAGCAGTTTTTTCATAAAAAAAATTTTTTGGTGTTAATAAATGAAAATTGATTGGTTGAAAGATCCTGCAGAGCGGATCATTTATTGACATATTGTTAATCTGGAATATGTTTGATTTGGTTTCTATTGCCGGATACAAAAATGACAGGCTAAAAATGATACGCCTGTCATTACTTTCAAATTGATTATATTTTATTGATAAGGTCATAAAGGCCATAAGCTATAACTCCCGTCCACGGAAGAAAAAGTAAAGTTTTTCAGAATAAAAGTATGGTTGGAATTGAATGTGCTACAGATCATATTTCAGAAATAGCGGACTTGTTTTTAGTTACGACTAAAACTTCTTCTTCGACCAGTTGCAAAAGTTGGCAGATAATTGGGCGTTGTTTCTTTAAGATTATCCCTTTACGGGCATGGGTGTGCAGCTAATTTCCAGTAATAATAAGCCCTTACAAAGGGCAGAGCAAAAACAAAAGGTTTCTTCACATTAATTTGCCTTTACAGGCAAGAGCATAAACAGGTTTCTTTATAAAGCCAATATACCAATAATATTAATAAATACAAAAAAAAATAAAAAAATGTTAATATTCCCGGCTATTTTCCCAGTCAAAATATTTCCGGCAGGGAAATAAATTTGGCTTCCCCGAAAGGCATTCTCAGAAATATTTGCTATAATTGCCGTACAAGTATATGTTCATTTTCAGGGAGCAAATTTTTTTCCCACAAATTACCTCCGGCCGTTTTTTTGTTTATAACGACTGGCTTAATTAACCATATAATAACAAACAAATATTAATAGATATGAATATCAGGTTTAAATCATTATTCCTCTTATTGAGCCTCCTTTCAGTAACATTTTATTACGGATGTGAGGAGAGGCATGAAACCCGTTTTGAAGAGGGTGAAAAATACGTTGTGTTGATGCATCCCACAGTTGCGAATGTAAGAATATGGACTTACCTGACTTCAAACGACATTTTGCCGGTAGATCCATCAATGAATGTTTTGGGCGTTTACAGTGAAAATACATCCTATAATTTCACAAGAACCGCCGATTTTATCGAAGAAGAAGGGCTTGGTCACGTAAAGCTTATGGGACTCGACGGCCCGTCAGATCCTGATAACCTGTTTACAGAAAATGAATATTCCGGCACTTTCCGGGAAATATTTGAAGGTGCCGCAGGAATAATATTTTTCGGGGGTGCAGATATACCGCCATCGCTATACGGAAGTGAGCTGAACCTGCTGACTTCTATAAGCACTCCTCACAGGCATTATATTGAGCTTTCCTTTCTTTACCACCTGATAGGAGGATACCAGGATGAGGAGTTTACCCCCCTTCTTGAGGAAGATCCTGAAATGCCTGTACTGGGTCTTTGCCTTGGCATGCAGACAATCAATGTGGCCGCAGGCGGGACCATGATACAGGACATTCCTACAGAAGTTTACGGGGCACAAACAGTTGAAGATGTGTTAAGACTGGATCCGGACAATCAGCACAGGGATTATACAACAATTCATCAGTCTGACCATGAACTGGGAGCATATCCGTTCCACAGAATAATGATAGAGGAAGGCACTCATTTATCGGCTATTATGGGAGAAGACACTTATCCTCCATATATAAGGACATCACACCATCAGGCAGTGGATGAAACGGGAAAAGGGCTTTATGTTTCTGCATGGAGCATGGATGGTAAAGTAGTTGAAGGCATTGAACACGAAATATATCCAAATGTTATTGGTGTTCAGTTCCATCCCGAGTCAATAACCATATTTGATGAGGAGAGGAAGTTTGCATACAGGCCGGGTGAAGAGGCCACAATGTCTTATATGGAGCTTTATCCGGGAGAAAAGGGCGAAAACTTTCACAGGAATTTCTGGATACATTTTGCAGGATTACTGGACAGATGACAGAATACCGTTGTAGAGAAAATTCTTTTAACAGTTATAGTTTAATCACATTAATAAATTATAGGAGAATTTGATATGCCTTTGTTATTTTGGTTAGTTCCCGTAAGCGCAATTTTTGCATTGGGATTTTCATATTTCTTTTTCAAGCAGATGCTCCGGTATGACGAAGGTACCGACATGATGAAAAAAATCGCAATGCATGTCCGTAAAGGCGCATCAGCATATCTGAAGCAACAGTACAAAATAGTGATAATTGTTTTTTTGGTTATCACGGTAATTTTTTCAATACTAGCCTACGGGTTGGGTGTCCAGAACAAATGGGTGCCGTTTGCCTTTATTTCGGGAGGCTTCTTTTCCGGTCTTGCCGGCTATTTCGGAATGAAGGCGGCAACCTATGCTTCCGGACGTGTTGCAAATGCATGCCGTCAATCCCTTGATGGCGGACTCAGGCTTGCTTTCAGGAGTGGAGCTGTTATGGGACTTGTAGTTGTCGGACTTGTACTGGTGGATATCTCTGCATGGTTCATTGTGCTTAACCTTGTGCTGCCGGAGACAGGCGACGGCTTCAAGCTTATGTCGATAACCGCAATAATGCTTACTTTTGGAATGGGGGCTTCTACCCAGGCTCTTTTTGCCCGTGTAGGAGGAGGTATATATACCAAGGCGGCAGATGTAGGTGCTGACCTCGTTGGCAAGGTTGAAGCGGACATTCCCGAGGATGATCCGCGGAACCCTGCTACAATTGCCGACAACGTAGGAGATAATGTTGGAGATGTCGCCGGAATGGGAGCCGATCTGTTTGAATCTTTTGCAGCATCCATCCTTGCATCTGCCCTCCTAGGTGCAGCTGCATTTCAGGCACATGGTCTGGAAGTCCAGATAAATGCTGTAATTGCACCAATGCTGATAGCAGCAATAGGTACACTGTTATCAATTGCGGGTGTGTTCATGGTTCGTACAAAAGAGGGAGCTACTCAAAAACAACTGCTGAGATCACTCGGTTTCGGAGTTAACATGAGTGCGGGACTTATTGTTGTTTTTTCCTTACTTATACTATATATTCTCGGATTGCCCAACTTTCTGGGTTTATGGGGCTCTATACTGGTAGGACTGTTGGCAGGCATATCCATAGGGCAGTCAACCGAGTATTTCACTGCTTCTGCATACCGTCCCACCCAAAAAATTGCAGAGTCCAGTGCAACCGGTCCGGCAACTGTTATTATCAGCGGAGTGGGAACCGGACTTATTTCTGCGGCTGTACCACTTGCAATTATTGTTGTTGCTATAACGCTTGCATTTTTCTTTTCTGCCGGTTTCACCTTCAGTATTGAGAACCTGAATAGCGGGCTTTACGGGATAGGTATTTCTGCAGTCGGACTCCTTTCCACCCTTGGAATAACACTTGCTACAGATGCATACGGACCTATTGCCGACAATGCCGGCGGTAACGCTGAAATGAGCGGCCTGGGCGCCGATGTGCGCAAGCGTACAGATGCACTTGATGCACTTGGAAATACTACTGCAGCCACCGGCAAGGGTTTTGCCATAGGAAGTGCTGCCCTGACAGCGCTTGCACTGCTTGCATCGTACTTCGAAGAGGTGAGAATGATGTTTGTAAAATTCCTGGACAGACCCACGGAGCTGATAAATGGAATTCCCGCGATTGAAGCTGAGTTTATCGATTTTGTAGAGCATTACGAGATACATCTGATGAATCCAAAGGTAATTGTCGGAGTGCTTCTGGGTGTTATGTCGGTTTTCCTTTTCAGTGGAATGACTATGAATGCAGTAGGAAGGGCAGCCATGAAAATGGTGGATGAAGTCAGACGACAGTTCAGGACTATTCCCGGGATAATGGAGGGGAAAGCTGAGCCCGATTATGCAAGATGTGTTGAGATTTCCACGAAAGGAGCACAAAAGGAGATGATGGTACCGTCATTGATAGCATTGCTTATACCGGTGGTTGTAGGACTGGTGTTTGGTGTCCCGGGAATAACCGGACTTCTGGTGGGGACAATATCAAGCGGTTTTGCTATGGCCATATTCATGGCTAATGCCGGTGGGGCATGGGACAATGCCAAAAAGTACGTTGAAGAAGGGAATTTTGGCGGCAAAGGCTCTGAGGCCCACAAGGCATCAATAATTGGAGATACAGTGGGTGACCCTTTCAAGGACACATCGGGTCCCAGCCTCAACATACTGATCAAGCTTATGGTAATGGCCTCAGTAGTCACAGTCGGACTGGCCGTGAGTTACCATATTTTATAGCCGGTAACAGGAGAGAATTGCTTACAGCTTGCTTATAAGATCAATCCTGAGTTCGTCACCACTGATTGACTGTTCTGTGTTGCTTTCAATTATCCTCACGGCACCTTTGTCTGCGGATGATGCCATTGCAGCATATGCTTTCAGGGAGTTTGATATATACCTCTCCCTTTCGGCAGGGAGGTAGGCATTCCCGTTTTTGGAAAGTTCCTTCATTTTTCTTTTTTCAAATATTTCCTTCCCAACTTCCGCGTGAATACGACGGCGCGGTATGTCTATAACTACAGGGTCACCGTTCTCAATAAGCGCAATCTTGCCTCCTGCAGCCGCTTCGGGTGAAATATGCCCGACCGAAAGTCCGGATGACCCTCCTGAAAAGCGTCCGTCGGTTATGAGGGCACATTTTTTGTCAAGACCGGCCGATTTAAGATAAGAGGTAGGATATAACATCTCCTGCATGCCGGGTCCTCCACGTGGCCCTTCATATCTTAGAACAACCACATCCCCCTCCTTTATTTCACCTGACAAAATTTTGTTGCAGGCATCTTCCTGGGAGTCGAATACTCTGGCAACTCCCCTGAATTTGAATATTGAGGGATCAACGCCGCTTGTTTTTACAATGCAACCGTTTGATGCAATATTACCGTAAAGAACGGCCAGACCCCCGTCATCCGAGAAGGCGTGACCGGCATCCCTTATGCAACCGTTATCCCGGTCCGTGTCAAGATTTTCATATTTTGTCTGTCCCGATCCCATTTCCAAATTATGAACGCCGCCCGGAGCACTTCTGAAAATTTCAAAGGCGTCTTCAACGGCTTTGTTGCCTCTTATATCATAATCTTCAATTGCCTCCGCAAGTGAGGGATAATCAGCTCTTCCGGCAGAGCCATCAATTAAACCGGCATCCTTCAGGCATGCAAGTATGCCCATAACACCTCCTGCCCGGTTCACATCTTCAATATGATAGTGGCTGGAAGGAGATACCCTGCACAATACCGGTGTACGGCGCGACAAACGGTCAATATCATCCATTGTGAAATTTACACCCGCCTCGTTTGCAATAGCAAGAAGATGCAATACGGTGTTGGTGGATCCACCCATTGCAATATCCAGGGTCATCGCATTCATAAAAGCTTTCCTGGTGGCTATGCTGCGGGGCAGTACAGAATTGTCTCCTTCGCTGTAATAACGATGAGCAAGCTTTACAATAAGAGATGCACCTTTTTCAAAAAGCTTTTTCCTGTTTACATGAGTTGCAGGAATGGTTCCGTTACCAGGTAATGCCAACCCCAAAGCCTCATTAAGGCAGTTCATGGAGTTGGCAGTGAACATACCCGAACAGGAGCCGCATGTTGGACAAGCGTGTTTTTCAATGAGATTCAGCTCACTTTCGCTAACCGAATCATTTCCCGATGCAACAATTGCATCTACCAGGTCAATTGCCTTTCCTTCAATGCGACCGGCTTCCATCGGACCACCTGAAACGAAAACCGCCGGAATATTAAGTCGCATAGCAGCCATTAACATCCCGGGAGTTATTTTGTCGCAGTTGCTTATACAAATAAGTGCATCTGCCTTGTGTGCATTTACCATATATTCAACACTGTCAGCTATCAATTCCCTCGAAGGCAGGGAATATAGCATTCCTTCGTGCCCCATGGCAATTCCGTCATCAATTGCAATGGTATTGAATTCGGCCGCAAAACACCCGTGGCTTTCAATAACCCTTTTAACTTCCTGACCTGTGCCGCCAAGATGTACATGCCCGGGAACAAACTGGGTAAATGAATTGGCTATGGCTATAACGGGTTTTCCCATCTGCTCCTCTTTCATGCCGTTTGCCCTCCATAAGCTTCTTGCACCTGCATTGAGCCTTCCCCGGGTCGTTGAATCACTTCTTAGTTTACGTTCCATAAGCATAGATCAATTAAAAAAGCCCCCTCACTTAAAGTGAGAGGGCTTTTCAGTTCGGAGTATTATAATACTACATCACCTTCTCACTTTCAAAGTGTACGCACCATAGAATCAAAAAAACAAATAAAGAGAAGATAATTGCAGTTGTTAAGTACATATTCAAATGTTTTGCTTTTTATATCTGCCAAAAGTAGGAATAATTTTGAATATCTGACAAGTTTTTTGACTATATATTTTCAGTCCAATATAAGAACTTGACTTCAGCAGTATATATTGAAGCCGGGAATCAATCACTGAATTTTTTCACTTCCATCTTTTCCCCGTCAAAAACGGCATAGGTAAAGTTGAATATCCAGTCACCCGGATTGACGATGTATGACTTGCCGTTTTTCAGTGGGAGGTTGAGTGGAGTGTGTCTGTGGCCGAATACGAAATAATCTACTTCTTTCTTTTCAAGCATTTTGTTTGCAAAAATGAAATGCTCTTCATTCTCTTCCCCCTTGAACGGTTCTGAAAAGTTCTTTGAATACCTGCTCATTTTTGACCATCTGTGCGCGAGCCATAGGGCAAAGTTCGGATGCAGCCTTGCGAAAAGCCACTGCAAAGGCCTGTTAGTAAATACCGCTTTCAGAAAATGAAAACCTTTGTCGTTTGAACCAAGTCCATCACCATGAGAAATATAAAACCGTTTTCCGTAAATAGTTCTCATAAAAGGTTTTCTGTGAATGATCATACCGGTTTCAGAGGGCAGGTAATCAAAAACCCATAAATCGTGGTTTCCTGTGAAAAAATGCACTTTTATTCCATTGTCAGTCAGCAAAGCGATCTTGCCCAGAACCCTGGTAAAGCCCCTTGGGACAACCTTGCGGTACTCAAACCAGAAGTCAAAAATATCTCCGAGTAGAAAAATTTCAGATGCATCTTCACTAACTGAGTCAAGCCATTTTACGAAAAGCCTTTCACGGGGTATGCTTGAGCCGGCATCCGGAAGTCCGAAATGCGCATCTGAAGCAAAATATATTTTTTTGGGCTCGGTCAAAACAGGATGATGGCGTTTTTTAATAAGATAAAGTTATTAATCAAGTGCAACAGAGAGCCTTCTCCTTATTTCGGAAGGAGCCAGATCGCGTGCAACAACCCCTATATCGCGGTTTATGAAAAAGTTTGAAGGCAGCTGGCTAACGTTGTAAATTCTTGCAGGCCTTGAGTCATCAGTATTGACCTCAGCCACTTTCACCCACGGATATTCATTGAATGCCACATACCTTCTCCATTCTTCAGGATCACTCTCCATGGAAATGTGGTATACAGCAAATCCCCTGTTATGGAATGTGTTATAAACCGGGATCATGTCAAGATGAAACTGTGTGCTCTCTTCATTTCCTGAGGAGCCGAAAGTTACAAGTATATACTTTTCCCCCAGGGAGCTCAGTGATATGGTGTCACCCTGCAGATCCGGCAATTGTATATCCGGGTAGGTTTCCACAACCAATCCCTCAGACTCAGCCCTGGATGTTATCCTGAAAAACTCATACTGTTCAATCTGCCTTGAAGCATCACTTGAAAGCGATTGAACATAATCCAGTCCGGGATATATTTCTTCCAGGGCTTCAGCAACAATCTTCATATACTGGATATCCGATATGCGGTTGAGTACATAATCGTCATACAGTTCCTGGTATAATGCTGTAATGCTTACCGGCGAATCCATGTTATCCATAATGAATCGTATGGAAAAATTTCTCTGCTGTTGCAGGATTGAGTCTATTTGCCTGTCCACCTCCTCTTCATTTGATGCAAGAGCTGAATCGTCTTCAATATCATCAAGTGTATTAATAAGTGAATCGATCTCCCTTCTGGTTTTCAGCAGGCGCCTGTTAAGCTGCCTTATTTTTTCCGATTCTTCAGAGCCCTCTACTTCATAGGTGTTTATAAGGTTTGCAGAGCTGGCATTAACTGTGATAGTTTCTCCGGGATTTGAAAAAAGTGTGATGTGATTATCGGGTGAAAGCCTTAGTCTTAAAAATCTGGGGTTATCAAATCTACTTGTGAATCTGAAACGGTTGTTCCTGTTGATTTCAGTTGAATCCAGGGCAACAATATCACCAACCCTTATTTCGTCAAGGTAGATCTTTTTCCCTGCTCCTCCTGTAATTGAGCCTTCCAGGGTTACCCTGCCCGGCCTTTCACATCCTGCAATAAGCAGGATTGAAAAAAGAGCTGTTATTAATCTGTACATCGCCAAAGTTATATTAGTTTATAAGGTATTATTTTAACCAATCTTAGTAGAAAATGTCTTCAATTATTTCTGCCAGTGAGTCTGCAGATGCACTTCGTGCCATTATTCTTCCTTCCATGTCAATCAGGAATGAAACCGGCAACTCGTCAATCCGGTAAACCGGTACAACAGAAGAGCTCCAGAACTGAAGGTCACTTGCATGCATCCACTCACCTGTCCTGTCCTCACTTATACCCCTCAGCCATGATTCCCGGTTACGGTCAAGAGAAACCTGAAGGATTTCCAGACCTTGAGGATTGAACCTGTTGTAAATATCAATCAGTCCGGGGTTTTCATTACGGGACTCCTCACTCCATGATGCCCAGAAATTAAGAAGCACATATCTTCCCCTGAGCGACGAAAGGGTTATGGTGTCCCCCTCCCTGCCTGGCAATGCTATTTCTGGTGCTGTACTGCCCGCATGAAGACTTTCCTCCCGCAGCCTTCTCATTTCAATATTGGTCTCCATTTCACGGATATTCTCATTAAGTGTAACGACGTAGTCCAGTTCGGGGTACTTCTCAAAAAGTGCAGAGTCAACCATTTTATAATATTTCAGGTCACCGGGTCGCCCAAGCACGAATGTGGAAGGGTCAATCTGCATGTACAGTGCCATAAGGCTTGCCAGTGATCCCGGCTCTTCCTCAATAAAACCGATAGTGAAAAGTCTTTGCTTTTCGGCAATACTGTCAAACTTTTCACGGGTGTCTGCACGCAGCTCTTCTATGTCTACTCCCGGCTCGTTTAGCTTGCTCCGGTATATATTCCCGAGTGAATCAAGCTTGTCAAGCGTACCGTCCATTTCACGATTCAGTCTCATTACCCTTTCGGAGCCGGGAGAACCTTCAACCTGGTAGCTGCGCCTGATATCATCAATGTCGCCGGTTACTGTAATCTCCTCACCGGGAGAGATGAGCAGTGTCAGGTTGTTTGAGGGTTTATCCTGCACTACCAGGAAACGTGGTTGTTCAATTCTGCCGCTGAAAGTGAACCCCCCGTTCTGGTCAGCAATAACCGAATCTGCCGGTATTATCTCTTCAGATCTCATTTCCATAAGATATATCATCTCACCGGAAGCATTCTCAAATTCACCGTATATGGTATAGTTGCTCCTTTCAGAAGGGGAACATGAAAGTATAATTATTGCAGGAAGAAATAACAACAGTTTTTTTGGATCCATTACAATATCTGTTTCTGTTTTACTTTGTGCGAATATAATATATTTTAGCAGTTTTTAATTGGCTGATGATTTTCAATTTGGTTATTATTATTATTTTTACCTGTTACAGTTGAACTGTCCTGAAAACCTTCGTGCCTTTCTGCAGGTTTTTCTGAAATCCGAAGAGTTATGGGCATTTATAAAAAAGACATTCGGGTTATCTGACTATAATTTTGAAATTTTTTTACAGATAAAACTAATACGTATGAAGGTTCTGTTTATTACTATCTTGTTTTTTATTTTAATGACCGGCAGCAAAGCTGAAAACCGGTCGTTTGAATTTTATGAGCCCTTTTCTCAGTTTCAGGCAGACAGGGGAGCCCTTGGCCGCAAGTACACACTGAGGGAGACATATGAGTATTACGAAAGAATGGGCCGGCTGTACGATGAATGGCTTGGATTTCTTGATCAAAGAGATTTTGATGCTCTTTCCGTAAGCGGCAGGGTTGATTACCTGCTTTTCAGGAATTACCTGGAAAGGGCAAAATTTCTGCTGGAACGGGAAGAGGAAGAATTCATGGATGTACGTTTTGTTACTGTTTTTGCTGATGATCTCTACCGGTTTATAAGGGAGAGAAGGAGAGGGAAAAATGTTGAAGGCCGGCAGATTGCCGGTATGTTCCACAATGCCACGCAGCTTTTTGAGAAAGCAGGTGAAGAGCTAAAAGGAAGGGAGCCTTTTGAAAACTGGATGGTAGCTGACAAAGCTGCCAGGGTTGTTAGAAGTTTGCGGGAGAATCTGGAAGAGTCGTATGAATTTTATTACGGCTACCATCCCGGTTTCTCATGGTGGGTTGAGGCCCCGTACAAAAGTTTGCATGCAGTACTCGAAGATTATGAGGAACTGGTTAGAGAACATTATCCGGAAGAATTTGCAGGTGATGACGGAAGCGGTATAGTGGGAAGACCGGAGGGGAAGGAATCAATAGTAAAAAGATTACAGTTTGAGTTAATCCCTTATTCTCCGGAAGAGCTGATCAAAATCGGCCGGCGGGAGCTGGAAATGGCAAGGGAAGAAATGGTAAAGGCGTCAAGGGAAATGGGATATGGAGATGACTGGAGAGCTGCTCTTGAGTATGTCAAAGAACAGTATGTTCCCGCAGGGGAGCAGCCTGAACTTATAAACCGGCTTGCAGAAGATGCTATATCTTTTATTGAAAATAACGATATGCTGACAATCCCCGATCTTGCAAAAGAAACGTGGAGAATGGTAATGCTTTCCCCGGAACAGCAAAAGGTCAGTCCTTTTTTTCTTGGTGGTGAAGCGATAAGGATTTCATACCCCACCAACACAATGGACCATGATGCCAAAATGATGAGTCTCAGGGGGAACAATCCCCATTTCTGCAAGGCTGTTGTTCACCATGAACTGATAGCAGGGCATCATATGCAGGGGTTTATGAACCAGCGTTACAAGCCTTACCGCAGGATGTCCGGCACTCCTTTCTGGACTGAAGGATGGGCTCTTTACTGGGAGTTCATTCTGTATGATATGGGGTACCCGGAAACGCCCGAGGACAGGATAGGATTTCTGTTCTGGAGGAAACACAGGGCTGCAAGAATTATCTTTTCCCTCCGCTACCATCTCAATGAGATGACTCCACAGGAATGTATAGATTTTCTGGTAGATGAGGTTGGACACGAAAGGGCAAATGCCGAAGCGGAAGTGAGAAGGTCTTTTACCGGACGATATGATCCTCTCTATCAGCTTGCCTATATGATCGGCGGAATACAGTTTTCCGCACTTCGTGACGAGATGGTTGAAGGTGGAGAAATGACTGTTAAGGAGTTTCACGATGCTGTTCTGAAGGAGAATAACCTTCCGGTTGAGCTTTTAAGAGCACTGCTTGCGGATGAATTTTTGCCGGAGGATTTTGAATCTTCATGGAGGTTTGCAGATGACTCCCTCCATGAATGATATTCAAATGCGGAAGCAGAGTAATTACTTCACAAAAATTGCACCATAGGAAAATTGGAAATTAGATTAGGAGAACTTATTTATAAATAGATAAAAGAAATCTTTATGCAGGATAAACAACAGTTTTTTACCAGCCGGATGGGCTTTATTGTAGCATCGATTGCAATGGCAGTAGGAACCGGCAATATCTGGCGATTTCCCCGTGTTGCAGCTGCAAACGGCGGCGGAACCTTTATAATCATTTTGCTGCTGGCAGTACTGGTTTGTTCAATTCCGCTGCTTATGTCTGAAATGGTTATAGGCCGGAACGGACGTAAAGGGACAATCGGTTCGTACGGTGATTTCATGGGGAAAAAGTATTCATGGATAGGAGCATGGATGGGTTTTGTCTGTATTGCCATTATGTTTTATTATTCTGTTGTAACAGGGTGGACTATTAAATATGTGATTCTTGCAATTCAGGGCAAATTTGTTCCCGGTGTGGATACCAATGCTCTTTGGGAGACATTTACAACAAATCCCCGGGAAACCATATTTTACCATTTCCTTGCAATGCTCGCAGCCTTTTTTGTTATTTACCAGGGGGTAGCAAAAGGGATAGAACGTTATACCAAGATATTCCTTCCCTTGCTTGCCCTGCTTCTTGTAGTAGGGGCCGTAAGGGCTCTCACCCTTCCGGGAGCAGGATTGGGAGTGCAATACCTCTTCAGTTTCGATATGGAGTATTTTATTGATCCTCATACCTGGCTTGAAGCTTTTACGCAGGCTGCATGGTCAACCGGTGCGGGCTGGGCGCTTCTGATGACCTATTCCATTTACAGTAAACCAAAAGATGATGTGGGCAGCAGTATGTTTATAGTTGCTTACGCTGATATAGCAATTGCAATTGTGGCAGGTCTTGCCATCCTTCCTACAGTGTTTGCAATGGCGCCAACTCTTGATTATGCAAATGAGGCACTTGCTTCCGGTAATGCAGGACTTACTTTCATTTATATGTCTGAGCTGTTTACAACCATGCCCGGCGGGGCTGTTATGGCAGTTATCTTCTTCCTGGGACTGGCATTTGCCGGGATCTCTTCACTTATTTCAATGGTGGAAGTGGGAGTTGCTAATCTGGTATCTGCAGGATGGAACAGGAAAAAAGCTGCTTTCTACACCGTTCTGGCCGGATTCGTTTGCGGTATCCCTTCAGCCTACAGTCTCAATTTTTTCGAGAACCAGGATTTTGTCTGGGGTGTAGCACTTCTTATCAGCGGTATTTTCACAGCAGTGGCAGTAATGAAGTACGGTGTTGAAAAAGTACGCACAAAGCATATAAACCATGAAGGGGCTTTAATGAAGATAGGAAAATGGTATAACCTCTTCATATACCTTAATCCTGTCATTATACTGACAATTTTGGGATGGTGGATATACCAGTCAATTGGATGGTATCCTGACAACTGGTGGAATCCTTTTGAAATGCTCAGCACCGGCACAATGATTTCTCAATGGGGACTTGTGATAATAATATTCCTTATGGCCAACAAGTGGCTGAGGAGATATTTCAATCCCAACGGCACCGGAAAATTAACCGGCAGTTCCTGATGCCAGATTGAATTGTATTTCCGGTTATTTGGTAATTTTGCAGCAAAAAGTTTAACATAATAGTGTTGAAAGTATACAGAGGAGCAGTCTCTAAACGTCTTAAAAACCCTGTTGTTTCAATCGGGGTGTTTGACGGTGTACACAGGGGGCATTCCGCAGTTGTGGAAACTATCATCCGCAGGTCGGAAGAGATGGATGGTGAACCGGTTATTGTCACATTCTGGCCGCATCCCCGTATTGTACTTGGTAAAACCCCTGAAAAGCTGAAGCTTTTGACAACACTGCATGAAAAGAGGGTGCGGCTCGAATCCCTGGGGGTCAGACACTTTTTAATAATTCCCTTTTCCGGGGATCTTTCCCTTTTACCTGCCTGCGAATTTGTTAAAAAATACCTGGTTGCAGGAATGGGGCTGAAACATCTTGTATTCGGCCATGATAACCATTTCGGAAGAGGAAGGGAGGGCAGCTTTGAAAATATGAAAGATTGTGCCCGCAAACTTGATTTTACAATTGAGCAGGTTGAGCCCCTGTTTTACAAAGGGGAAAGGATAAGCTCTTCCTCAGTGAGAATGGCGCTTTTGTCCGGCAATATAAGACTGGCCAACAGTCTGCTGGGCTATCCTTACACTATGGAAGGGAAGATCGTGGGGGGGATGAAGATTGGAAGGAAGTTAGGCTTTCCAACAGCCAACATGCACATTGATGACCCCCATAAACTGGTGCCATCAACCGGTGTTTACGCTGTTGGGGTTGAAGCAGGGAAAAAACTTTTCAGGGGGATGATGAATATTGGATATCGTCCTACCCTTAAAAGAAGAAGAGACCATAAGGTACTTGAAGTTCATATAATAGATTTCAAAGGGGATATTTACAACCGGAACCTCCAGATAAGGTTTATTGAAAGAATCCGTGACGAAAAGGAGTTTGCCGGACTGGAAGAACTTAAGGGTCAGTTGAAAAAAGATAAAGAAAAGATTACGGAATTATTCAGCAAACTGAAGCCGTGAGCTTGTACCTGAATAAATTATACTGTAAACCGGGATGTTAATGTTCAGATCTGTTTTGATTAGCGGATGGTTTGGCCTGTTTCTCTTCAGTATACCCGAACCTGCTGCTGTGCTTAGCGTAGCCGAAGAATTTTTTTTTTGGCAATTATATTTTAACTTTGCTGTTTTAGTGTACTTTATGTGGAATTTTTAAAAAAAAAATCAAAAAAATGAGTGAATTGTTAGTAGATGACCTGCCTTACAAGATTAAAGATATTTCACTGGCAGAATGGGGAAGAAAGGAGATTAACCTGGCAGAAAAGGAGATGCCGGGATTAATGTCGGTACGTCAAAAATATTCAGGGGAGAAACCACTCAAAGGCGCCCGGATTACAGGGTCGCTTCATATGACCATACAAACGGCTGTACTGATCGAGACCCTTATAGACCTTGGCGCAGATGTCCGGTGGGCAAGCTGTAACATATTTTCAACACAGGATCATGCTGCTGCTGCAATAGCCAAAAAAGGAGTTCCTGTATTTGCCTGGAAAGGCGAAACCTTAAGGGAATACTGGTGGTGTATTGCACAGGCGCTCTCGTTCCCTGACGGGAAGGGGCCGACATTGATAGTTGATGACGGTGGGGATGCGACATTACTGCTTCACAAAGGTTATCAGGCTGAAAACGACCCTTCAGTGCTTGATGTTGAAGCAGGAAGCATTGAAGAGGCGGAAGTTCTGAGGATTCTGAAGCAATACCTGGAAGTTGACAACGGAAAATGGCACCGTATGGTAAAGGAGATAAAGGGAGTATCTGAAGAAACGACTACCGGGGTTAACCGCCTATATCAGATGGTGAAGAGCGGAGACCTGCTTTTCCCGGCAATTAACGTTAATGATTCGGTTACCAAATCGAAGTTTGATAACCTTTACGGATGCAGGGAATCTCTTGCTGACGGTATAAAGCGTGCCACAGATATTATGCTTGGAGGCAAGGTTTCAGTAGTTCTTGGCTTCGGGGATGTTGGAAAAGGTTCCGCTCGCTCAGTAAGAGCATATGGTTCCCGTGTAATAGTTACAGAAATTGATCCGATATGTGCACTGCAGGCGGCAATGGAAGGGTTCGAGGTTAAACCCATAGAGGAAGCCCTGGAAGAAGGTGATATTTTTGTTACTGCAACGGGTAACAAGGATGTTATAACCGTTGACCATATGAAGCAGATGAAAGACCATGCAATTGTTTGCAACATTGGTCATTTTGACAACGAGATCCAGGTTGAGAAGCTTGAGAAACACCCGGGGATAAAAAAGATCAATATAAAGCCGCAGGTTGACCAGTTCGTATTTCCTGAAGGCAATTCAATAATATTGCTTGCTGAAGGAAGGCTTGTAAACCTGGGTTGTGCAACAGGGCACCCCTCTTTTGTAATGAGTAATTCCTTTACAAACCAGGTGCTTGCCCAGATAGAGCTCTGGAAGAAAGATCATGAGCTGGATGTTTACGTTCTGCCCAAGCATCTTGACGAAGAGGTTGCAAGGCTTCACCTTGAAAAAATTGGGGTTAAACTGACAGAACTTACCCCGGAACAGGCCGAATATATAGGTGTTCCGGTTAACGGACCTTACAAACCCGATCATTACCGTTATTAAGAATGGGAGAACATAACCTGACCGGCAGGAAAGGTGAAAATATTGCCGAACAATTTCTTGCCGGCAGGGGTTACCGTATTATTCGAAGAAACTGGAGAAGCGGACGTTATGAGATTGACCTGATAGCAGAGAAAGACGGATATCTCGTAATAGTCGAGGTGAAAACGCGTCATAAAAACTATATTGAATCCCCCCTTGAGTCGGTTAACCTGAAAAAACAGGGATTTCTCATAAGAGCCGCAAATGCATACATAAGAAAGAATAAAACAGATTTGGAAGTGAGGTTTGATATTGTTACCGTTGTTATATCAGAAAACGAACACAATGTTGAACTTACGGAGAACGCGTTTTACCCCCTCCTCCGTTAAGCGGAGTGAGGGTTTTTTTATGCGTATGAGTGTCATTTAAAAAATGTAATATATATTTGAAATGATCAACAAAACAAAAACTGAACCTATGGAAAACAAAAAGTATTTAATTGTAGCATTGATAGGACTGCTTGTAGTTATGCCAGCATTTGCAGGTGAACCTGAGAGTGCTGCGGCAAACCAGGAAACAGGATATATTTTTGAAAGGCAGATAGAATTGCCTGTTTTGCCTGCAAAGAACCAGGCGAGAACAGGAACCTGCTGGAGCTTTGCAACAGTTTCGTTTATTGAGTCGGAGTTGATAAGAATGGGCAAAGGTGAACACGACCTTTCCGAGATGTTCTTTGTAAGATATGTTTATCCTGAAAAAGCCGACAGGTATGTGAGGTTCCACGGGAATATCAATTTCTGGCAGGGCAGCTTGTCGCATGATGTTATGAAAGTTGCTGAAGAGTATGGCTTTGTGCCGGACGTGGTGTACCGTGGTCTGGAGTATGGGACTGATATACACAATCACGGTGAGCTTGCTGCTGTTCTTGTTGCTTTCATTGACGGAGTTCTGAGCAGGAGAGGCGGTGTTCTCACTCCTGTATGGATGGAAGCATATAACTCAATACTTGACGTTTATCTTGGAGAGGTGCCGGAACAATTCACATATAACGGACAAACCTACACACCCAAAAGCTTCATGACTGAAATGGACTTTGAACCATCCGAATATGTTGAAATAACATCTTTCTCACACAAGCCCTTTTATGAGAAGTTTGTACTTGAGGTACCCGATAACTGGGCTCACGAACTTTACTATAACCTGCCGCTGAATGAAATGATGGATGTTATTAACTACGCCCTTGCAAACGGATATACAATTGCATGGGATGGCGATGTCAGCGAACGCGCTTTTTCTCATTCAAACGGACTTGCACTGGTGCCGGAGAAGACATGGGAAGAGCGTTCCGAAGAGGAAAGAAGGGAGCTTTTCAGATCACCCCAGCCGGAAAAAAGTGTGACGCAGGAAAGCCGTCAGGCATCATTCGATAACTTTTCAACAACTGACGATCACCTGATGCATATTACCGGTACCGCAAGAGATCAGAACGGGACACTCTATTATCTGACAAAGAACTCATACGGGGAAACAAATGATTATGACGGGTTTCTCTATATGTCTGAACCGTATGTAAAGAAGAAAACCATTGCAGTAATGGTTCATAAAGATGCAATTCCTCCGGCAATCAGAACAAAGCTGGGATTGTAGGAAAATATTCATAATTGAGGCAAGGGGGATTCCTTGCGTGAAATACCGCCCGGAGGTAAAGTTATTCCATCAGGAGACTGCAGCCTCTCAGATCGCTGTGGTCAAAACGTCCCAGCACCTCAAAAGTGCCATCATCATTGGTTTTTCCAAGATCGGAAGTTTCAATGAATGAACATGAGTCGATATTTGCAAGATCTATTATATTGATGGCACCGCTTTTTCCTGCAGGCAGATATTCAAATGGGTCATACATATCACGTATAACGATTCTCATCCACGGGGGGCTGTAAAAACGTCCCCCGTTTTTTGAATATGCCTGTGACATTAACTCGGTCATTCCGTATTCTGAGTGAACATTGTCAATTTTAAGTTTTTCTCCAATTTTGTTATGAAGATCTTCCCTTGTGAGCTCTTTTCTCCGCCCTTTCATTCCGCCGGTTTCAATAACTATTAAATTTTCAGAGGGACAACTAAATTTCTCCGCATAGTCAAGAATTGCATAGCTTACTCCGAATATCAAAGCTTTTTCCTTTTTCCCTTTCAGCCTTTGAATTGTGTCTGCAATCCTGTTCATGCTGTCCCGGTAAAATCCGCTAAGCCTGTTACCGCTCCATTTTATCAGTTTTGTTGCCATATAGAACAGTGAAGAGTTCAGGCTACCAGAACTCTCAGGAATCAGGGCAATAACACAATAATCCGTTATATCCCCGTAAAAATATTCAAAGCCTTTCCGCAGGCTTTCCTCGTATAGCGTGAGACTTCTTATATAGTGCCTGCCCGGGTGGTTACCGGTTGTGCCGCTGGTGTTAAATACAGCATCTGACTGGAAGCAGCCGCTTTTCACCTGGTGTGTTTTGAAAAAGGAGGCAGGGAGGAACGGTATTTCGCCGGGTTCTTTGATCATGTCCGGCGATTTACCCAGATTATTGATATAGCTCCTGTAAATGCTGTTTTGTCTTGCCTGGTAGAAAAAAATATCCATTGCCAGATGAGAAAATTCTTCACCCGTCGTAACTGAAAAAATATTCTTTACTATTTCATTCCTTTCTTTCATTCCGGTTTAAAGACAAAAACAGACTATTTTTGGGCACAAATCTCAAATTTGTTTGCCTCTTTCTTATCAATGCTAATATAAACCTATTTATTGTTTTGCCATTGCTGCTTTTTAAAGATAAAGGGAAAAAGTGACCCATTTATGAAACCATTTGCCTTTTTTCATGTAATGTAAAGTGTAATTTAAATAAAAAGGAGATTCAGTTGAACAAGAAGGAAATTCAAAGAAGCGGTGATAAGGAGCTGGCCAGGAGGATATCTGCACTTGCAAAACACAACAAGGTGCTTGCCGGAAGGATACAGGAGCTGGCCAAAGAGAATGAAGAGCTTTTCAAAAAGATCGAAGAGTATGAAAGAACAATAGAGGCTATTGAAAAACCGGCCCAAAAGGAAATCGTTGAACAGGGATTGTCAGTTCTCAAATTCCGGATGGCAA
Organism: Bacteroidales bacterium; assembly: GCA_007125955.1. Taxonomy (GTDB): domain Bacteria; phylum Bacteroidota; class Bacteroidia; order Bacteroidales; family PUMT01; genus PUMT01. Next base: position 47,398 of record SLCF01000008.1, on the reverse strand, counting down.
CTGTTCTTTATGCCGAAATCAAAGGGTTTTCAAAAATATCTGGTGAAACACCTTCCCTGGGTTATATGGATGATCTTGACGGATTGATGCGTGAATTTGATATCATTGCCAGGAAATACAACATGAGAAAAGTTAAAACTATCGGAGACACATTTATGTATGCAGGGGGTATCCCTGAAAAGAACAGTACAAATCCGGTAGAGGTTGTTCTTGCTGCATATGAAATGTCAGGGCATCTTGAAATTTTGAAGGCAGATAATAACAGGTTCAATATATGGGAGCTACGTATCGGGATTCATACCGGACTTGTTACAGCAGTATTGTCCGGAAGGAACAAAAACATCAGTGAAATAAAAGGCGATACCGTTAATGTGGCCAGCAGATTAGGAGCTGCATGCAGCAAGGGAAAGCTTACAATTTCTGTAAATACATTCGAACTTGTAAAGGAGTTTTTTACATGCGATTTTAATGGCAGGATGCCGGTAAAGTATACCAGTGATCTTACAATGTATTATGTAACAGGTATCAGACCGGATATTTCAGAAAACGGGGGAGGTTTGCTTCCAGGGAGTAATTTTTACACAAGGCTTCGGCTGATACAGTTCACAGATATACAAGAAGCGGTTCTTGATAAAATGGAGAGGGAGCTGCCCGGCGGCCTTTATTATCACAATATAAAACATACAATAGATGTAATAACAGAAGTTGAGCTGATAGGCTGGGCGGAGGGTGTGACGGAAAAAGAGGTTCTGCTTCTGAAAACTGCAGCACTGTTTCATGATGCCGGCCATATAGAGTCTTACGACGGGCACGAGGAAGCCGGCGTGAGGTTTGCCCGCAGGGTTCTTAAAAAATACGATTATACCAACGATGAGCTTGATACTATTGAAGAGCTCATTATGGCTACAAAGATGCCCCCGGAGCCAAAAAATCTACTCGAGGAGATAATCTGTGATTCTGATCTCGATTACCTTGGAAGAAGCGACTTCGTGCCGGTTTCAAACTTGCTGTACAACGAACTGAAAGAGAGAAATATGGTTGGTTCAATAGATGAGTGGAACAGGCTCCAGATCAAGTTTATCAGAAAACACCAGTATTATACCGAAACAGCCAGGAAGCTTCGTGAAGTAAACAAGCGCAGGCAGATAGAAAGACTAAAAAAACTGACAGAGAAGGAGGAAAATTAAACCGGCCTTATTCGCTTCCCCTTATTGCTTCTATTCCGGGAAGTATTTTCCCCTCCATATATTCAAGCATTGCTCCGCCACCGGTTGAAACAAAACTCACTTTGTTTTCAAGTTTGTATTTTTTTATGGCACCAACTGAATCCCCTCCTCCAATAAGTGAGAAAGCCCCGTTTGATGTGGCTTCTGATATTGCATTGGCGATGCTTTTAGTACCATTCTCAAACTTTTCTATTTCAAAAACACCAAGCGGGCCGTTCCACAGGATTGTTTTTGAACTTTTTATTATTGATGTGAACTTCTCAATGGTTTTGGCTCCAATGTCAAGTCCCATCCATCCATCGGGGATTTCATCAATGGGGACCTCTTTTGTTTTGCTGTCATTGGAAAGCTTGTCAGCTACAACATTATCGACCGGCAGAACCAGGTTTACCCCCTTCTCTTTTGCAATGGAAACAAGTTTTTTTGCTATTTCAATCCTGTCTTCTTCAACTGAGGATGAACCTGTTTTGCCCCCACTTGCTTTTATGAAAGTATAGGCAAGTCCGCCGCCAATTATCAGATTATCAACCTGGTTGAGGAGGTTTTCAATGATAAGTATTTTCTCTGATACCTTAGCCCCGCCCATAATTGTTGTAAAAGGTTTCTCCGCTTTGTTCAGAACTTTTTCCATGCTTTCAAGCTCCTTTTCCATAAGGTAACCGAACATTTTTTCCTCTGCGAATAATTCTGAAACTCTGGCAGTTGATGCATGAGCCCTGTGCGCTGTTCCAAAAGCATCGTTCACATAAACATCAGCAAGTTCAGCAAGTTTTTTAGCAAAATCCCTGTCGCCTTTTGTTTCGGCCTTGTAAAAGCGAAGGTTCTCAAGCAGCATTATTTCGCCCGGCAGGAGTTGGTTGGCCATTTTAACGGTTTCATCCCCGATGCAGTCAGTTGCAAATTTAACTTCTTTGCCTGTCAGCTTTGACAGATGAGGAACTATATACCTGAGTGAGTATTTTTCTTCATAAGATCCGTCAGGACGTCCAAGATGGGACATTATAACAGCAGAACCGCCTGAATCGGTAATTTTTTTTATTGTGGGTATTGCAGCCCTTATACGGTTGTCGTCTGTAATTTCAAAATTTTCGTTTAAAGGGACGTTAAAATCAACTCTTATCAGAGCCCGTTTCCCCGAAAAATTGTAACTGTCAATATGTCTCATTTTCACAGAAGCTATTTACAATGAAAATAGTTTTTTATACAAGATATAATAAAAAAATGAACCCCCGACACCGGTTTTCAAAACATTCAGCATAACTGATCTGGTTAAGAGCGGATTGGCAAAATATTTTGTTTGAGAAGTGTTTTCAACACAAAACTATAAACAATTTTTTTAATTACCTTTGTTGTTTCCATTGTATTTTCTGTATTTTTCCTCAACAATAAATTTCTTAATGCTTTTCACCAATATTATAGGACAGGGAGAGATCAAGAGTAAACTCATTCAGACTGTAAGAGATCAGAGAATAAGTCATGCTCAGCTGTTTCTCGGTGATGAAGGTTTTGGCAGCCTTGCCCTGGCTGTTGCATATGCGATGTATATAAGTTGCGAAGAAAGGGGGGAAAGTGATTCTTGTGGTAAATGCAGCTCATGCAGGAAATATGGCAAGCTGGAACATCCCGACCTTCATTTTGTTTTGCCTGTAGCAAAAACAAAAGGTATGGACAAAGAACCAGTAAGCGATGACTTTATTTCACTGTGGCGTGAAATTTTTCTGGAGAGCCCCTATCTAAAACCATATCAATGGTACGAAAAGCTGGGAGTGGAGAACAAACAGGGGGCGATAAACAAAAATGAAAGCCTCGAGATTGTACAAAAACTCTCATTGAAAACGTTTGAATCCGATTATAAGGTGATGATAGTATGGAGACCTGAGAAAATGAACTTAACCGCTGCAAACAAGTTGCTAAAAATTCTCGAGGAGCCGTATCCCAATACATTGTTTATTCTGGTAACGGAAGATACTTCCCAGATGCTCCCCACTGTTGTTTCCCGGACACAGATAGTCAGGATACCCCCGGTTGACAGCGAGAGCATGGCTGATGCAATAAAGAAAGAGTTGGGAATTTCAGGCAATGAGAAAATCGACGGAATTGTTCATCTGTCTGAAGGCAACTATTTGAAGGCACTATCTGTTATAAAAGAGGATGAGCAAAATGAGTTTTTTTTCAACCATTTCGTGAATTTCATGAGAATTTGTTATGCGGCTGATATAGCTGCACTCGCATCATGGGTTGATGAAATGTCAGCACTCGGACGTGAAAAGCAGAAACAATTCCTTAAATATGCTACGAGGATGATCCGGGAGAATTTCATGCTCAACCTGAAAGCAAAAGACATAATTTATCTTTCAGCACAGGAGAAAGAATTTTCATCCAGGTTTTCCCGTTTTGTCAATACCGGCAATGTTTTACCTATTGCCGATGAAATAAATAAGGCAAGTGTACATATAGAAAAAAATGCTTATGGGAAAATTGTGCTTTTTGATATGGGACTGAAAATGGCAAGATTGCTAAAAAGCTAATTTTTCCTAATTTTGCAAACTGGATTAAGATGTCAAACAACGGTACTACATATAATTCGGATATGCTCTGCAGGGGATGTCCTTCACTGATTGAAAGATCGGAGAAGGGGTGTATTAAAGAGTGTACCTGTAACAGTCTTAATGTAAATGACTGGTTATCGGGATTGCCGTCCGCACCCAACAAGGTGGATATCGTGGAGGTCAGGTTCAAGAATACAAGGAAAGGGTTTTATTATAATGTGAACGGACTGCACCTCAATGCCGGCGATCTGGTAGCGGTCGAGGCATCACCGGGCCATGATATAGGGGCAGTTTCACTAACAGGTGAACTGGTTCTGCAGCAAATTAAAAAATACGGGGTAGATCCTTCAAAGGAGGAGTTAAAAAAGGTTTACAGGAAAGCCAAACCTGCCGATATTGAAAAGTGGAAGGAGGCAATCTCCCTGGAGCGGACAACCATGTTAGAGGCAAGAAAGATAGCAGAATCGCTCAACCTTGATATGAAGATAGGTGATGTTGAGTACCAGGGTGACAAGACAAAAGCTATTTTTTATTACATTGCCGAAGAGAGGGTTGATTTTCGTGAGCTTATAAAGGTTCTTGCCGACAAGTTCAAGGCAAGGATAGAAATGCGCCAGATTGGGGCACGTCAGGAAGCAGGCCGGATTGGCGGTTTGGGTTCCTGCGGCAGGGAACTTTGTTGCAGTTCATGGCTTACCAATTTTATATCGGTGACAAGTAATGCAGCCAGACTTCAGGAAATATCGCTTAATCCCCAAAAGCTTGCTGGTCAGTGCAGCAAGCTGAAGTGTTGCATAAATTACGAGGTTGCCAGTTACAGGGATGCAAAGAAAGATTTTCCTGATGTCTCCCAGGTACTCGAAACAGAAGAGGGTTCAGCTCATTTTGTCAAAGCCGACGTTTACAAAAGGATAATATGGTACTCTTTTGATCCCGATTCCACTCTCAATCTAATCCCTGTTAAACTGGAGAGGGTAAATGAGATAATTGAAATTAACAAAGCCGGGAAAAAACCGAAAAAACTTGCCGGAGATAAGCAGGTAACCGGCAAGGTGCCTAATGACAACGATTTTATTGCGGAGGAGAGTATAACACGTTTTGACGACAAGAATAAAGGGCCGGCAAAAAAGAGAAAGAAGAAAAAACAACAGACAAATAAATAATTGTTTTGCCCCGGCAAAACTGAAAATATAAATTTTCCCCACTGACGGTTTGAAAAAAAAAGTTGTTTCTCAAAAAATGAAAAAAAGATTTAATCTGCTATTTGCGGTTTTTACGATATTGTTCTGCTCCTGCGATAAAAATACATTATATGAGGAAAACCGGGGGGTTTCTGATGGTGTATGGAGCCGTTATGATATACCGGTGTTTAAAGTGGATATTGAAGATACTCTCAATGCTTACAATGTCTACATCAATATTCGAAATACAGGGAAATACCCGAAAAGCAACCTTTTTTTATTTGTAACAACTACCGCACCCGGAGGTGCCTATACCCGCGACACCGTTGAATGCATACTTGCATATCCCTCAGGAGAATGGACAGGAAAAGGGTTTGGCAGTATCTGGCAAAACCGGTTTCCATACAGAAGGTATGTACGTTTTCCGGAAGCGGGGGAATATACATTTGAAATTGAACAGGCAATGCGCATTGAAGATCTGCCCGGAATTACGGATGTAGGTGTACGCATTGAAAAAGTTGATGATCAGTAACCAATTAATAAACCCTATTAATTGTGCCGAAAAACAAGATTGCAAAATTTGAGGAGATTGACAGGTATTCCCACGTTGTGCAGCCTTCCTTCAGGGAGGTGTTCAACAAGAAACACTCTCTTTACGGGAAGTGGCACAGCGATTTTTTCGGGAATAAGAATCCTCTGGTACTGGAGTTGGGTTGTGGAAAAGGCGAATATACCGTCGGTCTTGCAGAGAGATATCCCGGCAATAATTATCTGGGAGTAGACATAAAGGGAGCCAGGATATGGAAGGGAGCAAGGCAGGTTTATCAGCAGTCTCTGAAAAATGTTGGGTTTTTGCGAACCCGTATCGAGTTACTCAATGCTTTTTTTTCTCATGAAGAGGTTTCCGCCATATGGCTTCCTTTCCCCGATCCTCAGTCTAAAAAACCAAAAAAGAGGCTTACATCGCCAAGGTTCCTGAATATGTACAAAGAGTTTCTCAAAAAAGGCGGACTGCTACATCTGAAGACAGATTCTTCTGAACTTTATTATTTTACACTTAACGTAATTAAATTCAACAATCTTGAACTTATTATATCTTCTGCCGATCTTTACAATTCGGATATAGAAGAGAGCTCTCCGTACATTAAAACATTCTATGAGGAGCAGTTTTTATCCGGGGGGAAAAAGATACATTACCTCAAATTCAAAATACCGGAGGATATAACAGTTGAATGGCCTCCCGAAGATTTAATAAACAACAGAAGCTGTATTGATTCAGGGAACTGTTAGGGAGCAGGGCATGATTGATATTTAAATATACAGAAATGGAGAAATCCGGTAACAGAGATAACTGTTTTTTTTCACGTGTTTATGAGGTAACCAGACTTGTGCCGGGGGGGCGTGTTACATCATACGGTGCCATTGCGAGATATCTTGGTACCGGAAGATCAGCTATTATGGTAGGCTGGGCTCTCAACAAGTCATTTTCCCAATCACCTTTTGTTCCCGCCCACAGGGTTTTGAACCGGAACGGACTCCTTACCGGGAAAAGACATTTCGGGACTTCCACTGCAATGCAGCAACTGCTCGAAAATGAGGGGGTAAAAGTTGAAAATGACAAGGTTGTCGAATTTAAAAAAATATTTTGGGATCCATCTGCAGAACTGAATAAGCCTTAGCCGCCTCACATAATAAAAAACGTTCCGGTTCGTTATAAAAATTTAGTTTAAGTTTAAATAAGCACTGATGATAAAAAGAGAGCAGATTGAAGAAATACTTAAGAACATTAAACACCCAACTCTTGGAAATGATCTGGTTACATTGAAAATGGTTGCCGGTATCGGCATAGAAGGCAACAAGGTTTCAATATCACTTGTTTCCCCCGGGAAAAAGGATCCGTTCTCATCATCACTTAAGAAAGTAGTTGAAAAAGCCGTTAAATCAATTGACAGCAATCTTGATGTTAAGATAAACATGAAAATTGCCGGAGAGCCTGATGAACTCCCGGTTTTACCGGGCGTAAAAAACACATTGGCAATTGCTTCAGGAAAAGGAGGGGTTGGAAAATCAACAGTTGCGGTCAATCTGGCTGTTGCTCTTGCAAAACAAGGTTACCGTACAGGACTGATAGATGCAGATATTTTCGGACCTTCCATCCCAAAGATGATGGATGCTGAGGAGTTTAAACCATATGCCGTTGAAAGGAACGGTCATAAAATGATAGTGCCGGCGGAAAAATACGGAGTGAAATTTTTATCAATAGGTCTTTTTGTAAGTTCAGACAATGCAGTGGTTTGGCGAGGTCCCATGGCATCCCGGGCCCTTGGTCAGATGCTTACCGAAGTTGACTGGGGAGAATTGGATTTTATGCTTTTTGATCTGCCACCCGGAACAAGTGATATCCATCTCACACTTGTTCAGCAAGTATCACTTACTGGCGCTTTAATAGTCAGCACACCCCAGGAAATTGCCCTGGCAGACGCTATAAGGGGCATTAGTATGTTCAACGATAAAAATGTAAATGTTCCTGTTCTGGGACTTGTTGAAAATATGGCCTGGTTTACACCACTTGAACTTCCTGAAAACCGTTATTATATATTCGGTAAAAATGGGTGTGATAAAGTGGCCAGGCAGTTCAATATTCCTGTTCTGGCAGAGATACCGATAGTGCAAGGGATACGTGAAGGAGGTGATAAAGGGGAGCCGGTGGCATTAAGTGAACTGCCCACAACTGAAGCATTCAACGAACTAGCTATTAATGTAATAAAACAGGTTGAAATGCACAACAAAAGTAAAATTCATACCGGTTACAAATCTGCCAAATAATAACATGGTCTTGTCGAAACAAGATCAATAACAGATAACAGAAAACAAAAACTAAAATTAACAGTTATGAACAAAGAGAAAAAAGAGGAACTGCTAAAGCGTATAGATACCACACTGGAAAATGTAAGACCATATCTTCAGGCCGATGGAGGCGATATAGAAGTAGTTGATCTTACTGATGATTTTATACTTAAGGTACGCCTTACGGGTGCATGCCACGGATGTCCCTACAGCATGCAAACGCTTAAAGCCGGGGTAGAACAGGCTGTAAAACTGGATAATCCCGAAATTGTAGAAGTAGTAGCCGATCAATAGATACTATTTTCTTTTAAATTTCGTTAATAATTTTGTAAAGGTTGTCGAAAATACACAAAACTGACGGTTCAAAAGAAGATAAAATCCCGACCTTTTACCTCCTTTCCCCCGATCCGTCAGTTTTTTTTCCGGCAGCCTTTACTTTTTTTAAATTATCAGGAACTTTATAATTATAGTGACGTATTATATTTGAAAATATCGTCATAAAGAAATTAAAGGAAAATGACTGTTTTCAAAGAACTGGTCAGAAACAGAAGTGTATATATAGATGGGATTCACGAGATTCTTTTTTACAAGTATAATATGGGTTAAAAATTTTCAGTTTTTTTAAAAAAACCTGATGAGGCAGTGAGATTTACCTTTTCAAATATTATCCTCTTTTTTTTTATAACAGCTCTTTTTATGGGCTGTTCAACCCAGGAAAACACTCTTCTTACAAGAACCTACCATCAGATAACATCCAGGTACAATATTTTTTACAATGCAGAGCAAAGTTTTAATGAAGGTGTAAGAAAGATTGAAAACCGGTTTGCATATGACTATGCAAGAATACTTCCTGTTTTTACATATACAGATCCTGAACTTGCCTCCCTGGCTAATGCTGATTTTGACAGGGCAATCGGCAAGGCCGGCAAGATAATCTCAAACAAATCCATTACAGCGAGGCCAACTGAACGGGGCGGCATTTTTGAAAAAGATCCTGAGTTTTATAACAAAAGAGAGTATAACAGATGGGTTATTGAGAGTTACCTTCTTACAGGCAAGGCCCATTTTTATAAACACGATTTTGAAGCTGCAATTAATACATTCAGGTATATGACTGTTGAATACGGGAATGAGCCTTTGTATTACGATGCAAAAGTCTGGCTTGCCCGCAGTTTTTCTGAAAAGGGACGTTTTAATGAGGCGCGCTTACTTTTTAATGATATGGAGGAAGATGACGCTTTTCCTGACAGACTGACCGCAGAACTGCATAAAACATTAGCCGACTTCTACCTGAAACAGGGAGAAAGCAAAAATGCAGCACATTTTCTCGAAAAGCTTTTGAAAAGCAGTACATCCAGAAGAGAACACAGGAGATACACCTACATTCTGGCGCAGGTAAATGAAATTACCGGAAATCTTGATGAAGCAGCACGCTACTACAGGGAGGTTGCAAGAATGAATCCCGATTATGAAATGGCCTTGAATGCACAAATGGGACTTGCAGGTGCCTATCCTGCAGGCAGCATGGAAAACCGGGAGCTGTTGGAAGATCTTGAAAAGATGTTGGATGATCCGAGGAACAACGATTATATTGATCAGATATATTACTCAATCGGGATTATTTACGATCTTGAAGGAGACCGTGACAAAGCTTTGGAAATGTACACCTTGTCGGCTATAATCCCCGGCATCAGTTCTTCAGGTAAGGCACGGTCATATAGAACCCTTGCCGATATTTACTTAAACAAAAAGGAATATATCATTGCACAGGCTTATTATGACAGCACCGTGCAATATATGGAAGGATATAACCCGGAGTACGCTGATATAATGAATAAGAGAAATATTCTGACGGATCTGGTGGAGCATATAAACACTTACAGGCTGGAAGACAGCCTTCAGCTTCTTGCAGCAATGCCTGAAAACGAACGCAAACTGGAAATAGACCGGATCGTTGCCCTCAGCCGGCAGGAAAGGCAGGAGTCTCAACTGGCCGTGCAGGAAGCTGAAGGAGCTGGATCCCGGTTAAGCAGAAGAGACCTGCAGTCCCTTCGCCTTCAGGCTGAAAGAAGAGGGGAGGGGCAATGGTATTTCTACAACCAGTCAGCTGTAGATTTTGGCAAAGCTGAATTCCGTTCAATTTGGGGGTCAAGAAGACTTGAAGACAACTGGCGGAGGGAAAGTGATGAAGTTATAACTGATAAAAGAGAGGATCCTGAATATGCATCGGGGGAAGGCGTTGCACCGGAACCGGAAGAAACAGCCCCTGAAGGAATGCGCCAGTTTTATCTGCAGAATATTCCCCTTACTGAAGAAGCCATGCAGAGGTCACACCAGGAAATTAAAAAAGCGCTCACAGGAATGAGCAGTATCTATGCTGACTATCTGGGTGATGCCCAAAATGCTGCTCTGACAATTGAGGAGCTGGTCGGGCGTTATCCTGAAAATGAAAATATCCCTTCGCTATATTACAAGTTGTATCAAATATTTAATGCTGAAGGTAATACATCCCGGGCAAAGCATTATGCATCGCTTTTATCTGCAGAATATCCTGATTCACGTTATGCCAGGATAGTTGAAGATCCGGCTTATTTAAAGGAAATAGCCAAAATCGAAGAAGAAGCAGAGTTGTTTTATGAGGAAACCCGCCAACTTTTCTACCAGGACGAGTATGAAAAGGTTATTGAAAGGGCAGCAGATGCTGTATCAAGATTTCCGGGCAGTAATTTGATCCCGTCTTTTGAATATCTTGAAATACTTTCAGCTTCTGCAACATTTGGAAATATACCCGATCTTAAGAAGACTCTTGCAGAGTTCATTGATAAATATCCCGGAACTGAAATGGCTGTCAATGCCGCTAACCTGATTTCATTCATGGATAAGGACTACCCCGATATTGCTGTAGAAGCCGGGTTGATAGTCACTGCGGCAGAATTCAACAGCGGGGAACAGGGGGAGCATTATTTCGTTCTGCTTATAGATAACAACGAAGAACTTGTAAACAGGATGGTATTTAATATAATAAATTTTAATGTGGACTATTTTCCCCGGCTCAACCTTCAGGTAAGCAGGGAGGATTTCAGCTCCAAAATACAGATTGTTGTTGTAAGGGGATTGAGTGACAGAGATGTTGCTATGCAGTATATCCGTCAATTTGAATCTGATGAAGATGTGTTCCGGGAAGTCCGTTTAATTGAGGATCCTCTGTTTTTCATAATATCTCCCTCCAATTACTCAATATTTACTGACGAAAAAAACATAAGCAACTATATGCTTTTTTTCAGGGAGGAGTACGATGGCTAAGTTCAGGTTTAGCCTCGAAAACATTGGTGAGGCAGCGGAGAAGTTTATTAAGTTAACCGGCTCTCAAAAAATCTTTGCTTTTTACGGAGTGATGGGTGCAGGCAAAACAACTTTTATAAGAGAAGTGTGCAGGAAGATGGGAGCTGCCGGCTATGTTACAAGTCCCAGCTTCGCACTCGTGAACGAATATACAGATGAGAAAGGAGAACTGACAATTTATCATTTTGATTTTTTTCGCATCAGGGATGTTGAAGAGGTGTTTGATTTTGGCTATGAAGATTACTTCTACTCCGGACAAAAATGTTTTATTGAATGGCCTGAAAAGATTGAATCATTGCTCCCCGCAGAAACGGTCAGGGTGTATTTAACCGTAATTTCAGATGATTCAAGGGAGCTAAAGACAGTTAAGATGTAGTTTTTCCTGCAACAGTACTGCTTTATAGATTTTTTTCATTAAATTGCCTTCAGTCCTTTGCAGGTATTTTTTTAATCTATTACAATAATAATGACTCATCAGAATATTCCACATTCATGGTCTTTGGGAAAAGGCAGTCTGTTGCCAAGGGAAGAGATGCTGGAAGTAAGCCGAAAAAGCAAGAAGTTTGTGATCGGCCTTCCAAGGGAAATGAACGGAGAAGAAAGCAGGCTTGGACTTACACCGGAAGCGGTTGAGCTTTTGGTTGATAATGGTCACGAAGTTCTTGTTGAAAATAAGGCCGGCAAAGGTGCCAATTATTCTGACACTGATTACAGCGAATGCGGCGGGCAGATTATAAACGGGCACAGTGAGGTTTTCAAGCGGAGTGATATTGTACTTAAAGTAACCCCTCCCACTGAAAGGGAAACAGATACAATGAAAAAAGGGCAGCTCCTTATCTCCTCCATGGTTCCCAGGCAGCAAAAAGAGGAGTTTTTCAGATCGCTCATGAAAGCACGGGCTACGTGTATATCTTTTGAGCTTTTTCGCAACAATGATAACTCATGCCCCGTAGTCCGGTCAATGAGCGAGATTGCGGGAGGTGCTTCAATACTGATTGCAGCCGAATATCTTTCCAATCAAAACGACGGCAAGGGGATTATTCTTGGAGGGATAACAGGTATTACGCCAACAGAAGTAGTAATACTTGGAGCCGGGACTGCATCCGAATTTGCTGCCAGGGCAGCACTGGGAATGGGTGCTTTTGTGAAGGTTTTCGACCATTCGGTTGACCGGCTCAGAAGCCTGCAGGATAAGATCGGTCAAAGGCTTTATACCTCCGTTTTTCACCCAAGGGTAATGTCAAAAGCCCTTAAGTCAGCCGACGTGGTTATCGGGGCGATCGATATCAACAATGAAAGATCTGTTTATTTCGTAACTGAAAATATGGTCAGGGAGATGAAAAGCGGGTCGGTTATAGTAGATCTTGCTTTAGACCAGGGCGGTTGCATAGAAACTTCTGAAAGACGCACCCATAAGTCACCTGTTTTTATTAAGCATGGCGTTGTACATTATTGCGTTCCCAATATTCCTTCAAGAGTGGCAAGGACAGCATCTATAGCACTGAGCAATATTTTTGCGCCTTTATTGCTTGCAATAGGGGAGTCCGGTGGCATAAAGCAATTAATATTGGATAATATGGGCTTGCGTAAAAGTGTATATGTATATAACGGACTTCTGACGAACTCATCAATCAGCAAGATGTTCGACATCCCTTCAAGTGACATTGACCTGCTGATGGCAGCCTTCTGAGAATATTGTTTTACCTTTGCCTCCATGTAAAACAGACAACAATGACTTTTCTTTACAGGATTTTCATTTTTTTCTACCGTTTGGCAGTAACTGCTGCATATCCTTTCAGCTCCAAAGCCCGGCTATGGATAAAAGGACGCAGGGGACTGCCGGGGAGGATTGAGGCTGAAAAGGTTGATAAAAGAAAAGTTGTGTGGATTCACTGCTCTTCACTTGGAGAATTTGAACAGGGAAGACCTCTTATTGAAAAGATAAGCAACAGGTCTGAAAGTTATGCAATTCTTCTCACCTTTTTCTCCCCGTCAGGTTACGAAATCCGTCAAAACTACCATAAAGCGGATTACATTTACTACCTGCCACTTGACACCAGGTTAGCCGCAACTCAGCTTGTCTCTCATTTCAATCCTGTTATGGCCATATTTGTGAAATATGAGTTCTGGTATTTTTACATCCGGGAGCTTCATAACAGGAACATCCCTGTTTATCTTGTTTCTGCACTTTTCAGGCCGTCACAGGTTTTTTTCAGAAGATGGGGAGGATGGTATTGCAATATGCTGCGGATGTTTACACATATTTTTGTCCAGAATTCGGTTTCAGAAAAGTTGCTTAAAGAGAAAGGCATCACGAATGTCTCAGTGGCCGGTGATACGAGGTTTGACCGGGTTTGCTCCGTTGCTTCAGAAAGCGAAAAAATCCCTGTTGCCGAGGAGTTCTCATGCGACAAACCGGTGATGGTTGCAGGCAGCACCTGGCAAGCTGATGAAGAGTTACTTGCAGCGTATATCAACGGTGCAACCGGTAACAGAAAGTTTATTATAGCACCCCACGAGGTGCATCAGGAAAATCTTAAAAGACTGATGGGGCTTATAAAAAAACCGGCAGTTAAGTATTCAGAAGTTACTGAAGCAGGAGATAAAACGGTTCTTGTAATAGATAATATTGGAATGCTTTCATCACTTTACAGGTATGGCAGTGTTGCATACATTGGCGGTGGTTTCGGCAAAGGGATTCATAACATACTTGAAGCGGCAGTATACGGAATGCCGGTTATTTTCGGCCCCAACTACACCAGGTTTGCTGAAGCGGTTGAACTTGTAAAGCTGGGAGGTGCCTTTCCTGTAAGCGGTGCAGAAGAACTTTCCAGGTTAACAGACCGGTTTTTCAGTGATCCGTTGTTGCTAAAAAAAGCCTCTTTTGTGGCAAGAGAGTATGTGAAATCAGGAGAAGGTGCATCCGACAAGATCCTCCGGAGGATATTGCCTGAATTGTACTGACTGAAAGGAATTTCCCAGGTAGTTAATAACCCGTTAATAAATCATTGTACTAAATAATGAGTTAATCTAATTCATTATATAATTTTGGTAACTGAACATACCCGATAATAGAATTTCAATAATTTTCGCATCTATTCCACGTTTAAAAAATTTCAGGTAATGCATACAGGCGAGATGGCAGTACAAAAAAAGAGACAGGATATAAAGGAAGTTAAAAGCCCAAAGCCGGAACCAGGCGGGTATACATATGATGAGGCTTTCAGGAAATCCCTTGAGTATTTTAAAGGAGATGAGCTTGCAGCAAGGGTATGGGTTTCGAAGTACTCTCTCAAAGATTCATCGGGAAATATTTACGAACTTTCCCCTGATGATATGCACCGCCGTCTTGCTGGCGAAATTGCCCGTATTGAGAAGAAATATCCCAATCCTTTGGATGAGGAGGATATATATCAACTTTTGAAAGACTTTAAGTATATTATACCACAGGGCGGACCGATGACAGGAATCGGGAATGATTTCCAGATAGCGTCTCTCTCAAACTGCTTTGTTATAGGAAGTGAAAAACCGGCCGACTCCTATGGGGGAGTAATGAAAATTGATGAAGAGCAGGTTCAATTAATGAAGAGGCGTGGAGGTGTAGGGCATGACCTGTCGCATATCAGGCCGGGAGGCAGCAAGGTGCTTAACAGTGCTCTTACATCAACCGGTGTGGTCCCTTTTATGGAACGGTATTCCAATTCAACCCGTGAGGTTGCACAGGACGGCCGGAGAGGTGCTCTTATGCTTACCATATCAATAAAACATCCCGATGCAGAGCATTTTATAGATGCAAAAATGGAATCAGGCAAGATCACAGGAGCAAATGTATCTGTTAAAATAGATGACGAGTTCATGAGGGCTGTAGAGGAAAACAGGCCCTATGTCCAGCAGTTCCCGGTTGATTCGGATAATCCCAGGGTAAAAAAGGAGGTTGATGCACGCAAGCTCTGGAAGAAGATTGTTCACAATGCATGGAAATCTGCAGAGCCGGGAATACTCTTTTGGGATACGATAACAAGGGAGTCTTTGCCCGATTGCTATGAAGATCTTGGATACAAAACCGTATCTACAAATCCCTGCGGGGAAATACCGCTTTGTCCGTACGACAGTTGCAGGCTGCTGGCAGTAAATCTTTACAGCTATGTGGACAATCCGTTTACCGGGGATGCAAAGTTCAATTTCGACCTGTTCAGGGAGCATGTTGGTTATGCTCAAAGGATCATGGATGATATTATTGACCTTGAACTTGAAAAGATAGATGCTATTCTCAACAAGGTGATTTCAGACCCGGAAGATGAAGATATTAAGCGCGTTGAACGGCGGCTGTGGGAAAAGATTCGCAGCAAGACAGAAAAAGCGAGACGTACAGGAGTCGGCATAACCGGGGAAGGGGATATGCTTGCCGCCCTTAACCTTATATACGGAACTGAAAATGCTATTGATTTTTCAGCGGAGATACACAAGATCGTTGCGCTTGAAGCTTACCGTTCATCTGTGAGTATGGCAAAGGAACGGGGCCCTTTTTCCATATTTGATGCTACACGGGAAAGTAACAATCCTTTTATTTTGAGATTAAAAAATGAAGATGAAAAGCTGTACAAGGATATGATGCGTTACGGTCGAAGGAATATTGCGTTGCTCACAATTGCACCGACCGGTACAACAAGTCTTATGACACAAACCACTTCAGGTATTGAGCCTGTTTTTCTCCCGGTTTACAAAAGGCGCAGAAAAGTGAATCCGAGTGACAAAAGTGCCAATATCGCCTTCACAGACGAAGTTGGTGATTCATGGGAAGAGTATAACGTTTTTCACCACAAGTTTGTAACATGGCTTGAAGTGAACGGTTATAGCCTCGATGAGGTAAAGGGTTATGATGACGAAGCTGTCCGGGAAATCGTACGTAAGTCACCTTACTACAAGGCAACATCAAATGATGTTGACTGGATACAAAAGGTGGAGATGCAGGGCAGGATACAGAAATGGGTTGACCATTCAATCAGTGTTACAGTCAACCTTCCCTCAACTGTAAAGGAAGATGTTGTGGGCGAATTGTATATTACTGCATGGAAAAGCGGATGCAAGGGAGCAACAGTCTACCGTGACGGATCGCGTTCAGGTGTGCTGCTTTCCAACAAAAAGGAGCCGATGTCCCTTACACCCAAAAAGCGACCCAAAATCCTGGAGGCTGATGTGGTAAGGTTCATGAACAATGATGAAAAATGGATTGCTTTTGTTGGCAAGCTTGACGGAAGGCCTTATGAGATTTTTACAGGAAGAGAGGATGACGACGTCCTGCCGGTTCCAAAAACCATCAAAAAAGGATTCATCATAAAGAATGTTCAGGAAGATGACTCCAAGCGCTATGATTTCCAGTATATCGACAAACACGGTTACAGGAACACATTTGAAGGCCTTTCAAGGCTCTTCGATGCACAGTTCTGGAACTATGCGAAACTGATATCAGGTGTTATGAGGTACGGTATGCCTATACCTGATGTTGTAAATCTTGTTTCTTCGTTGCGGCTTGACAGTGAAACCATTAACACGTGGAAGAAAGGTGTGGAAAGAACTCTTAAACAGTATATTCCGGATGGCACAAAACCAAAAAAGGGAACTGCCTGTGAAGAGTGCGGTTCAGAATCGCTTGTATACCAGGAGGGCTGTCTGAACTGCAAGAGCTGTGGCAACTCGAAATGCGGTTAGAAAACAAACACAGTTATAAAAAAGGAGGCCCGTTTGATAAGAGCCTCCTTTCTGTTTTGGTGCAACCAGTTTGCCGGTTCATTCTGGTATTGATAAAGCTTATTTAATCACATTCAGCTTTTTCCCTACCTTTATGAAAGCTTCCACACATTTGTCAAGATGCTCCTTTTCGTGTGCAGCAGAAACCTGGACTCTGATGCGGGCCTGCCCCTTAGGAACCACCGGATAGTAAAACCCGATAACATAAATCCCTTCCTCAAGCATTTTCTCTGCAAAATCCTGCGAAAGCTTTGCATCATAAAGCATAACTGCAATAATTGCAGATTCGGTTGGTTTTATATCGAATCCGGCATTCTTCATCTTATCCATAAAGTAGGAAGTGTTACTGTGGAGCTTATCCTGAAGTTCATGGGTTTCCGCCATCATATCGAACATTTTGATCCCTGCATTCACTACTGAAGGGGGCAGTGAGTTGGAAAAAAGATATGGACGGGAACGCTGGCGAAGAAGCTCAATAATCTCCTTCTTGCCGGTTGTAAATCCCCCGATTGCACCTCCGAAAGCTTTTCCGAGTGTGCCGGTTATTATCTCAACTTTGCCGCGTATGTCAAACAGTTCGGTTACACCGCGTCCGGTTTTCCCAACTACACCAGCCGAATGGCACTCATCAATCATTACAAGCGCATCATATTTATCAGCAAGCTCAATTATTTTATCCATCGGGGCTACGTTACCGTCCATTGAAAAGACGGCATCTGTTACAATTACCCTGAAACGCTGCTCCTGTGCCATTTTGAGCTTCTCCTCAAGATCGGCCATGTCGGCGTTGTTGTATCTGTATCGATGTGCTTTACAGAGTCTTACACCGTCAATTATCGAAGCGTGGTTAAGAGAATCGGATATTATTGCATCTTCACTTGTGAGCATGGGTTCAAATACACCCCCGTTTGCATCAAAGCAGGCTGCATATAGTATTGTATCTTCGGTACCGAAAAATTCGGCGATCTTCTTTTCAAGCTTTTTATGAAGGTCTTGCGTGCCGCATATAAAACGAACCGATGACATTCCGAAACCATGACTGTCAAGTCCCTCTTTTGCAGCTTCGATAAGCTTTGGATGGTTCGAAAGTCCAAGATAATTGTTAGCGCAAAAGTTTAATACTTTTTCACCGGTATTAAGTTCAATTTCGCCACTCTGAGGAGAGGTGATAATGCGTTCTTCTTTGAACAATCCTGCCTCCCTGATGCTTTCCATCTCCTTGCGCAGGTGCTTTTGAATTTTTTCGTACATATGGGTTTTTAATTTTTGGGTTAATATTATTGTTTATTTATCAAGCTTTTTCAATCAAGTGAAAGCAAATTCAGCTGTTCTGTTTATTTTTTGATTGTCTTAACCAAACTGGCCTGTCAAAGATAATATTTTTGCCACTTAATACATTATCCCAAATATGAAAACAGTTTTGTTCCTGTAATCCATTTTTATTTTACATAAAAAACAAATTTTCAATTACCGGAATAAGAAATCACGATTTTTCTCATGATTTCGCCCGATTTTTTTATTTACTTTTGGATTGTTTCATAACCCGGTACAGGGTAATTGTTCCAGAAACAGGACTTAAAAAGGGATAAACAAATCTGAATATAAATCTAAAAAACTGTTATTAAACATGAAGAAAATACTGGTAATAGGCTCCGCAGGTCAGATAGGTTCGGAACTGACACTTGCTTTGCGCGAAATCTACGGCGGCGATAATGTGATTGCCGGAATAAGGAAGACAAAACCTTCAGAAAAGCTTGCCGGAACAGGTCCGGTAGAAGTTGTGGATGCACTTGACAGGGAAAACTTCGTTTCCGTAGTTAAAAAAAACAATGTTGATGTCATAATCAATATGGCAGCAATCCTTTCAGCCACAGGAGAAAAAAACCCCATGCTGGCATGGGATGTTAATATGAACGGACTTATAAATGTACTGGAGGTTGCCCGTGAATTCAAAATGAAGCAGGTGCTTGTCCCCAGTTCAATAGCCGTTTTCGGCCCGTCCACCCCAATTGATAATACGCCGCAGGAAACAGTTCTTAAACCGACAACAATATACGGTGTAACAAAAGTTGCCGGAGAACTTCTGGGTGATTATTATGTTAAGCGCTACGGACTGGATGTTAGAGGATTACGTTATCCGGGGATAATCAGCAATGAAACCCTTCCGGGAGGTGGTACAACCGACTATGCTGTTGCCATATATTACGAAGCCGTCAAAAACAAGAAATATACCTGCTTTGTAAATGCCGAGACCCGGTTGCCGATGATGTATATGCCCGATTGCCTGAAGGCTACAATTGACCTGATGCAGGCAGATTTTTCAAAACTCAGGCATCACAGCGACTTCAATGTTGGTGCAATGAGCTTTAGTGTAGCCGAACTTGCCGGGTCTATCAAAAAGTACATACCTGAATTTGAGATATCATACGAGCCGGATTATCGTCAGGAGATTGCCGATTCATGGCCAAATTCGGTGGATGACACTGCTGCAAGAGAGGAATGGGGCTGGAAACCGGATTATGACCTGGATGCCATGACAAGGGATATGCTTAAGGTGATCGGTGAAAAGCACAAAAAAGGAGAAATATAATATATGAGTTTTTCAGGATGCAATTGAGGCGGCAGGGATTTGAATGTGAACAAGTCTCTGTTTGCCTTGATCTAATCCATTTCTGCACAGTTTCTTTATGACTTAAATAAATGGCCGGATGAAAAAGAATAAAGTCAGAGTCCGTTTTGCTCCAAGTCCCACAGGGCCACTCCATATCGGAGGAGTTCGTACAGCTCTTTTCAATTATCTTTTTGCCCGCAGGAACAACGGTGTTTTTATATTACGGATCGAAGACACGGACAGGGAACGGTATGTGCCCGGAGCAGAGGAGTATATAATCGAATCTTTAAGATGGTGCGGGATTGAAACTGATGAAGGTGTGCCCGTTGGAGGTCCGTGTAATCCTTACCACCAATCGGACAGAAAAGATATTTACAGGCAGTATGCCCTGCAGCTGATTGAATGCGGCGATGCTTATTACGCTTTTGATACACCTGAAGAGCTTGATGAAATACGCAAAGAGTATGAAAAGGAAAATAAAGGGGTTTTCCAGTACGATTCCTCAACGCGCAAAATGTTTACCAATTCTGTTACTTTATCAGAATCAGAGGTAAAAGATCGACTAACAACGGGCGAACCTTTTGTAATAAGGTACAGGATGCCGGAAAATGAAACTGTTGTATTCACAGATGAAATCAGGGGGAAAATGGAAGTAAATACTTCCACACTCGACGATAAGGTGCTTTACAAGTCGGATGGCATGCCTACCTACCATCTGGCAAATGTTGTAGATGACCATCTTATGGAGATATCCCATGTTATAAGAGGGGAAGAGTGGCTGCCCTCCCTGCCCCTGCATATAATGCTTTACCGCAGTCTCGGCTGGGAGAAGCAAATGCCTGTTTTTGCTCATCTTCCGCTTTTACTGAAGCCTAGTGGACAGGGAAAACTGAGCAAGCGTGACGGAGATAAAATGGGGTTCCCGGTATTTCCCCTTCAGTGGGAAGATCCGCAAACAGGAGATATTGCAACGGGTTACCGTGAAGAGGGTTATTTCCCCGGGGCATTTGTGAATATACTTGCATTGCTTGGCTGGAATCCCGGGACAGAAAAGGAGATCTTTTCGATGGAGGAACTGATTGAATCTTTTTCTCTTGAAAAAGTGGGGAAATCGGGTGCACGCTTTGATCCCGGAAAAGCAAGGTGGTTTAATCATAAATACCTTGTCGAAAAACCGGATGGAGAAATATCAAAGCTGTTTATCCCCGTACTCAGGGAAAAAGGCGTTGATGCAGCCCCTGCAAAGGTACAGGAGATTGTCTGCCTTGTTAAGGAGAGGGTCAGCTTTGTGCATGAGCTGTGGGATGAGTCTTTCTTCTTCTTTGTCAGGCCAGAAAAGTATGACCGGCAGGTTGTGAAAAAGAAATGGAAACCTGATACCCCTGTACTGCTAAGTAAAATTGCCGGTGTTCTTGAAAAGGTAGAACCCTTTGAAGCAGTTGCTGCTGAAGCCGCCGTAAAATCATTTCTTGAACAAAACGGTACCGGTGCGGGAAAGGTAATGTTGCCGCTTCGTCTGGCACTGGTTGGTGAAAGCAAGGGTCCCGGTCTTTTCAATATAGCTTCCATGCTTGGGAAAGAGGAAACCCTCGCAAGGATTAACATGGCAATCAAAACACTTGGTGAAGGAGAAAAAAATTAAGAATTACTTCAAGGGTTTTAGCTTTTCAGGCGAATGGGCGTGCACCAGAGCCCTTGCAAGGACAAGCGATGCGTCAATCAGGTGCATTCCCTTGTAGCTTTTTTCTCTGAATGCAAGGGGCAGTTCCGTGCATCCAAGAACAACTGCTCCTGCTCCCTTCTTTTTTAAAGAAAGGGCTGCATCTTCAAGTATAGTTCTGGATCTGTCCGATACAACACCTCCCAGTGATTTTATGCCGTATTCAGGGTGGTAAATAGAATTGTGCACCTTTTCCTGTTCCGCTGGGGTAACATTTACCGCTTCAAGCCCGAATTGCTTAATCCTCGAATACTGGTTGGTCTTGTAAGTGCCGCTTGTTCCAAGTATACCAACTTTAGATATTTCCGGGTAAAGGGCTTTTATGAATTTCCCAACTTCGTCAATAATATGTAAAAGTTTTATTGAAGATCTCTTTTTTGAAAGCTCTTCGGCTATTACATCGAATATCTGGGGCGCATGAGCCGAGTTACAGGCCAGGCAGGCAATGGTTGCACCTGCCGATTCCAGTTTCAGCAATATCCCGGCAATATTATATGCCGGGTTAACCTTAATTTTACCCAGTATATATTCCGTACGGTCGCCTATTACAGACGGTTCTGAATAAAGTATCTGGGGCAGATGCTCCTGATCTTTTGATGCAATTGTCTGGTCCACTATTTTGGAGGCGATATCAATGCCTGCACTGGGCCCCATACCGCCCACAATACCTATCAAGCCCTTTTTAGTTTCCATATCAGTCAGTTAAAACAGGTTTATCGGATTGTCTTTATGAGGATGCCGGAACGAAAGCATCCCGATATCCGGTACTTCAATTTGAGGGCAGAAAACTACAAAGAAAAAATCGAATATGAAAAAGCCCCGCTATTTTGAAAAGCAGATCTCCAGGGACAATTTTTAAATTTGTTCAAACTACAGGAAAATCCGAAACACCTATTCAGGTCTGCTTTCTGTCAGGAAATTCTCCCACTCCTTAAACAGCTCTTCCATCATCACTCTCGGGACCTTTGTCTGGCCTCCCTTTTGCTTTTTGGCTTCAGCCCAGTCATAAAACCTTTTAACCGGAATAACCCTGGTTTCCACATCTTTGAGGGCTTTGGTACGTGCAACCTTATAGTTTTTGTTCTTATCCTGCAAAAGCAGATCCAGTTGCCTGGCTATCTCCTTTTCGTTGATATCAGGGCATTTTCTGCAACCAAGGTACCAGCGGTGGATATACCCTTCTCCCTGCCTTACTGCGCTAACGGTAAATTCCTGGATATTAATTCCTTTGATTGCTTTAAGTTCTTCCATAGCCCTGATCATTTGTATCTCCGAAAGCTGTGAGCCGACTATGTTTAGGAAATATTTTGTCCTTCCTGTCAGTCTGATTTCCATCCTTTCTTTGTCGGTGAACCTGATTGTATCGCCAATCATGTAACGCCATGCTCCTGCAACGGTGCTTATAACAAGTATATAGTCAACTCCTTCTTCAACATCCCCAATAGTCAGTGCTTTTGCCCCGTCGATTACCGACCCTTCTTCACTTATATTTTCAGGCAAAAGGGGGACAAATTCAAAATAAACCCCGTTGTTTGTAAGCAGGGTCATTGAATCTGTATCTCTGCGGGTCTGGGTGGCAAGGTATCCCTCGGAAGCAAGGTAGGTGTCAAGTATAATAACAGGCCTGCCGAATATACTGTTGAAGCTTTCCCTGTAGGAATCAAATGCAACCCCGCCGGGAGTGTAAACTTCCAGCCCAGGCCAGATTTCATGAATATTTTTCAGCTTGTTGTGCTCCATTATCTTTTTAAGCATAAGCTCTATCCACGAAGGAATACCTGAAATTGCACCAATATCCCATTCAGGTGCCTTAATGGCTATCTGTCTAACCTTTTCGTCCCAGTCAGTTAAATCGGTTATTTCGGGGCCGGGCTTGCAATAGCGCCTGAACCAGAAAGGAATGTTATAAGCGCCAATGCCGCTTATTTCACCTTCCAAATGTTCTCCGGCCTTTTTTAAATTTGTACTGCTTCCCAGCATCAACACCTCCTTTTCAAAAAATCCGGAAGGGAGGTCAAAATCAGCCAGGCTCAAAACCTTTTGAATTCCGGCGTTCCTGATGGAGTTAAGCATATCATCGGTGACCGGTATATATTTGGTCTTGCTTGTTGTACCGCTGCTGAGTGCAAAAAATCCGGGTTTTCCGGGCCATGTAATATTTTCTTCTCCAGCATAAGTCCTTTTCCACCATTCATTGTAAATCCTGTCGTAATCAAAATAAGGAACGGCAGAGGCAAATGCTTTTTGGGGGTCATTGGCGGAGGAAACTGACCTGAAATCATAACTCCTGCCAAAAGAGGTGTTTTTTGCCTTATCCAGAAGCTCTTTCAGCACCTGTTTTTGAGCTGTAACAGGATCGGGGTTTGTTATTATATTGCTCGATAGCTCAATAGCCTTTTTTATCAGTTCACCAATTATTACCATAAAAATTCCTCACTGTTATTTGTTATAGCCTTTTTTTGAAACGCAAATATTATAAAATTATTTAAATGCTATGGTTTTTATTCTTCCTGTATTTATTTTGATGGGGAATATATTAAGAGCTGAAGGGTTATCTGTTATTTCTTCAGCCTATTGTTGTTTACCGGTATTTGTATCCTGTTTCTGCCAGACATGGAAATGGTTAACCGGCCCCTGTCCGCTTCCTGTTTTATATTTTGCACCCGTTGCTATTGCCTTGTAGGTGTAGATTATTCCCTCCTCAACAGCTTTTTTTATTGACCATCCGTTAGCAAGACCGGCAGCAATGGCTGAGGAGAGTGTGCATCCTGTACCGTGGGTGTTGTTGGTTTCGATCTTAGGGTTGCTGAACTCAAAAAGCTCACCTGTAGAAGCAATGAAAAGAGTATCGGTAATAATTCCCCTTTCTTCAAAATGGCCTGCTTTCAGCAGTATAGCTTTTGCGCCTGTATCAGCAAGGTCTTTTGCCGCTTTTGTGAATTCCTTACGGTTATTTATCTCCCTCTCCAGAATTATTTCTGCCTCATATAGATTGGGGGTTATTATGGATGCAGCCGGCAGCATCTTTTCCGCCAGTGTGGAGATAGCTTCTTCGCGCAGCAGCTTGTCGCCTGAAGCAGCTGTCATTACAGGATCAACAACAATATTTCCCGTCTTGTACTCTGAAAGCACGGAAACAATTGTTTCAATAGTTTCAGAGTTGTGCATCATTCCGATCTTTACGGCATCGGTGCCAATATCGCTCAGAACTGACTGAAGCTGCTTTACGATCATCCCTGCGGGTACAGGATGAATACCGGTAACCCCTTTTGTGTTCTGCGCTGTAATAGCAGTAATAACAGACATTCCGTAAATTCCGAAAGCCGAAAAGGTTTTCAGGTCGGCCTGTATCCCTGCCCCGCCTCCGCTGTCAGAGCCTGCAATCGTCAATCCTTTTATGTACTTTCTAAAACCTGCCATATTCAATATTTAATGATCCTCCCTTTAAGTGCCTCCCTCAGTAATCCTGCTGCCGCCATCTCTGGGTCGGGTGAAGAACAGATTGCCGAAACGACCGCAATACCTGATGCACCTGCCTGCATAATTGCTGCTGCATTATTTTCCTTTATACTGCCTATTGCCACAGCAGGGTGTTTTGATAAAGAGGCTATCTTTTTAACTCCCTCAATGCCCAGTCCCTTTGTCAGCTCCTTTTTTGTTGAAGTGCTAAAGACGGGGCTCACGGCTATGTAATCTATATCTTTACTGTTTGCCTCCTCTGCTTGTTGAACATTTTCAACTGAAAGACCGATGATCTTGTCTGCTCCCAGCACCCTTCTTGCAATACCGCATGGCATGTCTTCCTGGCCCAGATGAACTCCTGCTGCATCAACTGCAAGGGCTACATCTGTTCTGTCGTTTATTAGCAGCGGCACCCCGTGGATGTCAAGCACCATTTTTACTGCAAGAGCCTCTTCGATAAAAGCCCTTGTGCTCATATCTTTTTCCCTTAGCTGTACGACTGTTACTCCCCCCGCCACTGCTTTTTCAACAATTTCGGTCAAAGGTCTCCCGTGTGATAACTTCCTGTCAGTTACCAGGTACAGGAGAGGGTCTAAAAGCAGTCTTGGATTCACTATAAACTATTTTCCCAGGTTGTAAAGAGCATCAATGAACTTGTAGTTAAAGGTTCCGGGAGCAGAAGCTTCCTTTCCGGCTTGTTCTGCAGCATTTCCCATAGCCATCATAGCACAGGTTGAAGCAGAGAGGTAGTCGCTGTTGACTGCTGCAAATGCTGCTGTCAGTACTGAAGCGACACAACCTGTGCCGGTTACCCTTCCCATGAGCGGATGCCCCTGTTCAATAATATGGACGTTTTTCCCGTCTGTAATATAGTCGGTTTTCCCGCTTATGCTTATAATAGAACCGGTTTTCAGTGCAAGTTCCTTCCCAATCTCAATAACATCTTCCGGTGCAACTGTACTTTCCACTCCTTTGGTTGAGACGACCGATTTTGCTACTGCCAGAATCTCCGAGGCGTTTCCACGGATTATAGCAGGCTCTATCTCTTCCATTATTATATGAGCCGTTCTTGTTCTCATAAAAGTGGCCCCTGCCCCTACCGGGTCAAGAACTATCGGTTTACCGATTTTTTTCGCCTCTTTTCCTGCAATGTGCATTGACTCGATCCATTTGTTGCTCAATGTCCCAAGGTTCAGAACAAGTGCAGATGAAATGGAAACCATCTCCTCCATTTCTTCCCTGGCATGCGCCATTACAGGTGAAGCTCCAATGGCAAGAAGGGCGTTTGCTGTATAGTTCATTACCACATAATTGGTAATACTGTGTATCAGGGGTGACTTTTCCCTCACCTTTTTAAGGTTGTCTATAAATACCGGTTGTTCAATCATAACGATGGTTTTATGATTAGAAAATATTTTTAAAGCTCCGATTTTAATACCCTGATAATATAATACAATTATTCCCCCTTAATGTTTCCAGAAATGTACTTTTCGGCCTCGATCAGAGCCCTTCGGAGTTCTTTGTCAGCATTCCCCGGAAGTTCAACAGGCTTTGACGATCTTATAATATCTTCTGACTTTTCATTTGCCAGATCCAGTATGTTTCTTTTTCCTTCCTTTTCCCATACGGAGATATTTTGTCTTTTGAAAAGCCGGGGAAAGAAAAACTCATTCCTGAAATTTTCTGCTGTATGCTCATGTTCAAGGAAGTTGCCACCATGCCCCACATCTTTTATTACATCCAGTCCGATTGTATTATCGTCTATTGTTATTCCCTTAAGTATCTGTTTAACCATCCCGGCAATTTCATCGCATATCAGCAGCATCTCTTTTGAGCCGTACATGCCGCCCGCCAGAGTTCCCATAACCTTGGTAAGTGTTATTCCGGAAAGGGCATTCATCAGCATTCCCATCATAGCCTGTGAACCTGCTTCAGCGTCTGGCAACTTTGACTCCGCAGCCCCGCCCAGATTATAGGTAGGCAGGTTGTAAAACTTCCCGAGCTGTGCTACAACAGACCTGGCGGCAGTTTGCTCCGGGCTGGCATATGTGTATTCCGACACCGACATATCAAATGTTCCTGTTCCCGGACCGTAAATTACCGGCGCTCCCGGTTTGACCAACTGTGCAAGAACTACACCAAACAAAGCTTCCGCATTTCCCTGAACAAGTGTTCCTGCTTTTGTAGCCGGGCTTGTAGCTCCCATCATTGGTGCAAGGGCAACTATAACGGGTATGCCCATCTTTGCAGCATCTATTGTACCGTCACTGTATTTTGCGACCTTCATGGGAGAAACAGTTTCTGTAAATATCCCGATAGAGGGTCTTTTTCGCAGTTCTTCTTCTCCGCCGCTTGCTATTGCCGCCATTTCTATAAACTTTCTTACATGATAACGGCTTGGGGCGCTGTAGAGCAATGGCTTTGTGGTATTGCGAAGCAATGCATCGTATTCGTGGAACAACTGAACCCCTTGAGGTTTGTCGCCCGCACTGCAAATTGCACCAATAAAATCGACATTCTCAAGCGACTCACCAAGTCTTGTACACTCCTCCATGTCCTTTTTTGAAGGAATCCTTTTTTTACCTTTCCTGTAATCCCATATAAAAGGTTCCGGCGATCCCCCCATTCCGAAATATACCTTACCGGGCTCCATCAAAACATCCATTTCAGGTATCCTGCCATGAAGCACAAATTTAGATGGAGCCTGTTTCAGAGACTCTTCTACCATATTCCGGGGAATCCTGATCACACGAGATGCAGAATCAACATTTACACCTCCCTTTTTAAAAACATCCAGAATCAGGTCTGATTCACTGTAAACACCCATTTCTTCAAGCAAAGAGAGGGATGCTTCATGTATCCTTTCCATATCTGAATCGCTCACCATATTGAAAAACATGCTCTTAGACCCCTTCTTCATAATAACCCCCCGTCTTTTTTAAAGGTGTAACAATATTTCAAATGTTAAAAGCAAAACAAAAATATAACTAATTTTAAGAAACATGCATGAAATATTGATCATTTGCCCTGTTATTTGTGAACGGGGCAAATGATCAAACCAGTATTTGGGCACCTGTTTTTATCTGTTTTTGATTTTTGCCCAGGCATCCCTTAATGTAACTGTGCGGTTGAAAACCGGCCTGTCAGGTGTGGAAGAGTTGTCAACGCAAAAATAACCAAGCCTTTCGAATTGAAACCTGTCAAGTACGTTAAGTGTGAAAAGTTCGGGTTCTACGTATCCATCAACAATCTTCAGCGAATCCGGATTGATATTACTTTTGAAATCCTTCTCTTCTTCAGCTTCATCAGGATTCTCGTTGCTGAAAAGCCGGTCGAACAGCCTTATCTCTGCCGGCTTTGCATGTTTCGCTGATACCCAGTGAATGGTACTTTTGACTTTCCGTGTGCTGCCGGGAGTACCGCTCCGGGTTTCCGGGTCGTATGTGCACCTTATTTCGGTTATTTCACCTGAGATGTCCTTTATGACATCCTCACATTTTATAATATATGCATATTTTAGTCTCACTTCCCTCCCGGGGGTGAGACGGAAGAACTTTTTGGGCGGGTCTTCCATAAAGTCATCCCTTTCAATAAAAAGTTCGCGCGAGAAGGTGAGCTGACGCTTTCCTGCATCCGGGTTTTCCGGATTGACAGGAGCTTCCAGCTCTTCACTCTTTCCTTCCGGGTAGTTTGTAATAACGAGTCTGACCGGGTTAATCACAGCCATTACCCTTGGTGACCTCTTGTTGAGATCTTCACGTATACTGTGTTCCAACAGTGCAACGTCAATTATATTGTCCCTTTTGGCAACCCCCACCCTTACGGCAAAATTTCTTATAGCTTCGGGAGTGTAACCGCGCCTGCGAAGTCCGCTAATTGTTGGCATCCGCGGGTCATCCCAGCCTTTTACATAACCTTCGTTAACCAGTTGCATAAGTTTCCGCTTGCTCATTATTGTATAGTTGAGCTCCAGTCTGGCAAATTCAATTTGCCTGCTAGGGAATATTTCCAGTTCACTGATGAACCATTCGTACAGTGGCCGGTGCACTTCAAACTCCAGTGTGCAGATAGAGTGGGTTATCTTTTCAATCGAATCGCTTTGGCCGTGTGCAAAGTCGTATGTCGGATAAATACACCATTTATTACCTGTACGGTGGTGTTCTGCATGTATTATCCGGTACATAACAGGGTCGCGTAAATGCATGTTTGGAGAGGCCATATCTATCTTTGCCCTCAGCACCTTTTCGCCGTTTCCGAACTCCCCCTCCCGCATTCTGCGGAACAGGGAAAGATTTTCCTCAACAGTGCGGCTGCGGTAAGGGCTCTTTTTACCCGGCCGTGTGGGCGTGCCCCTCTCTTCTGCAATCTGTGGAGACGAAAGGTCGCATACATATGCTTTTCCCTTTTCAATTAGGCGAACGGCAAATTCATAAAATTTTTCAAAATAATCGGATGCAAAATAGAGTCTTTCTCCCCAGTCAAATCCCAGCCAGCGGACATCCTCCTTGATGGAGTCGACATATTCAACGCTTTCGGTTATGGGATTGGTGTCGTCAAAACGCAGGTTGCATAGCCCGTTGTATTTTTCTGCAAGGCCGAAATTGAGACATATGGACTTTGCATGTCCTATATGCAGGTATCCGTTCGGCTCAGGGGGGAAGCGGGTGTGTACCCTGCCCTCATTCTTTTTGTTTCTGATATCAGCTTCTACTATCTGCTCGATGAAATTCAAAGAGCGATCATTTTCTTCTCTGTTTTCCTTTTTTTCCGGCTTGTTCATTTTCAGTTCATGCTTGTTCTTGCTGTGGAATAATTTTCAAAAATAAAAGGAATTGTTTAAATGCTTCAATAATTGCAGCCATATTTTTTAAAATTAGTTTTTAAAGCACCTTTATTTAATTTTACCGTAAAAAACATACCGGTATGGGACTTATACAAATCGAGAAAATGGAATTTCATTCCTTTCATGGCTGTTACAGGGAAGAGCGTATAGCGGGTAATCAGTTTCTGGTTGACATGGAAATTGAAACTGACCTGGATAAGCCGTCGCAGACCGACAAAATTGAGGATGCGCTCAATTATCAGAAAGCTTATGATATTGTAAAAGAGCAGATGGAACAGAAGTCGCACCTTCTCGAAAATGTAGCGGGGCGTATTCTCAGTGGACTGTATGACTCTTTTGGGGAGATTGTCCATGCAAAGGTGAAGGTCTCCAAAATGAACCCCCAGATGGGGGGTCGTATGGAAAAGGTAAGCGTCACCCTCTCCCGTTAGGCTGTGGATTAAATTGATCAATGGATTTTTAAAATCAGTCAATTTTGTTAAATTTGCAAAGATCATTAAAAGATGGTCGCGTGGCCGAGTGGCTAGGCAGAGGTCTGCAAAACCTTCTACGGCGGTTCGATTCCGCCCGCGACCTCCCGCGAAACCCTTGTTGGCTGAGAATTGGCTAATAAGGGTTTTTTGTGCCAATAAACCGGTAGCGTTTACAACCTTTAGCAGTTTTAATTCGTTTATATTAAAAAGTAAATCTCAGAAATTTATTGCCATGAAAAAATACCTGGTTTTAATCTTGCTGTTTGTCCTGCCACTGTTTTCCTGTTCGGAAAAAGATGAAGGGAGTGATCCGGGACCAAAAAAAATTACCCTCACCCCTGAACAGGTTGAGATAGTTGAAGGAATAAATGCTTTCGGTTTTGACCTGTTCATTGAAATAGCAGATTCGGAAGATCCCCCGGATAATATTTTTATTTCCCCACTGAGTGTTCATATGGCGCTGTCTATGGCCTGGAACGGGGCAGCCGGCAACACCCGTGAAGAGATGATGGAGGTGCTGAATTACCCCGCTTATGATGACGAAAAGATCAACAGTGCAATTAAAAAACTTATTGAAGACCTTCTCTCGGCTGATGAAAAAGTGGAAAGCGGGATAGCCAATTCAATATGGTACCGTGATGACTTCACTGTTAAGGACGATTTTCTGGAAGTTAACATGGAGTTCTTCAATGCACTTGTGAATGCAATCGACTTTGAAGATCCGGAAACCATTGATGTGATAAACCACTGGGTGGCAGAAATGACAAACAACCGTATTGAGGAGATAATTGATAACATCGAACCGGAACATGTAATGTTTCTTATTAATGCGGTCTATTTCAGCGGTATATGGCATAAAGAATTTGTGGAAGAAAATACGGAGGAACGTTCTTTCTATCTTCCGGGCGGGGAAGTGAAGGAGGTTATGACAATGGAAACCGAAGGGGAGTTTCCATATACCGTCAGGGATGGTTACAGGGTAGTTGAACTTCCATACGGACATGGGAATTATTGTATGCTTATCCTTTTGCCTGACCCTGAAACCGGAATAGAGGGGCTGACCGGCAAGCTGGACAACAGGGAATGGAAAGAAATAACAGGATCACTAAATGGAAAAAGGAATATAAATTTGAGATTGCCCCGCTTTACATTTGATTTTGATACAGAGCTTGAGGATATCCTTGCTGCACTTGGTATGGAAGATGCATTTAATGAGCAAAATGCCGATTTTACAAGGATAAACGCGGGGGGCGATCTGTATATATCAAGGGTGCGGCACAAGTCTTTTATCGAAGTGAACGAGGAGGGGACTGAAGCCGCAGCAGTAACTTCGGTTGAAGTAGGAGTGGTAAGTTACGATCCGGACAGACCGGTTGCTTTTCATGTTAACCGGCCTTTCCTTTTTGCAATAAGAGAAAAAACTACAAACACACTGCTGTTTCTTGGAAGGGTTATGGAACCCTGAACCTGAATTGTCAGAATATAATTTTACAAAATGGCCGCTCTGAAGGAGAGGCCATTTTTTTATATGGCCATTATTTCTTACCTTTGCTTTTGCTGAAGTAAGAAAAGTGTTTGAAGGTATTGATAATTAAAAAGTTGCACAACTTTCCCGGTCATTTCTGTATTTGCTTAAAGAGGTGGCGGGTATCGGTGAAAGGCAGGCAAATTGCTTTTGAAGAGTTCTTTGACACCTTGCGGATTAAAGAAGGCGTTTATTTGTTTTATTATTTACTTCCCGGTGTCATCTGGCTTAACTGCCAGGCCGTAAAGTTAATAAACGCAAATTCCGTTTTTATATAAAATGTTGTGTGGCGCAGATAGATTATATTCATTGATAGTTCCAATAAGCGGGCTTTTGATGGAAGAATAATGAATATAGGGATATGCATCAAATGAAGTTAAAAACATATATAAAGAACAAAATTCTGGTACTGGATGGTGCAATGGGCACCATGATCCAAAAATTGGACATGAACGAATCGGATTTCAGGGGTTCCAGGTTTGCCGATTTTCCGCATCAGCAAAAAGGGAATAATGACCTTCTTTCTGTAACCCAGCCTCATATAATAAAGAATATTCATTGCCGGTACCTCGATGCCGGAGCCAATATAATAGGGACTAACACCTTTAATGCAAACGAAATCTCCATGGCCGGTTATAATATGCAGGGACTGGTATATGAGATGAATTACCAGTCAGCCCGCCTGGCTGTGGAAACAGCAAAACAATACCATTCCGGCAACCGACCCAGGTTCGTGGCCGGAGTTATAGGTCCGACATCACATTTAACCGCAGGTGAAGGCAAATCATCAGTTAACAGTTCCGGAAATGAAGCAGTTTTTAATACTTATCTCCTTGCATATGAAAAGCAGGTCAAAGCTCTGGCAGACGGAGGGGTTGATCTTTTTCTGGTGGAAACTGTAACAGATCCTCTTATTGCAAAAGCAGCAGTTCATGCCATTGAAAAATACAGTGCGGTCATTTCAAGGGATATTCCTGTAATGATATCAGCAACTGTTGACAGGGAAGGGGTTTTACCTTCCGGAAAAACTATAAGTGACTTTATCGGCGCTTTTTCCGGGTATTCTGTTTTTTCCGTCGGAATTAACTGCTTTCCTGGAACAGGAGGAGCAGTATCCTATCTAAAAATGCTATCAGACAATCTTCCTTTTTACACAAGCTTTCATCCGTGTTCTGAACTGCCGGGTGAAAAGAGCAAAACCACGTTCACCCCTGAACTGGTTGCAGCTATGACGGAAGAATTGTGTGATATGGGTCTTGTTAATATTGTCGGCGGATGCTGTGGTTTTGCTCCCGAACACATTGCAGCTGTTTCGGAAGTTGTAAGGAAGTATCCTGCCCGAAAGCCACCCCCCGGAGAAAAAGAAGGTATTTCTCCCGGTTCAAAAGGTGTTGGTATATCCAATCCTCTTTTTGAAAAACCCGACAGCAAGGCAGAATTTCAACCGGACAAAAAAGTTGTGCTTACCGGTAAAGGGAGCAAAAAGAGAAACTACTTCACCCTCCCCGAAGCAAGAGAGAAAAGATACAAACCTGACTGGGAATCGGAGAAACCTGTTAAGCCTCAATTTTTGGGGGTGAAGGTGCTAGATGAATACCCGCTTGAAGAAATTGCAAGGTGTATAGACTGGACATCTTTCTTCAACGGCTGGGGAATGAAAGGTAAGTATCCCGATATTATGAGAAGCGGTGACAAAGGGAGGGAAGCCCGCAGAATATTCCGTGAGGCAGGTCATATGCTGGATGAAATAATTGAAAACTCACTTGTAAGAGCCAAGGGAGTTGTAGGGCTCTTTCCTGCAAATTCAGCAGGGGATGATATAATAGTATTCAGCGATGAAAGCAGGCGGGAACCGCTTATGGTTCTGCCCATGCTGCGGCAGCAAAAAATATACAAAAACAATCCCTGGCAGTATTCCTTAAGCGATTATATA
The DNA here is from genome assembly GCA_007125955.1 of Bacteroidales bacterium. Classification (GTDB taxonomy): domain Bacteria; phylum Bacteroidota; class Bacteroidia; order Bacteroidales; family PUMT01; genus PUMT01. The sequence goes on along the minus strand of SLCF01000008.1, from coordinate 13,938 downwards.
GCTCCCTTGTCCTCAGGAATACCGGATTATATCGGGGCTTATTCGGCCACTGCAGGACTGGGTGCAGACAAACCGGTTGACCGCTATTCTGAAAATGGCGATCATTATGAGAGTATTATGTTCCGTTTTGTATGCGACCGGCTTACCGAAGCTTTTGCGGAGATACTTCACCTTAAGGTAAGGAGAGAGTATTGGGGCTACTCCAGGTATGAGAGTACCGGTGTAAACGACCTTCTTAAGGGAAAATTTGCAGGTATCAGACCGGCTCCCGGATACCCGTCTTGTCCCGACCACTTGCTTAAAAAACATATTTTCTCTCTTCTGGGAGGGGAAAAGAATACGGGAATAGCACTCACATCAAGCTATGCCATGAACCCGGCAAGCTCAACAACTGGATTTTACTTTGGATACAAAAAGGCAAAATATTTTGGGATAGGAAAAGTGCTGAGAGACCAGGCAGAGGATTATGCCGAAAGAATGGGACTAACCACTGAAGAAGCAGAAAAATGGCTCGGTCCGGTACTAAACTACAATGTGACTGTTGAAAAACAAAAACAGCAGGATTGATTCAGAAAACGTATTTATGAAAATTACAGAAATATTTGAGAAAGAAAAAAGAACATTCTCCTTTGAATTTTTCCCGCCGAAAAATTTAAAAGGTGCTGTTCAGTTCGGCATAAATGCTGGACAGCTTATGAAGCTGAATCCATCATTTGTTACTGAAACATGCGGGGCAGGAGGAACAACCAATGACCAAACACTTGATGTTGTTGATCTGTTCAACAATAAGCTTAAATTTACGTGTGTTCCCCACTATACATGTGTAAATGCAACAAAGGAAAAGGTGGCATACGACATGCGCACCTTTACAGACAGGAATATTGAAAATGTAATGCTTCTCAGGGGTGATCCACCGGAAGGGTCAAAGGGCCCTCTGCCCGAAAATCCCGACGGATTGAACTATGCCAGTGATCTCATAAAGTTCGTTAATGAGAATTACGGTCATTTTTGCATTGGTGCTGCAGCGTATCCCGAAAAGCACCCTGAAGCGCCCTCAATTGCAAAAGATATTGAAAACCTCAAGCTAAAGGTAGATTCAGGAGTTGACTTTCTGGTTACACAGATGTTCTTTAAAAACGATTACTACTACCGTTTTATGGATAAGGTTGCAAAAGCAGGTATAAAATGCCGTGTTATACCTGGGATCCTCCCTATAACCGATTTCAGGCAGATCAAAAGATTTGCCGAAATATCCGGGGCGCATATTCCCGACAGGTTGCGCAAAAAGATGGAAGCTGTTTTGGACAGACCTGACGAGGTTTACAAAATCGGCCTCGATTATGCAGTGGAACAGTCGAACGATTTGCTCGAAAACGATGCTCCGGGTCTTCACTTTTTCACACTCAATAAAAGCCGTTCGGCGGTTGAAATTTACAAATCACTTGCCGAAGAGTATACTGACATAAACAAGAGTTATAAAGGGAGCTTTACTCCTCATGTACCGTAAATGATAACTTAAAAATAAATTATCAATAATTAATCAAAAAAACTGTTGATCATGACAATTGATTTTGGAAAAATTTCTGAAGCTTTAATAATTGGGAATGTTGATGAGTTAAAAGAGATCATTCAGCAAGCCCTTGATGCTGACAATAATCCCGCAGAACTACTGAATCAGGGACTGCTGCCGGGGATGGAAGCAGTCGGCAAGAAATGGAAGGAAGGTGAAATGTATATGCCTGAAGTTCTTCGTTGCGCCAAAGCTATGAGCGGGGCAATGGAAATACTCAGACCGAGGCTTACAAAGGAGGATCTGGGTAATGCCGGTAAAATGGTAATCGGGACAGTTGCAGGAGATCTGCACGATATCGGGAAAGATCTGGCTGCCATGATGTTTGAGGGCGCAGGCTATGAGGTTATAAATATCGGGATCGACCAGCCTAATGAGAATTTCGTTAAAGCTGCAATAGAACACAAACCGACCCTTCTGGGAATGTCAGCTCTTCTCACAACCACAATGCCCCGAATGGGTGAGGTTATAAATTCACTTAAAGAAGCTGGTATACGCGAAAAAATGGCTGTTATTATTGGCGGTGCTCCTGTTACCAAGGAGTTTGCAGATGAGGTAGGGGCAGATATATACGCTCCAAACGCCGGAACGGCTGTTGAGCTTACCAAAGAGTATTTTCAGAACAAGGCTTAAAAATTATCAAACCCTTCACAGCTTCATTAAAAACGAAGCTGTGAAGGCTTTTTGTTTCATACAATAAAAAAGGGTTAATGAAGATAAATCAAACAGTAAACAAATCAACCAGGTTCAGGGTTCTTTCAAACGACCAGATAGAAGAGATATATTATTCCGCTCTGGAAGTTGTCGAACGAACAGGAGGGGTAATTTATCATGACGGAGCCCTGGAGTTGTTCAAAAACAGTAATGCTGTTGTGGAGGGGAACAGGGTAAGGATACCGACCACGATGGTGGAAGAGGCTCTGAAATTTTACCCCCGGAAAATTTCACTCAGAGGCAGAAACGGGAAGCGGTCACTTCATCTTCAGAAGGATATGGTAGCATTCGGCACAGGATCCGATCTTCCTTTTACAATTGACAGGAAAACAGGAGAGAGGAGACGTACTACCTACAAGGATGTAAGTGATGCTGCAAGGCTCGTTGATGCACTGTCGCATTACGACTTCCACATGTCCCACGGAATAGTGGGAGATGCTCCTAATCCTCAGACATACGACCGTCACCAGTTCATGGCAATGCTTGAGCAGTGCACGAAGCCTATGGTTCTGACAAGTGTAGACGGTGAGGGGCTTGAAGATCTATGGAGAATGGGCTGTATAATTCAGGGCGGTGAGGATGAGTTCAGGCTCAACCCTCTCTTTGTTGCCTATATTGAACCCATCTCTCCTCTCAAGAATGATTCAACTGCAGTTGAAAAACTTCTTTTTGCAGCAGAAAAGAAGATACCTGCAATGTATACTCCCTGTCCCAGTTCAGGAGCTACGGCACCCGCAACCATTGCCGGAATGCTTGTACAATCTCTTGCCGAAACGCTCGTGGCTATAGTTATGTGCCACCTGAAGAATCCGGGTACACCCCTCATCATGGGAGGAGTGACTACATTGCTCGATATGATGAAGTCCACATACTCTTACGGGGCACCTGAGCTTTCTCTTGCTTCGGCTGCAAACACAGATATATCAAAATGGCTCAATCTGCTTATGTTCAGCACAGGCGGATGCACCGATGCAAAAGTGCTTGACGAGCAGGCGGCTTCAGAGCAGATGATGAACCTTTTCTACTCTTACCTTTCAGGCGCAAATCTTATACATGATGTGGGATATATTGACCACGGAACTACAGCTTCACTCGAAAGCCTGGTACTCAACCAGGAGATGATAGGGATGGTGAAGCAGTTCGGCAAGGGCATCAACACAGATGACGAACACCTTGCACTGGAGTTGATAGAGAAACAGGGCCCCGGGGGAGAGTATGTCACAACAGATCACACATATGAACACTGGAAAGAGTGGTTCAGGCCGGAGCTGCAGGACCGCAGCGATTATGAAACATGGCTAAAGAACGGCTCCAAAACAATGGGTGACAGGGTAAGGGAAAGGACAGATCACCTTCTTGAGAATTACAATCCTGAGCCGATTGATGAAGGAATGCACAAGGAGCTGAAAAAAATATGTGAAGATGCAGACAAGCGTCACATGTAAAACACAATTTTAAAAAAGAGATATTCTTATGAGTGTAAGAACAAATTATACAGTATATGAGAGTCCCCGCCTGCAAATTCTTTCAGAAGATCAGAAACAAAAGATCTTCAACGGAATGATGCGTACACTTCAGTACACGGGAGCTCATGTTCATCATGAAGGGGCGAGGGATCTGTTTAAAAAAGCCGGTTGCCATGTTGATGGAATAAAAGTCTTTTTTCCCCCTGAAGTGATACTGAAAGCCCTTTCTACAGTTCCTCCCGTAACCGAAGTTTTTCCATGGGACGGAACAACTGAAAAGAAAATAGTGATTGAGAAGAACCGCAGCTATTTCGGGCCGGGGCCGACACCACCCAACTTTATCGATACCGACACCATGGAAAGAAGGAAATACCTTCGGAAAGATGCAACCACTGTGGCACGCGTATGCGATGCTTTGCCTAATATCGGATTTGTGCAGTCACTTGGGTCTATTAGTGATGTTACTAACGGACTGGCAGATGTTTACGAGTTTGCCGATATGATACGAAATACCACTACACCCGTAATGAGCTGGTCGTTCACAAGGGAAGGCTGCCGTGACATACACAGAATGGCTGTTGCAATGGCCGGAGGAGATGAGGAGTTCAGACAACGTCCCAACTATATTTTTTATGGTGAGCCTATCTCCCCTCTTGTAAGCGATTTCCATGCCATAGATAAATGCATGTACTGTGCCGAAGAGCGTATCCCGCAGGTTTACAGTCCGTGCGCAATCGGCGGAGGCACCGTGCCTGCTTCGCATGCGGGGCAGCTGGTGGTTGCCCTTTCCGAGTCAATGGTGGGAGTAATAGCGGCACAGCTTATAAATCCGGGTACATGCATCATCATAGGAGGTGTTCAGTCGATACTCGATATGAGGTATTCCGTTTATTCTTACGGGGCACCTGAGCTTAGCCTTCTGAGCGCTGCATTGACTGAAGTAGTTCAGTATTGCGGTCTTCCGATGTATTCGCAGTCAGGTTGCACTGATACCAAGAAGATGGATATGCAGTCGGCTATGGAAGCAAGCCTTTCGATCAATGCAGCAATGATGAGCGGTGCAAATTTCGTTCATGACAATGGTTACACAGAAAGCGGGCTGACAGGGGATATCTTCCAGACAGTAATGGATGACGAGTTGATATCAATGGCAAGGGTTATTGAAAGAAGCTTTGATGTCAACAGGGAAACTCTCAGTGTCGATGTGATCGACAGTGTAGGGCCGGGAGGTCATTACCTTTATGAAGAACACACTATGAAATGGTTCCGCGCCTACTGGATGCCCACTCTTATGGACCGAAACAGCTACGAGGGTTGGGTCGAAGAAGGCAAAAAAACCATGAAGGACAGGATAATTGAAAAAACCAGGGGTTTAATCAAAAATCATGAAGGCCCCCGTGGCAAAGTGCCTGCGAAAGCAGACAGCGAGATTGAGAAGATTCTAAGGGAAGCTGAAGAAAGGATCAGTAAGTCAGATAACAAAAAAGAGTGATTTCATAAAAGATTCAGAATTGCTGCGATCTGATCCGAATCATACTAAAGAAGGGATCTGGTATGAACCGGTATGTAATTGGTATTGATACAGGCGGAACTTTCACAGATGGAGTCCTGATGGATTATTCCACCAGGAGAGTAATTTCCGCAGCCAAAACACTGACTACCCACAATGATTTGAAGCAAGGGGTTGTAAGAGTTCTGGAAAAGCTCAGTGTGGAGTCTGATCATAATGTCAGACTGGTGGGGATATCCAGCACACTTGCCACCAATTCAGTTGCCGAGGGAAAAACAGGCAAAACTGCTCTTTTGCTTATAGGTTATGACAGGAAACTGATTAAGAATTATGATCTCAGGGATGAGCTTGCTTCTTCTGAAATAGCTTATTTCAGCGGAGGACACAATGCCCAGGGAGATGAGCTTGAGCCACTTGACCGGAAAGGGATATTCGAATGGGTAGGGAAGAACAAGTCAAAGATTGAGGCCATTGCTCTTTCTTCATACTTCAGTCCGCTGAATACCTCACATGAAAAAGAAGCTCTGGAAATAATCAAGAAGGCATCCGATCTTCCCGTAGTGATGGGTCACCAGTTATCAGGCCGTCTGAACTCAATCAAAAGGGCTGCTACGGCATCCATTAATGCATCACTGGTTGCTGTTATGCAGGACTTTATAAGGTCAGTCAGGCAATCACTAAGCGAACTGGGGATCAAAGCCCCGCTGATGATTGTAAGGGGAGATGGAAGCCTGATGCCCTACAAGGAGGCGGAATATAAACCGGTCGAAACGGTTCTGTCAGGTCCGGCTGCAAGTGCGATCGGTGCCCGTTTTCTGCTCAGGAAAAGCAGTTTCCTGGTTGTAGATATGGGAGGTACAACAACCGATATGGCCCTTATTAACAACGGTATGGTAGCCGTTTCAGAGGAGGGTGCCATGGTAGGAGGCACACGTACGGCTGTTGAGGCTGCTCAAATACGCACTGTCAGCCTCGGGTGTGACAGCAGGATATGGTTTGACAAAAAAAGTGAAATATGTATCGGTCCGGAAAGGGTGCGCTCATTATCCCAGATTGCCAGCCATTACGCAAATGTTCAGTCGGATTTCAGGAAGATTAAAAAGAATCCGGATACAGTAAAAAGTGTATACGACCTGGAATACTGGCACCTCTACAGGAAACTTGACGATCATACAGTTGAAGGCCTTAATGAAAAACAGCTCAGACTGGTTGAAAAGCTTGCAAAACCATTAAGGTTAAGTAAAATAATGGATGATGAAAAAGTTTTTCATCCTGCTCATCTTAATCTCCACGGGCTCATCAGGGGTGGTTTTATAGAGTGTTCCACACTAAACCCTACAGACCTGCTGCATGTTTCAGGGCGGCTAAGTTTATGGGACAGGGATGCTGCTGATATTGCAGCTTCATTAATATGCCGTCTTTACAGGATGGAGAAGAAAGATTTTATTGAATCGGTTTTCCGCAAAATAGAGGATACATTGGTGGAAGAGATAATGATCTTTCTTGCACGCCATGATATGGAAAAAGTTATGCCAGACAAGGTTGACGGTAAGTGGGGCAAATGGATGCTGAAAGAGTTTCTCCATCCCGGAAGCGACCTTTTGACGGTAGAGATCAACAGTCTCATGCCTCTTGCCGGCACCGGAGCTCCTGCAAGGCATTTCCTGGGGGATGTCGCCCAAAGGCTGAAAACCAGGCTGCTGACTCACCAGTATGCCGATGTGGCAAACGCAGTAGGTGCCGTATCAGGATTTGTTTCTGAAGTGTCCGAAGCGCTCGTCTTTATAAGGGAAAGTGAGGGAAAATTTTCATACAATGTTAAATGTGACGGCAAGGTTAAAAATTTTGATAATCACGAAAATGCATGCGATTATGCGCAAAAGATCTCACACAGCCTTGCCAGGGAAGCGGCTATCAACTCCGGTTCATCGGAACCTTATGTTGAGGTAAACAGAAAGGTTGAAGGCTCTTTAACAAGATTTACTGCCCGTGCAATGGGTAATCCGAGATTGTCAGATCAAAATTCCGTTACACTTTGAGAAATTTAACAGAAAATAAGGTGATAATAGCTTGCGGGAGCCTGAAAGCTGAACTGGAAAGGTTTGGTCCGCATCAGGATAACATCCGTATGCATTACATGTCCCAGAATCTTCACCGTTATCCGGATAAGATGAGGGAAGAGTTGCAGGAAAGAATAGACAGTTTTAATGAAAAGGGAAACACTATAGTTCTGGGATATGGATTGTGTTCAAATGGGGTGTCGGGTCTGCTTGCCGGGAAAAATGGAATTTACATTCCAAGGGTACACGATTGCATAAGCCTCTATCTGGGTGGTGCCGAAAGGTATCATGCCCATTTCTCCAGGAGACCGGGCACGTACTATCTAACGCAGAACTGGATAGAAAACCAAAAAGATCCGCTTGGTCTTCTTGAAAACGAATACACCCAAAGGGTGGGGGCTGAAATGGCAAAAGAGGCCATAGAATGGGAACTGAAGAATTATAAATACATTTGTTATATTGATCCCGGGAGTGAAGATCCTTCACCCTACAGGGAGAGGGCAAAGGAAAATGCAAGGGTGCTGGGGAAAAAATATTTTGAGGTTAAAGGTAACGACAACTTTTTCCGGAGGATACTTTACGGCCCTTACAGCCGTAAATATTTCGTTTATATTGAACCCGAACAGACAAGTAATTATAAAAACTTTTTTAAACAGGAGAATTAGATATGCGAATAGTAGGAGAACTTATAAACGCAAGCAGAAAAAAGATCAGGGAAGAGATCAGGGAAAAAAACTATGATGCAATTGCAAAGGTAGCCCTTGATCAGCATGAAAACGGGGCCGACTTCATTGATGTCAACGCAGGGATATTTGTGGGAAAGGAAACTGATTACATGAAATGGCTCATACAGACAGTACAGGAAAACGTTGATGCACCATGCTGTATTGACACCCCTGACCCTGCAGTGATTGAAGAAGCTGTTAAGGTACACAAGGGAATACCAATGATCAACTCCATTTCACTGGAAAAGGGGAGGTATGAAAACATAATCCCGGTGATAAAGGGTACGGATTTCAAGATAATTGCACTTTGCATGAGCGACGAAGGGATGCCCTATACAAAGGAAGAGAGGCTAAAGATAGCTGACAGGCTGGTAAACAATCTGGTAAAAAATGGTATCAAGCTGGAGAATATTTTTGTAGATCCGCTTGTTCAGCCGATCGGTTCAGGCGACCATCTTGGTAGGGAGTTCCTTGATTCGGTCGAAGCCATTCATGCCAAATATGAGGGGATACATACAATATGCGGACTCTCGAATATTTCCTTTGGAATTCCCAAAAGGGGATTTGCAAACCGGGCTTTTATGGTTATGGCTATAACAAGGGGCCTTGATTCTGCTATTATGAACCCGCTGGACAACAAGATGATGGCAAATGTTTTGGCTGCAGAAATGCTGCTTGGAAAAGATCAGTTTTGTGAAAAATATATGAATGCATACAGGGAAGGGAAGCTGGATTTTTAAATAATGCAAAGTAATTTAAATGATTCTACCCGGAGATTGGTAAGCATGCAAGTTCCGGACTTAATAAGATAAACGGATTGAAGAATAAAAAAAGATGACTCAATGAGTGAAAAAAAGTATTCAAAAGATGCGGAAGCGGCCCGCAGTTATTACAACAGCAAAGATGCTGACAATTTTTACTATCATGTCTGGGGTGGAGAAGATCTTCATCTGGGCATATACATAAGTAAAGACGATGACATTTTTACTGCAAGCCGCCGAACCGTTAGAGAAATGGCAAGTTTCACAAGCATTGATGAAAACACCAGGATAATAGATCTTGGGGGAGGTTTTGGCGGCAGTGCCCGCTATCTTGCTGCAACATACGGTTGCCATGTTACTGTTCTGAATATAAGTGAAACAGAAAACGAAAGGGGAAGAAAAATGAACAGGGAACAGGGGCTTGATGACCTGATCGATATAGTTGACGGGAATTTTGAAGAGATACCATTCATTGAAAATGCATTTGATATTGTATGGTCACAGGATGCAATTCTGCACAGCAGTAACAGGAAGAAGGTTATCACAGAAGCAGTAAGGGTTCTCAGGCCGGAAGGGGATATGATTTTCACAGACCCCATGCAGACCGGCGATTGTGATGAACAAGAGCTTAAGCCCATATATGAGCGAATCAATCTCTCATCGCTCGGATCGCCGGAATATTATGATAAGGCGTGCAGGGAATGCGGGCTTGAAAAGGTGAGGTATATTGATCTTCATGATCATCTCGTGAAACACTATTCCATGGTTCTGGAAAAAACAAGTGAAAAAGAGAAAGAGCTTCAAAGGGATGTTTCAGAGGAATATCTTTCCAATATGAAAAAAGGTTTAAAGTACTGGGTTGAAGGAGGAGAAAAAGGTAACCTCACATGGGGTGTTTTCCACTGCAGGAAGCCTGCTTAGTTTTGCATTTATTTGAAGGCTTACATGCGTGTCGCCTGGAAGCGGAAGAGCGGGATAACCGGAATGATTTTTTTTAATAAGGATTGCTGAAAAGGAATGACATATATATATTTAAATTTTTGATTATATTAGCGTGATCTTGTTATATTTTCGATGGTTTTACAGAAAAATTATTCAGAAATGAGCAGAAAAGAGGGCGGCCCGGTTATATCGGCCATGGACCGCAGGTGCTTCCTAAGGCTAAGTGCGCTTTTTGGCGGGGGACTTCTTGCTTCCGGGGGCATGATCAGTTGCCTGGGTGAAAAGGAGAGCAAAAGCCTCCCGGTTACCATGGAAGATGACGGTACTGTTATTGTAAGGGCGGGATGCCCTTCACATAATTGTGGTGGGCGCTGTGTTCTTAAGCTGCATATCAGGGAAGGGGAAATAACAAGAATAGAGACGGACGACCGTCCCAATGACGATATAACCGATCCTCAACTAAGGGCTTGCATAAGGGGCCGTTCTTACCGCCGCCGGCAATATCATCCCGACAGGCTGAAGTATCCCATGAAGCGGATCGGCGAAAGGGGCGAAGGCAAATTCGAGCGGATAACATGGGACGAAGCGCTTGATATTCTGGCCTCACAACTTAATAGAGTAAAAGAGCAATACGGTAATTCCGCAATACTCGTTCCGTATGGCACGGGGAGCTATAACCAGACCAACGGGAGGCAGACTGCTGCCAGACTGATGAACCTTTTTGGCGGTTCTCTCGGTTTTTACAACAGCTACAGCTGGGCCTGCATAAGCAGGGCAACTCCCTATGTTTATGGTACGGGTGTTACCGGCAACCAGCGACAGGATTGGGTCAATTCAAAATATATAATAATGTGGGGCTGGAACCCTGCAGAAATGCGCGATGGTACCAACAGTGAGTATTTTGTTAAGAAAGCCCGTGAAAACGGTGCAAAGGTGATATGTATAGATCCCAGGATGACAATGAGTGCCGTTTCTCTTGCCGATGAATGGGTACCTATCAGACCGGGTACGGATACCGCACTTATGAGCGCAATGGCCTATGTGATTATTTCGGAAGAGCTGCATGACAAGGATTTTATTCAGCGATGCTGCACCGGTTTCGATAGCTCGCAGATGCCTGAGGGACTCGAAAATGAGGAGAGCTACAGGGATTATATTTTTGGCACAGTTGACGGGACGCCCAAAACACCCGGATGGGCTGAGAAGATAACGGGTATTCCCGCCCGGACAATAGCACGCATAGCCCGCGAATACGGATCAATCAAACCCGCAATGCTTTACCAGGGTTACGGTATGCAAAGAAGGGCTTACGGTGAGCAGCCTGTACTGGGAGGATGTGTGCTGGCTGCAATAACCGGGAATGTCGGAATACCGGGTGGCTGGGCAAGCGGTATTGCACTGCAGGCTGATGACGGGGGGCCTTTCTGGAATGTCTTTCCAACAGGAAGGAATCCGGTATCTGAAAGAATACCTGTCTTTTTATGGACTGAAGCGGTTTTGAGGGGCAGGGAAATGGGCCCCGAAGACGGAGTGGTAGGCGCTGAAAGACTGGAAAACAACATCAGGCTTATCTGGTGTGTGGCTTCCAATATACTTATCAACCAGCATGCTGATGTAAACCGCTCAGCAAAAATACTGAAAGATGAATCGCTTGTTGAATTCATTGCGTTTCAGGATCAGTTCATGACACCTTCCGGCAGGTTCGCAGACCTGGTACTGCCTGTATGCACGCAGTTTGAGGTGTGGGGGTTGCAGGACGGATGGAAATACGGCGATGAGGTCATAATCAATCCCAAAATATACGATCCTCCATATGAAACAAAGAGCGATTACCAGATTTGTGCCGAAATTTCTGAAAGACTCGGTATAGCTGAGGAGTATACACAGGGGAGGGATGAAAAAGAATGGATAGAATGGGCAATAAACCGTTACCGTAATACACGTTTCCCTGAAATTCCATCTCTTGATGAATTGCAAAAAGAGAATACGGGCGTCTATTCAGTCCCCATCAGGAATCCTAAAGTGGCATTTGCAGATTTCCGGAGAGATCCGGAAAACAATCCATTGAACACACCTTCCGGCAGGATTGAGATCTTTTCCAGACAGCTTTACGATATGGGCAAGCCGGATGAGATACCTCCGGTACCGAAATATATACAGGAATGGGAAAGTCCTTTCGGAGAGGAAAGCAGACGATATCCGCTGCAGGCGTTAGGACACCACTATATGCCAAGGGTACATTCAACACATGATCAGATTGACTGGCTTGAAGAGGCTTTCCCTCAAAGAGTTTTTATGAATCCCATCGATGCACAAGAAAGAGGTATAAAGAGCGGTGATGAAGTGCGTGTGTTCAACGACAGGGGAGAGATGGTCATTCCCTGCAGGGTCACCAAAAAGATAATGCCCGGTGTGATAAATATACCTCAGGGAGCATGGTGGGAACCTGATGAAAACGGAGTGGACAGACGGGGCTGTGTCAATGTGCTAACAAGTCATAAATGGACACCCCTTGCTTTCGGAAATGCCCAGCACACCATTATGTGCCAGGTTGGAAAAGCTTGATAACTTTATAGATTATAAACTATTACCTTTATTAATATGGGAAAAAAGCAGCTTGCTTTTTATTTTGACTCAACATCCTGCTCAGGATGCAAAACTTGTCAGGTTGCCTGCAAAGACAAATATGACAATGGCTCCGGCATATTATGGAGGAGGGTTTATGAAGTTACAGGAGGTGACTGGATCAGGGATGGTCATGCATGGATACCGAATGTGTTTTCATATCATATTTCAATGGCCTGCAATCACTGCATGGAACCGCTTTGCCTTGAATCCTGCCCCAACAGGGCTATTGAAAAAAAAGAGAACGGTATTGTGCTAATAGATACAGACAGGTGTATGGGATGCCGTTATTGTGAATGGGCCTGCCCTTACGGCGCTTTACAGTTTGACAGAAATACGGGCAGGATGACAAAGTGTACTTTTTGTGACGACTACCTTGAAGGTGGTAAAAAGCCGGCTTGTGTCACAGCATGTCCGATGCGTGTGCTTGATTTCGGGGAGATGGAAGAGCTTGAAAAACTTCACGGAAAAGGCAATGAAATTTTCCCGTTGCCTCCTTCACATCACACCGAACCGGCTGTAGTAATAAAACCCCACCGGAATGCAAGAATGGCTAATAACAGAGATATTAAAATTGATAACCTGGAGGAGGTAAAGCATGAACAGTAACGAGTGGCCTCTGGTTTTTTTTACACTGCTGTCGCAGATGACAACAGGTATAATTTTTATTTCCCTTCTGCTTACGCTTTTCGTGAAGAACTCTGAAATGCTATCCGGTAACGATTTCAGGAAGGGCTATTTTCTGGTATCCCTGGTTTTAATTGTGGTTGCAATGGGAATTTCATTCTTCCATCTTGCCAGCCCGCTTCAGTCTGTTTATGCACTCGGCAATCTTGGCAGTTCCTGGCTTAGCCGTGAGATATTCGTGATGTCTCTGTTCACCTTTCTCATTGCTGTATGTTGTTCATCAGCATGGTTAGGCATACCGGGCCTTTCAGGTCTCAGATTGTGGCATGCTGCTGCTGCCCTGGCAGGGTTGATACTTGTATGGATCATGGCAAGGATCTACATGTTACCTCTTTCGCCTGTATGGGATTCACCTTCAACTATCACAGCCTTTTATATCAGCACATTTTTGCTGGGGGCCATGGCACTTGTTGTACTGACAATGTTTGCGGGAGGCAAAAATTTTCCCGTCAGCGAGATTAAACCGTTATTATGGCCTTTGATAGCGATTGTGTTTCTGGCAGTAATGGTTAAATTACTGAACATGTTTCTTTTTGAGCCAGAGATTGCAGTTACCGGTGCTGGTCTTCCTCCGCCGGTTCCCGCTTTCTCATGGCAGGTTTTACATATCCTTTCTTTGGTTATGGGATTTTTCGTGCTTATTTTCTGGGCAAATTTCCAGATGCAGCATACTGCAATATACCGGCCTCAGCTTGTCTATATCTCTTTCATTTTCTTCTTTATTTCTGAAATATTCGGCAGGGCCATTTTTTATGCGTCGTATTACCGTGTCGGGGTGTGACGGTAGAAGGGATATAGCAGTCACTTATACCCTGGTTAAGCCATTTCGAGCATGTAAAGATCATCAGATTATAAAACACCCATCCTGTAAATAATCC
>SLCF01000155.1 GCA_007125955.1 Bacteroidales bacterium | reverse complement strand
TTTTTGAAGGACTGCATCCTGCAAGCAAGGGTGATGTTTCTGTCAGTCCGTAGCCAATAGCGTAAGGGAATCGCGCATCTCTGAGGAAAAGTTCCGTATCGGCAGAAAGCTTTGCTCCCCCGATCCCAAAAAAGCTAAGTTTGCCCCCGAATGACCTGAGTAATTTTTTCCCTGCCATCCGGTGGAACAATCTCCTCAATGCGGGCATCTTCATAAGAGTCTTTATCACCGGCGAACCGTTAAGTTTGGGCGCAACCTTCTTTCTGTACACCTTTTCAATTATAAGTGGTACGGTCAGCATCATGGTCGGCTTCACCTCCTTCATTGCTTCAAGCAGGATATCTGCAACCGGGGGCTTATCAAGATAGTATACCGAAGCACCCTTCATAAGCGGAATAACCATTCCGATAGTACATTCATATGTGTGGGGAAGCGGCAATACAGAAAGAAGCCTGTCGTTTTTTTCCACTTCCTGGATTTTCGTTGTGTTCAAGGCATTTGAGACAATGTTCTTGTGGGAGAGCATAACTCCCTTGGGGTTGCCGGTTGTGCCTGAAGTATATAGTATTACTGCAGTATCGTTTTCATCAACTGGTTTGCCGCTACCGGTCGCATTAGATTCCTGTTGACCGGGGGAGGGCTCTTCCTTTATCTCTCCCTTTAAGTTAACAGCATCCCTGTTTATCCGGAAAAAGTTGTTGATCAAAAAAACATTTTCAACATTTGGCGGAATACTCCCTTTGACTTTATCTATAATGTTCTCTGATAAGAATATAGCCACTGATCCGGAATGTGTCAGAATTTTGTTTATCTCTTTGCCTGTGAAATCTGTCAGAATTGGAACGGCAATTGCACCTGTTGTGCAGATGGCAAAATAAGCAACACCCCAGTTGGGCATATTTTCGCTCAGGATTGCAACCCTGTCTCCCTTGCGGACGCCGCTGGACAACAGAAATGATGAAACCTCTTTCACTTTGGAGGCAAGCTGGGAATAGGTGATAGCTGATTTGCCTGCAAAAGCCAGTGAAGGTCTGTCAGAATACTCCTTTGCACTGTGTTTAAGGAGGGAATTAAGTGTCAGTTCAGGAAGAGGGCTCATATAATTAAATATCAAAAGATGTAGTTATTTTAGAAAGTTGCTTTAAACCTGCAAATATACATTAAAAATTTTCCGTGTAAATTTTTTATCATCCAAAACCGGTAAAAAGAGAGCGTTTTCATGAAAAATTGACAAATTCAAATTAAACACAGGTGCATGAAAAAATTTTTATTAATATTCCTTAAGTCACCTTCTGATTTAACTTTCAGGTGAATTCTGATGCAGGGATAAACTGAAAAATTTGCAACTTTATTAAAATATAAACGTATTATTGTATTAAATGTTCTTTACATTTTTAAAAAATTAACACAACAGAACAGCTTAAATAAACGTATCATTTAAGGATTGTAAAATTATCAGACCAAAAAATTAACTGAAATGAAAAAGCTTTTTATATTTTCCGGCCTCTTCCTTGCAACCTTCATTTTCTTTTCGGCAGCCCAGGATAAGGAAGGTCCGGTAATCCGTTTTGACAGGGAGGTTCACGAGTACGGGAAGATACTGGTTGACACTGTCCCGGACGGTAAAATAAAGTTCACTGTCTACAATGAGGGGACACAGCCCCTTGTCCTTACCAACGTCAGGGCATGTTGCGGAACAAGGGTTAACGGATATACCGAGCAGCCCATAGCTCCAAGCGATTCCGGGTACGTTGAAGTAGAGTTCCGTATAGTGAGCCGTCCGCATCGCATAGGCCGCACGGTTACCGTTCAGTCGAATGCTGCAAACAGGCAAACAGCCATACTGAGAATAACAGGAGAAGTTGTTGAGTCGGGGGAAGGGATAATTGATATTTAAATTAATATTTATTAAGCAAAAGCCGGGATTTACGCAACGTAAACCCCGGCTTTTCCGTTCATGCTTATTCTGATCTTTCTCCGGTTTAACCGTGCTTCTGTAAGAAAAATCGATGTTTATTCTCTTTCGGGCCTTCTTACCCTTACCGGCGGATCCGGCTCCCTGATAATTTCAACGGGTTCCTTCTCAAGCAATCTCAGTGCTTCCTTAACAGCCCTTTCCAGTTGAGGATCCCTTCCTTCAATCACTTCCCGGGGGATCATTTCCACATGAATATCCGGGGCAACGCCTTCATTTTCAACATCCCATTCCCCTTCTGTATTGTAGAACCCCCCTCTGGGCGGAACCATCCTTCCGCCGTCAATAAGGGAGGGGTAATCCCATATGCCAATTAGTCCGCCCCAGGTTCTTGTGCCGACCAGCGGACCGATCTCCATTTCCCTGAACATAAAGGGTAGAAGGTCTCCGCCTGAACCTGCCGATTCGTTAATTATCATCACCTTCGGACCCCATATTCCTGCACCGGGAGAAGTGAAAGGCAGGTCGGGATTTATCCGGTTATTGAAGAAACCGTGCAGCTCGCGCGCCATAACATCCACCATATAATCGGCTGCCGAACCTCCGCCGTTGAACCTTTCATCTATCACAGCCCCTTTCTTATGCTGTTGTGCAAAATAGTAGCGGTTGAAATAGGAGTATCCGCCCTGTCCTGTATTCGGCAGCCATATATAGGCAAGCTGTCCGTCAGACATCTCATCAACCTTCCTTCTGTTTTCCTCTACCCAGTCAAGACGCCTTAATCCGCCCTCACCTGAGACGGGCACGACTGTGATCAGCCATGACCCTTCATATTGCGGAGTGCTGTTCACACGCACAGCAACCTGTCTGTTAGCCTTGTTTTCAAAAAGGCTGTAAGGATTTACCGGAACTTTCAGCTCTTCGCCGTCAACTGCAATTATATAATCTCCTTCCGAGACTTTAACACCGGGGGCACTTAGAGGTGCCCTCAGACCCGGATTCCAGTTTTCACCGGTGTAGATCTTTTTAATCCTGTACCTTCCATTGTCAATCTCAAGATCGGCTCCCAGCAGTCCGGCAGGCGAACGGTCTACCGAAGGCATATCCCCGCCGCCAACATATGAGTGTCCCATTGAAACCTCGCCGGCCATCATACCCAGGATGTGGTTCAGGTCGTGCCTGTGATTTACATGCTCAACCAGTTGTCCATATCTGGTGTAAACCTCATCCCAGTCAGCTCCGTGCATATTTTCCACATAAAGGTAGTCCCTGTAAATACGCCAGGCTTCGTTGAATATCTGGCGCCATTCGGTTTTTGGATTGTGCCTTATCTGCATGTCACCTGTATTGATTCTTCCGTCACCGGCAGAGGGTTTTCCTTTGGTATTAACAATACCCCAAATGTTGCGTGAAAGATAGAGAAGTTTGTTGCCGTCAGATGATATGCTGTAATAATTTACAGGGGAGAGATAGGAAACCGACTCCCTTTCACTGAGGTTATAACGGTGCAGTGTTGCGCCGTACTGGTTTGGTACCGATTCCATGTAAAATATCATCCCATCGCCTGCAGCTGAAAGTCTGCTGTAGTTCCTCTCTGGCACATTCAGCGACAGTATTCGCTGGTCGATATTTTCAAAATCGATCTTAACCCGGTTGTCAGGCCTATTTTCTTCGTCACTGTTTTCCGTTTTTTCCTCGTCGCTTTCCGGAAGAAGCGGCGAAGGCTCATCGCTGTCGAGCACTGCAAGGTATATTGCCCTTGTTACAGGTTTGTTATATGAACTCATATCAAGCCAGCCTGTATTGAGTCCGAAATCGGTACTTGCAAGGAAATAGATGTATTTGCCTCCCTCATCCCATGCCGGGGAGACAGCATCAGACATTCCGTCTGTAAGCCGGTATATCTTTTCTTCATCGAGTGAATAAAGCTTAATGGCATGGAACTGGTTTTCAAGCCTCTTGGAATATGCTATCCATCTCGAATCGGGAGACCAGACAGGGTCGATTGTTCTTTCGGGGTGTATGAAACTGTCCTGGTCAATGAAAGTTACTTCACCCGATTCAACTTCCACAAGCCAGAGCTTAAGGTTGGCATCTGTATAGAATATATAAGAGCCGTCAGGCGACCATGCGGGCGTATATATGAAGTTGGGTTCCGGGAGCTCTATGGATCCCGGTTCTTCAAGACCGTCCTGTGATCCTATCATTAAACGGTATTCACCCGACCTGTCCGAAAACCATGCTATGTGCTCCCCGTTGGGAGACCAGACAGGAAAACGGTCGCGGTTACCTGGTGAGTTGCTTATATTTCTTGAGTCACCTTTTTCCGAAGGAACCGTGAAAATTTCGCCGCGTGCTTCAAAAACAGCTCTTACACCGGTCGGAGAGAGAGAGCCGTTTGTAACGAAATTGCTTACATTTTTCCAGCCGGCCATTGACCATGGGAAATCTGCATTTATTGTTATCTCTTCTTTATCGGACAGGTTATTCTCCGGGTCGAAAGTGTATATATCCCCACCGTATTCATAAACAAGCATATTGCCCCCTGAACTCAGGTATTTTATGTCGTATTCGGAGTGGAAAGTCAGCTGCTTTTGTTCCCCTGTTTGCATATTGTAGCTGTAGAGGTTCATTGCCCAGTCGCGGTCAGACAGGAAATAAACCGTTTCCCCTAACCAGACCGGGAACTGGTTTCTTGAATCCCCTGCACCGGGGAGTTCAAAAAGCGAATAATCTCTCATGTCCACAACCCATATGGGGCGGTTTTGCCCCCCCCTGTAATTCCTCCACTCTTCATCGGAAGGGCTCACAAGCTCATAAGCGAACCACTGTCCGTCAGGTGAAAGTGATCCGCGATAGCCCCTCGGTATTTCCAGGGGAACCGGTAGCCCTTCATCAAAACCAATACTGAAGAATTTGGGATAACCCACAGGAGCGCTTTCCCTTCCGGATGTGAACAAAACTTTTCCATCAGGCGTCCATCCGCGAACAATGTCCGATCCCGGGTGCCATGTCATCCTTTCAGGTTCGCCGCCTGCTGCCGGTATGGTGTATACATCCGTGCTGCCGCCGAACTGGCCGCTAAAAGCTATCCGATTGCCGTCAGGGGAGAATTTCGGGAATTGCTCAACTCCCTGAAAACTGGTTAATCTCCTTGCTTCGCCTCCGTTCTTGTCAACTACCCATATATTGCCTGCATGGGAAAAAGTTATCTGGTCCCCGTTTATGTCAGGTTGCCTGAGAAGTCGAGTTTCTTTTGCATGCAAAGCGCACGAAAGAGAAAAAAGGAGCAGGCAGATAAATATTTTTCTGATCATCTTTTAATGTGTTAAATGTTATCATTAGTTAATGCTATTCCTTTCCGACCGGAATTACGTACAAGGGTTCTTCCTCAGGCGGGAGGGGCAAAAGCTCCTTTAGCTGGTCGTCTGTAAATGCACCGACCATTACTGTGCCAAGTCCCATTGTAATTGCCTGAAGCGATACATTTTGTCCTACATGCCCCACTTCCATATGGACATAACGTGTTGCCCTGTTGCCGTAGCGCGACGCCGTCCTGGCATATTCTGCTGATATTACCAGTGAAACGGGAGCGTTTCTTACGGGAGACTGACCCAGGCAGGCATCTGCAAGTCCGTTGCGGATATCCCCGTCCATTACTTTAACAATGGTATGGTCGGAGGGGATGTACTTGTAAACACCCGGAGGCAGGTTATCAACCTCACCCGCAACTAAGTAGACTTCCAGGGGGAAAGTTGCCCCTGCGGAAGGAGCTGCCCTGTAGCCACGCGACTCAAGAGTTATTCCCTGGGCAGACCAGAGAAGCTGACCAATTTGTTCAATGGTAAGAGGGTCGTCTGTGTAAGTGCGGACTGACCTTCTTTTTGCAATTGTTTCTTCAAGGCTGACCGGACTGTCTGTCCTGGGTTCCGGCAAATTGATAGTTTCTTCCTGCATTCTCATCTTTTCAGTTTTTTCGGTTTCAGGGTCAAAAACTGTATTAACGGCTGAAAGAATCAGCCACACCGCAAGTGCCGGAATAAAAATCCGGGGTGAAACAAGGTATTTTTCCATAATTTAGCATTTTATGTTTCTGTTCTGAACATTAAAAATACGAAAAGCAGAAAAAAATCCAATACCTCAGGCCTTTAATTATTTTGTTATTAATAATTATATTTCGTATTTTTGCGAAATACGAAACACAATTAAATCAGCCTGATACACATAAAGACAATAGATAAAAGCAGTTAATTATGAATTTACCACGATTCTGAAGATTCTCAAAAAGATATGAATAAATATGGGGAATCTATGGGATTGAAAAGCAAAAGTTCAAAGTCATAATTAGGCAAAAGAATGATAACTAATTTACTAAACAAAAAATAATATACTAATGAAAAACGCATTTGAAGGGCTTGGAATGAAAATAAAGGAGATGCTTTTCCTGTCTCCCGGTGAGGCCTATGAGGCTTCCAAAAGAGGGGCATATATAGTTGACATACGTGAAGAGTATGAAACCGGTTATAAGGCATTTGATGTTGAAAAAGTTTTATACTCATCTTTTTTAGGTTTTGCCAACCGGATAAACGATCTGCCTTCGGACAGATATTTAATCATTGCCGATTCATCCGGAACCAAAAGCAAGGAGATTGTCAAATTTCTCAAGGAAAAGGGTTTTGAAAATGTTGCGGTGCTCAACGGCGGTATTATAAACTGGGAACGCCAGGAGATGCCCCTGAAGAAAGACAAGAACAAGGAACTTACCGGCTCATGTCTTTGCACATTGAAGACCAGGGTGAAAAGGAAATAGGAAAATACTGATCAAAAAATTTTTAAACAGCTCATTATGAAAATAAAAGTACTTGGAACAGGCTGCGCAAAATGCAAAAAACTGGAAAGCAATGTAAAACAAGCTGTTGATGAGCTTCAGCTGGATGCAGAAGTTTTGAAGGAAGAGGATATAATGAAGATCATGGGGTATGGAATTAGTCTAACACCCGGTCTTGTTGTTGATGAAAAGGTGGTTATGAACGGCCGGGTGCCTACTGTCAGCCAAATAAAGGAACTGCTTTCGGAAAAAACCTGACCGGTGATGGAAGATAAAAAAGTTCTGCCTTACAGTAGTGAAGATAAAAAAATTGCCCGGTTTGCCAAAGCACTGGCTCACCCCGCAAGGGTTCGTATTCTAACTATATTGTCGGAAAGAAGCAGCTGTTTCAGCACAAATATTGCCGATGAATTTCCCATAGCACTTTCTACATTGTCTCAGCATTTAAAGGAGCTGAAATCTGCCGGACTGATAAAAGGTAATATTGAGCCGCCAAGGATCAGGTACTGCATTGAAAGTGAAAACTGGGATGAGGCTGCCAGGATGTTCGGACTTTTTTTCAGGCTGCCGCAACAATCAGCAGAAGATAAATCAGGCAGGGTCGCGCCTCCTCATGCGGCAGAAAAACTGAAATCATTGCCAGGGTCAGATGAAGCAGGCCGGGTTGTTTGAGGCCAATAGTTTATAATCGGTTTAAATTTTGTTTCAATGGAGTGGCAAAGGGAACTCAAGATTCTGTTATGGATAGCAGGTGTCTTTCTTTTTTTCTATTTGATTCCGGTTGAAAGTCCGGAGTTCAGGCAGGCAGTAATGTCGGCCTTTGAGCTTGCAAGGTGGTATGCCAGGGAGCATGTTATACTTTGTCTTATTCCGGCATTTTTTATCTCCGGCGCCATTGCCGTTTTTGTCAGCAAAGGTGCAGTCATCAAATATCTTGGAGCGTCTGCTGTTAAATGGAAATCTTACCTTATCGCTTCGGTTAGCGGTTCAATTCTTGCCGTATGCTCATGTACGGTTTTACCCCTTTTTACCGGAATCCGCCAACGTGGTGCAGGCCTTGGCGCTGCAATTGCATTTCTCTATTCCGGACCGGCCATAAACATTCTTGCAGTAATACTCACAGCCCGGATACTCGGCTGGGAGCTGGGAGTTGCACGAATTGCAGCGGCTGTTGTTTTCAGTATTGTGATAGGAATGGCAATGGCCTTTATTTTCAGGAAAGAAGAGAGCAGGGAAGTCACCGAAGAGTCATTTGCAGTAAGCTCACAACAATCGCGTCCGGTCTGGCAGACAGCATTTCACTTTTTTGTGCTGGTTTTTATACTGATTTTTGCCACCTGGGGGGAGCCTCAAAATGAAAGCGGGTTCCTTTATAGTGTGTGGTCATATAAATGGTATCTCACCTCCTTTTTCGGATTGCTGCTGATGTTCTCACTTGTGTATGTGTTGAGAATCAGCGCATGGAAAGTTGCTGCAGGGGGTATTGCGGTTTTGATTGCGGCACTTTTGTTCCCGGGAAACCCTGTTGTACCTTTTGTAGTGGCTGTGGCGGCACTGGTTATTATGACCCTTCAGCACGGAGATGAACCCGGTGAGTGGATTCTCTCTTCGTGGGATTTTACAAAGCAGATAATGCCGCTGCTTGGAGCTGGAGTTCTTGTTGCAGGTTTTCTCCTTGGAACACCCGGAGGAGAAGGCGGTATAATCCCCGAAGAATGGGTTACACCGCTTGTCGGGGGCAACAGTCTGGGAGCAAATTTCTTTGCATCAATTTTCGGGGCGTTTATGTATTTTGCAACATTAACAGAGATACCGATAATTCAGGGACTACTTTCCAGCGGAATGGGCAGGGGACCTGCACTTGCACTTCTGCTTGCCGGTCCGGCGTTATCCCTTCCCAATATGCTTGTAATCAGAAATGTTCTCGGGACACGCAAAACAATGGTATATATTGCACTGGTTTCTGTTATGTCAACAATTTCCGGACTTATTTACGGTTCGTTTTATTCATGATCCGATAAATTATGCCGGCTTGCTTGTGAAACAAGAAGTTGAGACAGCCAGTTTCAAATTCCTCTTCTTTACACCCCTGTGTTTTATGTAGGAATTGCTTGTATAGTGGACTTGTTACAACCTCCAGTCCTTTTCCCCTTCAGGCTTATTGTCAACGATCTTTTCAATCTGCTTTATCACATCTTCGGTAAGCATTGGCAATACTTCTGCTGCCTTCAGGTTTTCCTTTAACTGCGAAGTTTTGGAAGCACCCAGTATAACACTGCTTACATCAGGGTTTTTAAGGCACCAGGCAATCGCCATCTGGGGGAGCGTTACCCCCATCTCATCTGCTACTTCTTTTAATTTCCGGGTTTTTTCCACCTTATCCCTTCCCTCCGGTGTGTCAAGTCTTTTTTCCCTTAGCCAACTGTATTTTTCAAGGCTGAAGCGGCTACCTTCCGGTATTCCCCCGGAGTATTTGTTTGTGAGTATTCCGCCGGCTAGCGGACTCCATGTGGTTGTCCCAAGCCCCATCTCCTCATAAAGAGGTTTATATTCAATTTCAACCCTGTGACGGCGGAAAAAATTGTATTCTGGCTGCTCCATAAGAGGGGGAATGAGGTTGTTTTCACGTGCTATGTGACTGGCTTCCCTTAGCTGGGTGGCTGACCATTCGCTGGTTCCCCAGTAGAGAGCCTTGCCCTGGTTAATAACATGGTTCATTGCCCTGACTGTTTCTTCAACCGGGGTATAAAGGTCAGGCCTGTGGCAGAAGATCAGATCAACATATTCGAGCTGAAGCCTTTGAAGTGCTGAATCGGCCCCTTCAACTATCCGTTTTCTTGACAATCCCTTGTCATTTGGTCCTTCACCGCCCCAGAAAATCTTAGTGGAAATAATCAGGTCGCTCCTTTTCCAACCGGCTTTCTTCAATACTTTGCCTGCTATTGTTTCAGCTTTACCCGCTGAATAGACTTCGGCATTGTCAAAAAAGTTTATTCCGGCGTCAAAAGCCTCTTTCATCAAATTATATGCTCCGTTTGTATCTGACTGGTCACCGATGGTTATCCATGAGCCAAAGGAGAGTTCGGATACTTTCAGTCCCGATTTTCCAAGAAATCTGTATTCCATAGCTGATTGTTTTTATGATTTTTGCCCGCCGTTGCAGGTTGAACATGTGGGTTTCCGGATTGTTATATTTCAGACCAATTTAAGAAAAAATAGAAAAACCGTACAATATTCATTAATCAATAATGAATATTTTCTATTTTTTCCTATATTTATGGATGCGGAAATGCCTGCAATAAGAGGCTTGTAAGCCAGCATCCTGTAATATTGTGTTGGATTGTTAAGGTTAAAAAACAGATTCAGGCGGATGGAAATTTTTTCCGATACTTTTTTTGAAATAGCTGCCATACTTATTATTTCAGCCATTGGCGGACTCCTTGGCAGGTTCCTTAAGCAGCCACTCATAGTGGCATTTATAGGGGTTGGGATTCTTGTAGGTCCTTTCGGACTGGATTTGATAACATCTCTGGATAAAGTCCAGTTGCTTTCGGAACTTGGAATAGCGATACTTCTTTTTGCAGTAGGACTGAAACTGGATGTCAGACTCATAAAATCTATCGGTGAAGTGGCCCTGCTTACAGGGTTAGGTCAGGTTTTATTTACTTCAATTGTGGGGTACTTTATTGCAATCCAGCTTGGAATGCAGTCAATTCATGCACTTTATGTTGCCGTGGCACTTACCTTTTCAAGTACTATTATAATAGTAAAGCTTCTTTCAGACAAAAAGGAGATAGACTCCCTTCACGGCCAGATATCCATAGGCTTCCTCATAGTACAGGATATTGTGGTGGTTTTGGTGATGATCTTTCTGTCTGCTCTTGCAGCTGATGCATCCGCCGATCCTGTAACCGACATTGTAAAGGTTGTTGCAAGAGGTCTGGCATTGTTGCTTGTAACCGGCTTGCTGATGCGATATGTTTTACCAAAGGTTATGCAGCTTATGGGGAAGTCGGAGGAGCTGCTGGTTCTCTTTTCTGTCGCCTGGGCTCTGACCATGTCTGCTACCGGTGATGCACTGGGCTTCAGCAAGGAGGTGGGAGCTTTTCTTGCCGGGATATCGCTTGCCTCTACAAAACACCGGGAGATAGTGAGCGGAAAGATGACCACTTTGCGCGACTTCCTGCTGCTCTTTTTCTTTATCACTCTTGGTGCCGGGTTCGACCTTTCACTTGTTGGAGAGCAGTTCAGGCCTGCTATTATCTTTTCTCTTTTCGTACTGCTTGGAAACCCTCTTATAGTACTTGTCATAATGGGGTTCATGGGTTACCGCAAACGTACTTCATTCCTGTCAGGACTTGCCGTGGCTCAAATAAGCGAGTTTTCCCTTATTCTTGCTGCACTCGGACTGCAGCTCGGGCATATTAACGATAATGTAATGGGACTGATCACCCTTGTTGGACTAATAACTATTGGTCTTTCAACCTACATGATTCTTTATTCACACAGGATATTCAACTTTCTTTCCCCTGTTTTGGGTCTGTTTGAAAGAAAAAACCCTTACCGTGAAGCCAAATCGAAAGGTGTAGATGAGAGTAAGG
>SLCF01000081.1 GCA_007125955.1 Bacteroidales bacterium | reverse complement strand
GCAGAGGCTGATATTCCCTTCTCTTCACCAACAAAGCCAAGTCTTTCGGTAGTGGTGGCTTTAACCGAAATGCCGGAGGCGGGCATTCCTGTAATGTCTGCAAGCTTTTGCTTTATTTTCGGAATAAACCGGTTTATTTTGGGCTTCTGGAGACAGACAACAGTGTCAATATTTCCGATTCTGTAACCTTTTTCATGGAGCATTGAGAGTACAGAAGCAAGCAGACTGCTGCTGTCTGCATTCCTGTATTCTGGATCTGTGTCAGGAAAATGGCTTCCAATATCTCCAAGGGAGATACTGCCGAGGAGGGCATCGCAAATGGCATGAATCAGAACATCCCCGTCTGAGTGAGCTATACAGCCTTTTGTGTGGGGTATTTCAACTCCACCCAATATAAGTTTCCTGTTTTCTTCAAGTCTGTGTACGTCATAACCAATGCCTATCCTGTAGCTCATGTCCGGGAATCGCTTTTCTCCGGTCTTAAACCGGAGTTAAATATCAATAGATAGGGAGAAACGCAATGTGTTGGCCAGGGGATTTGTCCTGTAAACAGGAATAAGATACGAGAAATCGATGCTAAAGGCATTAAGCCTTAAACCGAGGCCGGTTGTAAAAAATTTCCTGTTACCTTTTGTTTCATGTTCGTAAAAATAGCCTGCCCTTATTGCAAATTGCTCTGCATACCAGTATTCAGTTCCCAGTGAAAGGGTGATCTCCCTGAGTTCTTCCCTGAATCCGCCGGGTGCGTCATAAAAGGACTGCAGCATACCCCTTGCAACTGAAACGTTGGGATCTTTTCCCTGTTCGATCACACGGTTGCCGTCAACATCAACCGAATCGGGATAATATACCGGAGGAGTGGGAACAAGCAGTTTATTCACATCCATTGCAAAACTGATACTGTTTTGTTCATCAATATTGAGGGTCAGGGCGCTTCCAAGTCCAAGGTTGATCGGGATGAACTGTGTGTTCTGGTCGTCGGAGTAAGTAACCTTGTTGCCAATGTTTGATATGTTAGCGCCCCATGCCAGCTCTGCTTCATTACCCGATATTTCAATATCATTTTGAGAGTAGATGGAGATATCTGCGGCAAACGCCTGTGCCGGCTGACTAACCGTTCCCCCTACATATGCACCTCCTGTCAGGTCAGACCTGATATACCTGAATGCCAGACCTCCGGAAAGGTTTTCTGACAGTTTTCTGGAATAACCGACATCAATTGAAAACTCATTCGGGTTATGCTGCCCTTCAGGTTCTCCGGAAATATTGGTAAAAACAATTTCTCCCAGTGAAAAATAGGTAAGAGACCCGCTTATAGTCTGATTTTCATCAATACGCATATAAGCCGACAGGGTTGCCAGATCTATATTATCGATAAGGTTCCTCAGCCATGGGGTATAAGTGAGGGCCGCACTGAAATTTTCCTCAGCAAATGCATATTTGGCGGGGTTCCAGTGCATAGAATAAACATCCGGCTTTGTTGCTATACCGGCTTCCCCCATTGCGCCTGCTCTGGAGTCCGGTGCAATTGTGAGAAAAGGAACGGCAACGTGGATTACATTAAGCTGCCCGGAGAGTTCTCCTGTTGATATCTGGGGAAAAAGAGGATGCCATAAGCCAAAAAGGAAACTCAATGCAAAAGAAAGGGAAATGATTTTTTTTGCCATCTGATTTTTCTTAATAAAGAACAAACAAAGTTATTATAAAATATTTTGTTTTGCAAAAATTATCCTGCATGGGAAAGATAAGATTCATAAATTTTTCAATGCATTCCGTGACAGAAAAAAAATCTTATTTAAAGGTAACCTATTCACGTATTTGTCGTATTAAATGAAACAGCGTCAAACTGTAATAATGCATACTGCAAGGTTTGGTTTAAGATCCACCCCGGCTGTATGCTTGATATTTCAGGTTTAGAGCTGATTCGGTTTGGTTTTTATGCTGAAGTCGGATTGTTTTTTATGAATTAAATGTAGTATCATTATATTTGAAAATTAAGTTCTGTATTTATTATAAACAAAGCAAGTAATTATGATGTTCAAAAACATTGTTTATTTTGTATTGACAGCTCTGCTGCTAAGCTCATGCGGCATACTTGACTCCGGTGACGATACTTCACAGACCACAGGCTGGAGATACAACGACCCTGAAATGGGAGGATTTGAAGTTCTGCCCGATTATGAACAGATTACCGGTCCGGGACTGGTTTTTATTGAAGGAGGAACTTTCACCATGGGAAGCACACAGGAGGATGTAATGTATGACTGGAACAATCCTCCCCGGCGGGTAACCGTTACGTCATTTTATATGGATGAGGCGGCTATCAGCAATGTTGACTACAGGGAGTACATACACTGGTTACAGATGGTGCATGTAAGCAATCCCGATGTCCACAGGAGGGCTCTGCCCGATACAACCGTATGGAGGAGTCCCATGGGATACAATGAGCCTTATGTGGAAACCTATTTCAGGCATCCTGCCTATAATGATTATCCCGTAGTGGGGGTAAGCTGGTCGCAGGCTTCCGATTACTGCCTTTGGCGTACAGACAGGGTGAATGAAATGCTTCTTATTGAAAGGGGGATTCTTGAATGGGACCCCGATCAGAGGGATCAGGAAAATTTTGTTACTGAAGCGTATCTTGCCGGACTTTATGAAGGAAGAGTGCGTGAGAACCTTCCCGATCTGTCTCCGGATTCAGAAACAAGGCGCGTCCGCTTTGAAGATGGAATACTGCTGCCGAAATACCGTCTTCCTACCGAAGCTGAATGGGAATATGCCGCTTACGGTCTGATAGGCACAACCTTTGATGAGCGAGTATACGGCAGAAGGATCTATCCCTGGGACGGACATCATACCCGAAATGACTCCCGCCGCGACCTTGGAAAGATGAGGGCAAATTTTGTGCGCGGAAGAGGTGACTATATGGGTGTAGCTGGGAGTTTAGACGACTATGAAATAACAGCACCGGTAAAGTCTTACTGGCCAAACGATTTCGGATTGTACAATATGGCCGGCAAT
>SLCF01000028.1 GCA_007125955.1 Bacteroidales bacterium | reverse complement strand
GCATATATTTCAGATTCCCTGTAGACATACTCTGCATCTTCAACCCTCAGGCTGCTGAAAAGTATCTCCTTCCCGTCAGGTGTCCACGAAATGCCGCTATGGTTCCAGTTGCCGTGTGTTATTTGCCGGGGCACCCCACCGTCAGCAGGGACTACAAAAATATGCCTGTAGCCTTCCTCCAGAAACCCGATCCTGTCCCGCCTGTATACAAGGCTTGATATAATGCGTGGTCCTTCTGTCCACCTTGCTCCGTCAGGCCGCGAAGGCATCCTCACCGGCCACGATTCACTGTAAGGGACCAGCATTGAAAAGGAAATATATTTTCCGTCGGGTGACCAGGTGATGTTTGAAGGAGATTTTTCAACACGGGTAATCTGGGTTGAGCCTTCGAGGTCCTTGTATTTAACAAAGATCTGGCTGCCCCTGGGTTCCCCTTGTGAAAGATAAGCTACACGTGAACCGTCAGGCGACCATTGCGGACTACTTCCACCTGTAAAAAAACGATTCCTTCCGCCGTCAATGTCCATAATGTAAAGATCGCTCCGGCGGCGATCGTTAACCATATCAGTCCACGAACGTGTGTAGATAATCTCTTCCCCGTCAGGAGATATTCGGGGGCCTGAAACACTCACCATGTCGAAATAGTCTTCGAGTTCGAGTGTTCTTTTCTCTTGTGCCGTCAATGAAGAAACGCAAAACAGCAGCAAAAGGAATAGTGCTGAAAATCCTGTAAATTTAAATAATGGCTTCATAATGATGGGTTTAGTTAAACAAAACATTGAATTTCTTATTTGTTATGGAATGGCCTGATAGGCGCACTGCTGTATATGTATGTTATAGAAAACTTCCGGCAATATGGGTGTTTGTATTAGCCGTCCGGAACTTTTATTATACGGCAAAGTACGATTTTTTACCGAATTATTTAAGAATGATGCGCCGTTTTTTTTATAAAAAAACCTGCATGATTTTTTATTCATGCAGGCGTCCGGTTATATTTACAAGTTTTGCGGATAACCCGGGAAGTGAAAGTTCATTCAGGATCCGGATCACCGATTTGTTGTTTTTTCAACACCTAATAGTTCTCAGCCATCTTCTCAAAGAAAGCTTTCTGATGCAGGCATGCGGGACAGGTGACAGGAGCATTCCTGCTTTCATGTACATACCCGCATTTACGGCAATACCATTTTACGGTATCTTCACTTTTAAACACCCTGTCACTGTCAATATTTTCCATCAACTTAAGGTAGCGGTTCTCATGGGTAACTTCGGCCTTTGCAATTATCCTGAAAAGCTGTGCCACCTTCTTAAACCCCTCCTCTTCTGCAACATTTGCAAATTCCGGATAAAGATGCGACCACTCCTCATTTTCACCTTCCGCTGCATGCTTGAGGTTTTCCCTGGTAGTGCCTACCGGCCCTGCCGGATAAGCTGCCTCTATATCGACCTTGCCACCATCAAGGCAGCTAAAAAAACGCGATGCATGCATTGCCTCCTGCTCAGCTGTTTCAAGGAAAATGGCAGCTATTTGTTCATAACCTTCTTCCCTGGCTTTCTTTGCATAAAGGTTATACCTCATCCTTGCCTGTGATTCGCCTGCAAATGCCTTCAAAAGGTTTTGCTCGGTCTTGGTTCCTTTTACACTGTCCATAAAGAATAATCTTTTAAAAAATGTTAAGTAATCAGTTTCTCAGTCTTCAAATAAGACCAATTCGGTTCTGTATGCTTTGGTAATCAAGATAGTAAAGTATTTTCACCGAAAAACTGTTTATTTGTGATTGTCCAAGTATGTGGTTCAGGTTGTCAAGATAATTATTTTTAATATTATATCCGCGACTGTCAATTATGTTTTTCCATACAGCAGTAAGCTGGCTCCCGGGCGCAAAGTTCCAGGTGAACTTCATGTCGATAGTAAAAGCATTATAATTGATATCATTAACTGCCAGGTCCTGATCAAAAGGTTCGATCACACCGTCTGACCCCAGAAGATAATAGCTGTCATTATAATCAACACGTGACCAGTAATGCCTCAAATCCAAATCAAGTGAAATATCGTTGTTGAATATGTAGGTAGTATTAAAAGTATTGGTGATTATTGGGAGGTCTCTTTTACCGAAAAAAACGGAATCAACATTTGCATGAGAAACATATCCGATGTTGTTCTTTTGCATCTCATAATCTATCCCATAGGAAACATTGAACTTGTCATTCACCCTCAAAGTCGGGGAAAAGGAAAAACCGGTTTTAACCTCCCTGATGTCCGAAGAATTTACAGTACCAAAAGCTAAACTTCCATTAAAATACAATCTCTTGCGGTAATCTGATGAGAACCTTAAATAGATATCGGTTGACTGTTCGGTTTTATAAAATCTGCCCTGCGCGCGCGGTTCAAAATAATCACGTCTTCCAAGAGGTTCATAGCCTGCCCTCAGAATCAGATGATAACGGCTCTCAAACAGCATCATCATAAAGTAACTAATACTTAATGAAGTGAAGCGGTCCGGTTCATAAAGCCTGGAATAATCAATGCTTATGGTATTTGAAAGATTGTTCAATATCCAGAAAGGGGTGAATATGTTATGACTGAAAGAAACCCCGTCTTCAACCTGGTTGTTCCTCCTCAGAAAACCGAAATCGTTCTGGTCATACGTATCGGTAATAACCGACCTTGAGTAATTGTACTGGAATGTGCCGCCAAACTTTCCCAATCTTATGTCATACTTGTAACCGAAAATATTATCCTCATTTCTTAAATACTGCTGGCTGAGGGCTGCCGTTCCTGTAACGCGGTACATATTCGTACGGTCCTGGATTCTGAATTCAGTTCCTGTAACATTTGCCGTATACCCCTCCATTGAGCCGACAACATTGGTATTTGCCAGGCTGACAAAAGAGTTGTTCACAAGGCTCTGGTCAAAAACAACCATATTGTAATTTGTAAATGGTTGCGTTCTGACATCCCTTTTATCGCCGGAAATAGTATCCTTGATCACTGCAAAGCTTGGAGAGGTCATGGCGTTGAAAACACCTATACCCAGTCCGGATGAGGTTCGTCCTGACAACTTGGTTGCATTTATCAT
>SLCF01000057.1 GCA_007125955.1 Bacteroidales bacterium | reverse complement strand
GTGTACAAGCCCGTATTTATCTATGATCTTACCAGACTGAGTCCCTTTCCCTGCTCCGGGAGCACCATAAAGAACTATATTGAGCATTATTTCCAGATTTTTGATATTTAACAATTAAAAATAAGTTGTTTCAGCAATTAAAAAAAATTCATAAAAAACTATTAATTAAGTCTCACTGTAAATATCTTTTAAATTTCTTCCAAAACCCTTGTAGTCCAGTCCGTATCCAATGATAAAATCGTTGGGGATCTCAATTCCGGTATAATCGATTTTAATTTTTTTTGAAAATGCTCCCGGTTTTAAAAGCAGTGTTGCAATGCACAATCTTTTTGGATGCATTGTATTTAACTTTTCAACGATATTTTCGAGAGTGTTACCTGTTTCCACAATGTCTTCAAGAATTATTACCGGTTTCCCGCTAATATCTTCGTTTATTCCAAGCAACTCTTTTACCTTCCCGGTTGAGGAGCATCCGCTGTATGATGAAAGCCTGACAAATGAGACCTTGCAGTCCAGCTTAATCTCTTTTAAAAGATCGGAAACAAACATGAAGGATCCGTTAAGTATTCCCAGGAAAAGCGGGGTCTCTCCATGGAAATCCTTGTTGATATACATAGCCATACGCTTTACAGCATCCTTAATTTTTGCTGAAGGTATGGAAACTGCAAACTCTTTGTGGTCGATTATAACTTTTTGCATAAAATCCGGAAAATATACCGGCCGGAGAAATATAGTTTTCTCTTGGCAGAATTTTAGGTAAATTGCGAAGTTAATAAAATGTAATATAAAAACAGTTTTAATTTTTTTAATCAAAATCTATGAATCCAAAGGTAAGTATTATTATGGGCAGCACTTCCGACATGCCCGTCATGGAAGAGGCCGCAAAAGTTCTGAATGAGCTTGAAATACCATTCGAGATCAATGCTTTGTCAGCTCACCGTACACCTGAGAAAGTGATGGAGTTTGCAAAAGGTATATATAACCGGGGGGTAAGGGTTGTTATTGCCGGTGCAGGAGGAGCAGCACATCTTCCTGGTGTTATTGCAGCATTTACTCCACTGCCGGTTATTGGGGTGCCTGTCAAAGCGGCTATCTCTTTAGACGGGTGGGATTCAATACTGTCCATATTGCAGATGCCCCCGGGTATTCCGGTTGCCACGGTTTCCCTGAACGGATCACGTAATGCGGGAATACTGGCTGCCCAGATACTTGGCACAGGTGATAAGGCGGTATATGAAAAAGTGTCGGGATTTAAAGAATCACTCAAGGGAAAGATTCTGAAAGCTAACGATGAACTTTCTAAAATAAGTTTTCCCTTCAAGGTAAATTAAAAAATTTTTCTTAACTTGGGTTTCAGGTTGGGATTCTCAAAAGAGGTTTCATGATTTTTATGAGGTATCTTTTTTCTGCAGCCTGAAATGCGGTTATCTTCAATATATAAACAGAGGGAGATTCTTGTTTTTGTAACAAGAAGGTTGTCTTTTTTTATTTTTTTTTATTCTCTTCTTTGTCCGGCATTTGCAAATGAGAACCACCCTCTTGGCAGCCGTGCTGCAGCTATGGGTAATTCTGCAGTTACAATTTTTGATATCTGGGCTGTTTATCATAACCAGGCTGGTCTTGCGGGTATCAATTCAATTACGGCTGCCATACATTATGAGAACAGGTTCAATATTTCAGAATTTGGTCTCCGGGCAGCCGCCCTGGCCATTCCTGTCAGACCAGGCACGATAGGATTCAGCTACAGCTTTTTTGGATTTGCAAAATATTATGAAAGTAAGACCGGCATTGCATTTGGGAGGTATTTCGGGGAAAAGGTGGCTGCAGGCCTTCAGGTTAATTATCTCCATATATATATTGCGGAGGATTACGGAAGCAGTGGCAATCTAACGGCAGAGGGAGGGTTTATTGCTGAACCGGCTGAAGGGCTGCTTGTTGCTGCCCATGTTTATAATCCGACCGGAACAAAAATCAAAACACATTACAGTGAGCCTGTTCCGACAATTTTTCGCTTTGGTATTGGATACAGGTTTGGCCGGGATGTTTTCGCATCAGTTGAGGCGGAAAAGGAGATTGACAGGAAAGTTGTTTTTAGTGCAGGATTGGAAGCCGGCTTTTACGGGTCAATATATCTGCGGACAGGGATCAACTCAGCTCCGGTACAAAACTCATTCGGAGTGGGCTATTTTTACAGGGGATTAAATGCAGATATAGCATTTACAAATCACCAGGTACTTGGATTTACTCCCCAAATATCAGTTAGCTACACCTTTTGATGAAAGTTATATTCTATATATTTCTTTTATACATTTTTTCCGGGATTTTTTGTTTACTGCACTCTCAACAGACAGATTACCGGGCAGTAATAGAGGATATGCTGGAGGAGCTTGCCGCATCAGATATTGAATTTGACTACTCAGCAGTTTATGACGATCTGGAAAGCTTCATTGCCAGTCCGCTCAACATCAACACAGCATCAAGTGAAGAACTGCAAAGGCTTTATGTGCTGAATGAGATACATATCAGTAATCTCCTGGATTACAGGACGGTTAACGAAAGGTTTGTCACGGTATATGAATTGCAGTATGTAGAGGGGTTTACATGGGATATAATAAGAAAGATACTTCCGTTTATAACTGTCGCAGATCCCGCTCATCCACCTGTTATCCGGGATGTTTCTTCCCTGCGGCATGGGCGGCACCAGTTTTTTATAAGAGGGCAGCAAATACTTCAGGAACAGAAGGGGTATTCACCCATATCTGATTCAGCTCTTGCTGAAAACCCAAATGCCAGATACCTGGGGAGTCCCCTGAAACTTTATACCCGATACCAGTATAATCTGGGCAGACGCATCTATTGGGGTTTTGTTGCTGAAAAGGATCAGGGTGAAGAAATGTTTAGCGGTTCGAATCCACGCGGTATGGATTACCATTCTTTCCATCTTCAGATAAACAATGCCGGCAGGTTTAAGACTATTGCCCTTGGTGATTACCAAATGCAATTCGGGCAGGGGCTCATATCATGGTCGGGGTTCTCCTTTGGCAAATCGGCTTCTGTCCTCAATATCTCCGAAAATCCAAGGGGAATAAACAAGTATTCAAGCACCGATGAGAATATGTTTATGAGGGGTGCAGGAGTTACATATTCTCTTTCAGATAAAACTGACCTGAGTCTCTTTTATTCAAGTAAAAAGATCGATGCCCGCATATCTGAGACTGATAGCCTTGGGAATATTCGTGAGGCATCTTCACTGCCCCGTACCGGACTGCATGCAACGCCCTCCCAGGTGGAGCACAAAAATGTGCTTGATGAAACCATTCTTGGCGGTGATATAACCTACAACCACCGGCATTTCAGGATTGGTATGACAGCAATGCACTATTATTTCGGAGCACCGGTCAACCAGACCTTGAACCGGTATAACCAGTTTGCATTCAGGGGCAGGGAAAACACCAATGCCGGTATCAATTACAGGTTTTCACTAATGGATATGAGATTTTTCGGGGAAGTGGCGACAAGCGGAAGTGGCAGGGCAATAATAAGCGGGTTTCTGTGGGATCTTTCTTCTCGTCTTAATATTGGACTTCTTTATAGGGATTATGACCGCGATTATCATACAAGGTACGGAAATGCATTTTCAGAAGGAACCAGTCCCGTTAACGAAAAAGGAATATACGCCGGAGCTGAGCTCTATATAATGCAGAGGTTGAAAGTTTCTGCCTATTA
Organism: Bacteroidales bacterium; assembly: GCA_007125955.1. Lineage (GTDB taxonomy): Bacteria > Bacteroidota > Bacteroidia > Bacteroidales > PUMT01 > PUMT01. Next base: position 28,184 of record SLCF01000057.1, on the reverse strand, counting down.
TGACACTTATAACTTTCCCTGGCTGCGTTACGGGATCTATACACCTTCCAGGGGGACAGACTTCCTCTTGCAGGCCGATTTCAGCTTGTCTCCGGACTTACAGATGTATAGCCGGATAAGGCACAGATCAAAACCGGCCAATTCACCTGCAGGAGAAGGAAATATCAGAAAACCGGTTAATACGGGCGATACCCGTTTAAGGTTTCATATAAATTATCAAATATTATCTTCTCTGGAATTTCGCAACCGGCTGGAGCATGCATGGTATGTTAAGGAGGGAGAGAACCGGGAAAGGGGATTCCTGATTTACCAGGATATACTTTGGCGGCCTCAATCGTTTCCTCTTTCCGTAGCTTTAAGGTATGCTGTGTTTGATACCGATTCCTACAACACCCGGATGTATGCATACGAGAATGATGTATTGTATGCATTTTCATTTCCTCCCTATTTCGATCGCGGATACCGTAGTTATTTAACGGCCAGGTATTCGGTAAGCAATTCGGTTGATTTGTGGCTGCGTTATGCTTTAACCGTCCTGCCAGGGAGGGACTCTATCGGGACGGGGCTTAACGAGATAACGGGCAACAGAAGGTCGGAGGCAAAGGCACAGTTGAGGATCAGGTTTTGAAAAGCCTGTCTTCACGGGTTTTGATATCTTTTATGTTAAGTTGCAGACTCCTTTTATTCCTGTAATTGTTTTCTTCAATTGTAAAGCATATATCAAATGGCATTCCCATATTGATGAGCTGGTAATTGCCTGCCTGGTTGAATCCTATTGCATCAAGAACCATTTTGGTGTTGTTTTCTGTAGTTATGGCAAGCTTTAGGTGTTTACCCGAGGCCCCGACTTTTTTAACCATGCCGTTGTCAATTACTTTTTCCGCTTTGAATACCGGTGACATATTCCCGGGTCCAAAAGGCTCAAACCTGCGAAGTGTGTTGTAAAACCTGGGGATTATTTTATCAAGTGCAATGAGAGAATCGACCTCGATTTTTGGGGTGAGCAGGTCTTCATTTATTTTTGACGCCACCTCTTTTTCAAAACGTTCCCGGAAAGCAGGGATAGTGTCTATCTCCATTGTCATTCCGGCTGCGTAAGTATGTCCCCCGAAATTAACGAGCAGATCACTGCAGTTTTCCATTGCATGGTAAAGGTCAAAACCGGGAACAGACCTTGCCGACCCTGTTGCCATTCCGTTTGACTCGGTCAAAACAACAGTTGGCTTGTAATAGGTTTCAATAAGCCTGGATGCAACAATACCAATAACACCCTTATGCCATTTAGGGTTGAACAGGACTGTCGATTTCTTCTTTGATGAATCGGGATCAGCAGCGATCATCTCAATTGCCTGGTTGGTTATACGCCTGTCAATGCTCTTGCGGTCGTTGTTGAAGATATTGATTGCATCACCAATTTTCCTGGCAAGACCGTCATTGCTGGAGATCAGGAGATCAACCGATTTTCTGCCTGATTTCATTCTGCCGGCTGCATTTATTGGAGGACCTATTTTGAAAACAATATCATCTATTCCAATTGTTTTGTTTTCCAGACCGGAAATCTTGATAATTGATTTCAGTCCGCTGCACGGCTCTTCATTTAGCCTCCTGATCCCGAAATAGGCCAGAATGCGGTTTTCTCCTGTAATAGGAACAATATCGGATGCAATGCTAACAGCAACAAGATCAAGAAAGTTTGTCAGTTCCTCAAAAGAGAAATCACTTGTAGTGCATAATCCCTGAAGTAATTTGAATCCAACGCCGCAACCGGAAAGATCCTTGAAAGGATATTTGCAGTCGGGCTGTTTTGGGTCAAGTATTGCAAAGGCATCCGGCAGGGTACCGTCTGGCATATGATGGTCGCATACAATAAAATCAATTTTCCGCTCCTTTGCATAAGCGATCTTTTCAACAGCCTTTATGCCGCAGTCAAGTGCAATGATCAGCTTCACATCGTTTTCTGCTGCATAATCTATTCCGTCGCTACTTATCCCGTAGCCTTCAGTGTAACGGTTAGGAATATAGTACAGTAGATTAGGGTAATACTTTTTTAGAAATGAATAGACAAGGGCAACTGATGTGGTTCCGTCAACATCGTAATCACCGTAGATAAGTATTTTTTCATTGTTTTCAATTGCTTCCCGGATACGGCGGACTGCCTTTTCCAGGTCTTTCATCAGGAAAGGGTCGTGAAGATCTTTTAAATCGGGATTGAAAAATATTCTTGCCTCCTCATAGGATTTGATGCCCCTTTGCACCAGAAGATTAGCCAGAACCGGGTCAACACCCAGTCCTGATGCCAGGGAATTAACCTGGTCAGCCGGACCCTGCTCTTTCATTACCCATTTCTTGTCCATCTGTTTTTTGCTTTAGGCAGTTTTGGCCTCTTCAAGTCTTAAACCGAAAAGCTCCGATAAATGTCCCTTTACCTCTTCCTTCACTTTTTCTGTATCCTGTGCTTCTCCCAGTTCCTTTTGAAGGGATGTTACCCCTTTGTCTGCCATTCCGCAGGGGTTGATATAACCGAAATAGCTTATATCCGTATTGATGTTGAATGCAAATCCGTGCATTGTAATATACCTGCTTGCCCGCACCCCAATTGCACATATTTTCCTTGATTTGCCGCTCTCTTCTGCGTCCAGCCAGACTCCCGTTGCGTTCTTCATACGGGATGAACTGATACCGAAACCTGAAAGGGTTTTTATAATGGCCTCTTCGAGCAGGTAGATATATTGCTTTACCTGAAGACCGAGTAACTCCAGGTTGAGTATAGGGTAGCCTACCAGTTGCCCCGGTCCGTGATAGGTTATATCACCGCCCCTGTTGATCTTGTAGTATGTGGCACCGATTTTCCCAAGGAATCCCGGATCAATCAGCAGATTGTTCTCAACACCGCTTTTTCCAAGGGTGAAAACATGGGGATGTTCACAAAACAAAATGTAGCCTGCATCTGTTTCTTCTGAATTACAGCAGCCTGATACAGCAGTTGCTTTGTTTGTCAATACTTTGTTAAATATTTCTTCCTGGTAGTCCCATGCTTTTTTGTAATCAATTTTTTTCAGATCCTGAAAAATTGCTTTTCTCATTATATATCGTGTTATTTTTTTCATCTGCTATTCCTGCATGTCTTTCTGCAAGATATGAAGAGCGGACAAGCGGACTGCTTTCTATAAAACGGAAACCTTTTTTTTGTCCTGTTTCCCTGTAACGCTCAAACAGCTCGGGTCTTATATAAGACTTTACCGGCATATGATCTTTAGTGGGTGCGAGATATTGCCCTATGGTCATAACCTGGCATCCTGCTTTTAAAAGATCATCCATTGTTTCAGTCACTTCGTTGCCGGTCTCTCCCAGTCCCAGCATGATACCGGATTTTGCAACAATTCCCGAACGGGAGATATGCTCAATCACCCCGAGACTCGTATCATAATCAGCTTTGCTCCTTATTTCGGGCGTAAGCCGTCTTACGGTTTCCAGGTTATGGGATATAACCTCAGGCCGTGCAGCGGAAATTTTGTCCACCTGTTCCTTTTCCCCGTTGAAATCTGGTATAAGAACCTCAATTGTTGTGCCGGGGTTTATTTTTTTAACTGCCTTTATGGTTGCTGCCCACATACCTGCGCCACCATCTTCCAGATCATCCCTGTCAACCGAAGTTATTACGCAATGTTTAAGCTCCAGTATTTCAACTGAACGTGCAATACGTTCCGGTTCATCCTGATCCGGTGGCAGTGGCCTGCCTGTTTTAACACCGCAGAACTTGCAGTTACGGGTACATATGTCACCCAGTATCATGAATGTAGCGGTGCCATTGCCCCAGCATTCGCCGGCATTGGGACAGTTCCCGCTGGCGCATATTGTATGCAGGCGGTACCTGTTCATGAGGTTCCTGACCCTTGAGTAATTCTGGCCTGACGGGAGCTTCATTTTCATCCATGGAGGCAGTTTTCTGGTCACTTTTTTTTCCATAATGATCCGGCAAAAATGAGGTTATAAAATTACATTAAAAAAACGTAAATAACAGCCCTGCATTGCAATTCTTTCAGCGATCCTGTCACAGGGCTCAAACTGAACATATACAATCCCTTCAGTTACTCCGGTTTTGTTACTATAGGGATGAAAAAATAATGTCTATCTTTGCAAAAAAAGAGCGCGCAAATGACAGAACGACAATGGAGCGAACAGGAAAGAATCAGAAGAGAGGCAATGGAAGGGCTCAGGAATCTGGGAATAGATCCGTATCCTGAAGGCACCTTTCAGTCCGATACCACAACTGTTGAAATACTAAACAATTATGATCCTGACAAGAACAATATCCGCGATGTTTCTATTGCAGGGCGGATAATGACCCGTCGCATTATGGGAAGTGCCTCATTTGCTGAGATACAGGATGAAAAAGGCAGGATACAGATATATATTCGACGTGATGATATTTGTCCCGGGGAAGACAATACCATGTACAATACGGTTTTTAAGAAACTCCTTGACATAGGAGATATTATAGGTGTTAAGGGTTTTGTTTTTGTTACTAAAATGGGAGAGATATCTGTTCATGTAAAGGAGTTCAGGCTTCTTTCCAAATCCCTCCGCCCCCTTCCGGTGGTAAAAGAGAAGGAAGGGAAAACCTACGATGCTTTCAGTGATCCCGACCAGCGTTACCGGCAGCGCTATCTTGATCTTATTGTAAATCCACAGATCAGGCAGGTTTTTGTCAAGCGGACTGCCATGATAAATTCCATACGAAGATTTCTTGACGAGAGGTCTTATCTTGAGGTGGAAACACCGGTGCTGCAACCACTTTACGGAGGAGCTGCTGCAAGGCCTTTCAAGACCTACCATAACAAGCTTGATACTACTTTATATCTTCGTATTGCCGATGAGCTTTATTTAAAACGACTTATAGTAGGTGGTTTTGAAGGAGTTTATGAGTTTGCCAAGGATTTCCGCAATGAAGGTCTGAGCCGGTTTCATAATCCGGAATTTACCATGGTTGAGTTGTATGTGGCTTACAGGGATTATAGATGGATGATGGATCTTGTTGAAGAGATGATTGAAAAGGTTGCAGTTGATCTGCACGGCAAAACCGAAATCAGGGTTGGGGAGAAAATGATCGATTTTGCCCGTCCATGGAAGAGGTATACAATGTTTGAAGCTATTCAGGAATATACCGGTATTGATATATCGGGAATGGGTGAGAAGGATCTTTTTGAGGTGGCTGCAGATCTGGGAGCGGATGTGGACAAAACCATGGGCAAGGGTAAGCTTATTGATGCGATTTTCGGCAAGAGATGTGAGCCACATCTTATTCAGCCCACTTTTATCACAGACTACCCAATTGAGATGTCGCCCCTTGCAAGGAAGCACAGAAGTAAACCCGGCCTGGTAGAGCGGTTTGAAGTTATTGTCAATGGCAAAGAGTTATGCAATGCCTTTTCCGAGCTAAATGACCCGGTAGACCAGCGAGAAAGATTTATACAGCAGATCAGGCTTGGTGAGCGCGGAGACCAGGAGGCTATGGTGATTGATGAAGATTTTCTTAAATCCCTTGAGTTCGGTATGCCTCCAACAGCCGGATTGGGTATAGGGATTGACCGTCTGGCCATGATTATGACAAATTCAGCCTCCATACAGGACGTTATTCTTTTTCCTCAAATGAAACCCCTGAGGAAAGAAAAAAGTGATGATGATGAAGATTTTGAGTCAAAGGGCATTCCGCCTGAATGGGTATCAGTTATCCGGAAGCTTGGCTATCCTACCTTTGAAAGTCTGAAAGGGATAAAACCCGGCAAATTGCATAATCAGCTATGCGGCTACAACAAAAAAAACAAGCTGGGGCTTGAAAATCCGCAGCCTGGTGAAGTCAGCCAATGGCTTGAAGAGTAACCTTTTAAAAAGTCAGATATGTGGGAAAAACCAAAAATTGCAGTTATCGGTAGCGGAAGCTGGGCAACTGCATTAGCCAAGATACTGCTTTGTAATACCGGTAAAATCAACTGGTACTTCCGTAACCATTTGTCTATAGACCATATGCTTAAATACAGCCACAATCCAAGGTATTTGAGCTCGGTAACATTCGATATGTCCAGGATCAGAATGTATAATGATCTTGAAAAGATAATAGCCGACTCCGACATACTTTTTTTTGCAGTACCCTCGGTATATTTAAAAGGGCTTCTTTCAGGAAAAAGGCTTGATCTGAAAGGCAAGTTTATTGTTTCTGCAATAAAGGGAATCATACCTGTTGATAATCTGACAATTGCAGAATTTTTCAACAGTCATTACAATGTCGGCTTCGGTTCAATCGGCACTATTACCGGTCCGTGTCATGCCGAAGAGGTTGCCCTGGAGCGTCTTTCATATATTACAATTGCATCAAAAACCCAGGAAGAGGCAAGCCATATTGCAAGGTATCTGCAGACCTATTATATTAAAACTGTGGTAGTGGATGACATTTACGGAACCGAGTATTCGTCGGTATTAAAGAATATTTTTGCCATTGCTGCTGGTATTTGTCACGGGCTCGGGTACGGTGATAATTTTCAGGCCGTATTGATTTCAAATTCAATAAGGGAGATAAAGAGATTTCTTGATCATACCTATCCAAGTGAAAGGGAGATAGACAGCTCTGCTTACCTTGGAGATCTGCTGGTGACTTCGTACTCGCAATTCAGCCGCAACCGCACTTTCGGAATGATGATAGGTAAAGGGTACTCTGTTAAATCGGCCATTCTGGACATGAACATGGTCGCGGAAGGATACTATGCTGTAAAGTGTATTTATGAAATTAACAGCAGGTACAAGGTACATTTGCCTATTACTAATGCTGTATACAACATTCTTTATGAACGGATATCACCGGCAATTGAAGTCAGGCTTCTTTCAGAGGAGCTGGCATAAGGTTCTTAGGTTAAAAGTATGATTTGAAGGCAGGTTTAATATAAATTTTTTGTTATGGAAGATCTGAAGCTGAATATAAACCGTATTCACCCATTTATACCCCGGACTGCAATAGAATCAATGATGGATGAGACAGTCCGGTGTCTGGATGACCTTCATAAAGGTAATGTTAAAGGAAGCGAATTTCTTGGCTGGCGTGGTTTTCCGTCAAGAGAGGGAAGGGAGCTGGCTGATCTCGTTGAACAGACGATAGAGCCATTCAGGGAGAAGGCGGATATAGTGGTTGTTACAGGTATTGGTGGGTCTTATCTTGGAGCAAGAACAGTTATAGATTCCCTGTCACACAGTTTTGCGTCATTGAAGGGAGAAAATGGTGCTCCGCAGGTAGTTTTTGCCGGGCATAATATAAGTGAGGATTACCTTTCGGAACTTATCGAAATTCTTAATGAAAAATCCTGTGTAGTTGTAGTAATATCGAAATCAGGCACTACAACGGAACCGGCAATTGCGTTCCGGATTCTGAGGAATCATCTTAAAATGAAGTATGGCGCATTAGAATCACGCAGGCGGATTATTGCCATAACCGATCCTTCCGAAGGGGCACTCAGAAGAATGGCTGAAGAGGAAGAATTTTCAACATTTTCTGTTCCCCGTGATGTTGGTGGCCGTTTTTCGGTTCTGACAGCTGTTGGACTTGTTCCAATAGCGCTTGCCGGCCTCAGTATTGAAAAGTTGATTGAGGGTGCATGCAGATTGGAAGAGGTTACCGGCCGTGATACCGCTTTTATTGATAATCCATCGGCAATGTATGCACTGGCCCGGAATGCCCTTTACAGGGCGGGGAAAAAAATTGAGATACTTGCTACGACTCATCCCGGGATGTTTTACTTCGGAGAATGGTGGAAACAGCTTTTTGGTGAAAGTGAGGGCAAGGATAACAGGGGAATATTCCCGGCAGCTGTTAACTATACAGCAGACCTCCATTCTATGGGGCAATACATACAGGAAGGGGAGCGTCATCTCTTTGAAACATTTTTAACGATTAACTCTCCGGACAGGCGACTTTTGATACCCCGGGAGGAAATCGATTCTGACGGGTTGAACTATATTGCCGGGAAAAGGATGTCACATGTACAGAAAATGGCTGAGTCCGGAACTATGCTTGCACATTATGACGGGGGAGTTCCTTTACTGCATATAGAGATTCCTTTACTTAACGAGTATTATCTCGGACAGCTGATCTATTTTTTTGAGATGAGTTGTGCGGTCAGCGGTATGTTAGTGGGAGTAAATCCTTTTGACCAGCCCGGGGTAGAAGCTTACAAAAACAATATGTTCGCTCTGCTGAACAAGCCCGGTTTTGAAAGCCGGTCGGGTAAAATCTCAGCCAGGCTCAAAGATTAAACGGTTATAAAACTGATAGTTATCAGTACTTTTTTTTGGAAAAATTTTGCTGAATATTGAAGTTGCACCGGTGGTTCTCTCTTTTTTCCTGCGGTTTATTTCATCTCTTATCTCGGAGGCCCGTTCATAATTTTCCTTTTTTACAGCTTCCTGAAGCATTTCCTTCAGTTCTGTTATGGTGAAATCTCGAAGTTCATCTCCCGACGATTTGGAAGGCTTCTTTGAGGTGTCCGAAAAGAATTCCGACCCGGGAGGGGGCTTCCCTTCCTTTGACTCCTGCTCAATGTCAATTACTATTCCGGCTTTTGAAAGTATCTCTTCGCTGGTGTAAACCGAACAATTGAACCTTAATGCAAGGGCTATTGCATCACTTGTACGGGCATCAACTGTTATTTGTTTTTCACCGTCCTCGCATATGAGCTTTGAATAGAACACTCCCTCTTCAAGCTTGTAGATGTTGACTTCTACAATTGTAATTCCGAAAGCGGTTGCAAAACTCAGGAACAGGTCGTGTGTCAAAGGCCTTGGCGGCTTAAGTCCTTCCAGCTGAATAGCAATAGCCTGTGCTTCAAAACCTCCTATAATGATAGGTATCCTTCTTTCACCTTTTTCTTCTGCCAATACAAGGGCATAGGCACCGGATTGTGTCTGACTGTAAGAAATTCCAAGGACATTCAACTTTATTTTGCTCATATCTTACGGGTATATTTTGATACCGGTATACCGGATAAAACTTATCTCCTAACACAAAAATAACAATATCTTTTTATGATGCACGATTCTTGAAGATTTATTTGATTCAGCAATGGTGATCATATCAGATTCCGCTCTTTATCAGCGGCATATAATAGCCGGCATTATTTCCCTGCAGTCCCGCGCTATACCACATATCCGCATCACTTACCTGGCAGATCAAAAATTTTTTACAAGCCTGTCCGTTTAAGAAAATATGGAAAGTAAAAAGTTTGTAAATAGATAAAACTTTTTTACTTTTGCACACCCAAAGTTTATTAAAACAAGTATAAGAGATGTATGCAATTGTGGATATAGCCGGACAACAGTTTAAAGTTGAGAAAGACGCAAAGCTTTATGTTCACCGTCTTCATGAAGAGGAGGGTGCGCAGGTCGATTTTGACAAGGTTTTGCTTGTTGATAATGATGGTAAGGTTACCGTTGGCAAGCCCCTTGTAAAGGATGCGCTTGTAAAAGCCAAAATATTATCCCATATGAAGGGAGACAAGGTTAAGATATTCAAAAAGAAAAGAAGAAAGGGTTACCAGAAGCTTACAGGGCACCGGCAGAATCTTACCCAGATCCAGATTGAAGAGATTGTATCTTAAGTGAATAATTGCATGGGTTAGGCAAAAGGGAAGTCTAATATAAAATCAGATAAAAATGGCACACAAAAAAGGAGCAGGAAGTTCAAGGAACGGCCGCGAATCGGAAAGCAAACGTTTAGGCGTCAAGGTTTTCGGAGGGGGCAGTGTGAAGGCAGGCAATATAATAGTCCGCCAGCGCGGCACTAAACATTATCCCGGATTGAATGTAGGCATGGGCAAAGACCATACCCTGTTTTCTCTTATTGACGGAACTGTAATGTTTAAAAGGACAAGAGGTAACAAGTCAGTTATATATATAGAGCCTCTGAAAGAATAGCTTTTAAGGTTTATTAATATTGCAGTCTCCTGTAAATTAACTAATTTTAGTGATTTTACAGGAGATTTTCTATTTTTAACCAATTATAAACATTTCTATTATGCTTACCGTCAAATATATTTCCAGGAACAGGGACTCTGTTGTAAAACTGTTGTCTGTCAGAAACTTTGATGCTGCCGGTATTGTTGATGAAATTATTTCTGTTGATTCAGAAAAGAGAGACTTGCAGACAAGGATGGAAAGTCTTAAAGCATCCCTAAACAGCAAGTCAAAAGAGATAGGTGTCCTGTTCAGGCAGGGCAAAACAGGAGAGGCACAAGCTGCGAAAGAGCAGACAGGAATAATGAAAGAAGAGATAAAGGGCTTGTCTGCAAAGCTCAATGAACTGGAAGAAAGATTGGCGGGTCTGTTGGTCCAGCTGCCCAATATACCTCATGAATCAGTTCCTGCAGGAGAAGGAGCTGATGACAATGTTAAAGTCCGAGGTGGTGGTGAAGTAGTTAAACCGGCTGGAGAAGGAGTGCCTCACTGGGATCTGGCAAGGAAGTACGATATTATCGATTTTGAGCTGGGGAATAAAATTACCGGCTCAGGCTTCCCACTATATAAGGGGAAAGGCGCTTTGATGCAAAGGGCAATGATCTCCTTTTTCCTTGAAGAGGCTATTAAGGCAGGGTATACTGAATATGCTCCGCCGCTTATGGTAAATGAGGATTCGGGATTCGGAACAGGTCAGCTACCTGACAAGGAGGGTCAGATGTATCATGTGCAGGAGGATAACCTTTTTCTGATACCGACAGCTGAAGTTCCCCTGACAAATATTTTCCGGGGGGATATAATCAACTCACGGGATCTGCCATTGAAAATAACCGCCTATACACCATGTTTCCGGAGGGAAGCCGGATCTTACGGGAAAGATGTAAGGGGACTGAACCGTTTGCACCAGTTTGACAAGGTGGAGATAGTACAGATACAACACCCGGATAGATCATATGAAAGCCTTGAGGAGATGACAAGCTATATTGAGTCACTCGTTAAAAGACTTGGGTTGCCGTATCGTATTTTGCTGCTTTGTGGGGGCGATACCGGATTTGCCGCAGCCAAGACATATGATTTTGAGGTTTTTGCTGCCGCACAGGAAAAGTGGCTTGAAGTTAGTTCGGTATCAAATTTCGGCTCCTTTCAGGCAAAAAGACTCAAGCTCAGGTGCAGAGATGAAGGCGAAAAGAAAACAATGATAGCCCATACACTTAACGGAAGTGCACTGGCACTGCCCAGGGTATTGGCGGCAATTCTGGAAAACAATCAAACGCCTGAAGGCATAAGAGTTCCGGAAGCACTGGTTCCATACACCGGATTTGAAATTATAGTTTAAACAGTTTTTGATGACCAAAAACAAACATCAGAAGAACCAGGGTAGAGCATATTTTTTTGCAGTTCTTTCAGTGCTGTTTTGGTCAACGGCAGCATCTGCATTTAAAATTACACTGGATTATATAGGTTTTATACAGATTGTATTTGTTGCTTCGGTTACCAGTACAATAGTACTTTTTGCAATATTGTTTTTCCAGGGGAAAGTTGGCAAATTATCGGCCTCTTCCCGGAGAGATCTTGCCAATTCAGCTTTTCTGGGCTTTCTCAACCCTTTTCTCTATTATGTTGTTTTGCTGAAAGCCTATTCAATCTTACCTGCACAGGTTGCGCAGCCACTTAATTTCACCTGGCCAATAATGCTGGTCTTGCTTTCCATACCTTTGCTGAGACAAAAGATATCGGTTTACAGCCTTTTTGCAATGCTTATCAGCTTTACAGGCGTGTTTTTCATATCTTCGGAAGGCAACCCTTTTGATATGAATTTCTCCGATACTCTTGGGGTATCCCTGGCTCTCGGCAGCTCAGTTATTTGGGCATTGTTTTGGATATACAATGTCAGGGACGAAAGGAATGAAATTATAAAGCTTTTTCTGAACTTCCTTTTTGCTTCCCTGTTTGCTGCAGTGTTAATGCTCTTTACTTCCGGGTTTGAAAGGTTCCATTTGTACGGGTTTTACGGAGGAGTGTACATTGGCGCTTTTGAAATGGGCTTTACTTTCGTTTTCTGGCTGAAAGCTCTTCAGTTCTCTGAATCGACCGACAGAGTAAGCAATCTGATTTACCTGACACCTTTTTTTGCACTCTTGCTGATAAATCTTTTACTGGGAGAAAAAATCTACACAACAACTGTAATTGGTTTGCTGTTTATAATAGGAGGGATATTTATTCAGAAAAAAATAAGTGAATCTAAAACCGGTATTCCCGCCAGGGGAAACGGATGAAGGATAACAGTATTTTTGATTTAACATACTTAATGATGAAAAAACCGTATCAACACCTTTTAAGGATAATCTGGCTGTCAGCCTCTCTTTTTATTATGCTTTCATTTGCATCATGCAGAAAAGAAGACGAAAAGGATGATGACCAGAGGGTAATTGACAATATTACTTTTCATAATCTTATGAAAGAGTGGTATTTCTGGTACGATCTTATGCCGGAAATAGATCCGTCTCTCTATATGTCACCATACCAGGTGCTTAATCAGTTGCGTTATACACAAGATCCCTGGAGTTTTATTACAACAAAAGAAGAATTTGAAGCATATTACAGTGAGTCAAAATATGTGGGGCACGGTTTTGGCAGCGGATGGGATGATGAAGGTAAACTGAGAGTTTCATTTGTTTTTGAAAATACAGATATTTTCGATGCGGGTGTTAGCAGAAGCTGGATCATTGAAGCGATAAACGATCAAATTATATCAGAGGGGGACAATATAAACCAGTTGCTAGGGCCCAACAATGTTGGTGTGAGCAACAAGTTCAGGTTTATAAATCCCGATAACGAAACGGTAGAGTTCACCTTTGAGAAAAAGGAAATTACAATGAATGCCGTACTGCACAGTGAAGTTATCGAATATGGAGGGGAAAGAACAGGGTATATGGTTTACAAAGGTTTTACAGGACCTTCAAAAAATGAGATAGAAGACGTATTCTCTGATTTTCTTCATGAAGGCATTGACAACCTTATTCTTGATCTCCGTTACAACAGCGGCGGACAAACCAGCCTAGCAAACTATCTTGCCTCTTCGATCGGGGGTACAGCAGTTTTTGAGGAGCCATTTACCGGTTATGTTTACAATGACAAACAAACAAGCCAAAATTACGTGGACAGTTTTAAGGTAACAGATTTCCCTCTCAACAAAGACCGGCTTGTTGTGATCACTACCCGTACTACAGCTTCTGCAAGTGAAATGGTAATAAACGGACTGAAACCCTATATGCCTGTTACAGTTGTCGGAAGCAACACCTCAGGTAAGCCTATGGGGATGAATGTCTGGTTTTACAGGGATTATGCATTTGTGCCCATAACATTCAAGATTGTCAATGCTGAAGGTGAAGGTGAATATTTTGACGGGTTGCCGGCCGATGCCTATATAGATGATGATCTTACCAGAATGTTCGGGGATCCCGGAGAGCTAAGCCTGAAGGAGGCATTGATTTATCTGGAAACCGGCAGTTTTAGTGCACTGCCTGTGAAAAAAACTTTTCCTGTTCAACCTTTGACTGAGGTGAAAGGATTCAGAAGAATTATCGGAGCACATTAAAATTGTTTTTTTGGAAAAAGAGAGAATAATACTGGGGATCGATCCCGGAACAACCATAATGGGATACGGAATTATCAAGGCAACCGGAAGAGACCCTGAAGTTCTGACCATAGGCTTTGCCGATCTTACAGGTTTCAATGACCATTATCTTAAACTGAAGAAAGTCTTTGAACGTACTCTTCAGTTAATAGACCAGTATTTTCCGGATGAGATGGCTATCGAATCACCTTTTTACGGCAGGAACGTGCAATCAATGCTAAAGCTTGGCAGGGCCCAGGGAGTAGCTATGGCAGCCGGACTTTACAGGTCTGTCCCCATTTTTGAGTACGCTCCCCTGAAGATCAAACTTTCAATTACAGGCCACGGGAATGCCTCAAAGGAGCAGGTTGCAGCAATACTCAAGCGTGTTTTAAAAATAGATGATTTGCCTGAGAACCTGGATGCAACAGATGGCCTTGCTGCAGCAGTGTGTCATTATTACCAGGCAAGGATACCGGGGAAGGAAACAGGTTATAAAAGCTGGAAGGACTTTATAAACAAAAACAGCGGCAGGTTAAAGAAATAATCCCCTTAAGAAATACGGAAAAATTGCTTAAAAGGAGTTATTTCAGCTCTTTTTTTATTCTTTCTGCTGTATCAACAAACTCTTCCCCGGTGAACTTTTGCCTGGGGCGTGCAAAACTCAGATCTTCGATGCTGTTTATCGGAACCAGGTGAATATGTGCATGAGGCACTTCCAGTCCCACAACTGCCATACCTATGCGGCTGCATGGCACAGCCCTTTCGACCGCTTTGGCTACTCGTTTTGCAAACAGGTGAAGACCCGCCAGCTGCTCGTCTTCAAGATCAAATATATAGTCTGTCTCCTTTTTGGGTATTACAAGAGTGTGACCTTCTGACAGTGGATTTATATCAAGAAATGCAAAATATTTATCATCTTCTGCAATTTTGTAGGATGGAATGTCACCTTTTATTATTTTACTGAAAATTGTTGCCATAATAATTGGATTTATAAGGTTACCGGGATATTTCAAGTATTTCTATCCTGACAACACCTGAAGGAACTGTTATTTCAACCACATCGCCAACTTTTTTGCCAAGGAGACCTTTGGCAATGGGAGTATTGACTGAAATTTTGCCTTTTTTAACATCAGCTTCACTTTCAGATACTATTACGTATTCCATAACGGAATTGCTTTTCTTGTTTTCTATTTTCACCTTGTTGAAGATTTGTACCTTGCTTGTATCTATAAGGGACTCATCAATAACCCTTGAGTTAGCAATATAATCTTCAAGTTTTGAAATCTTCATCTCAAGCATCCCCTGAGCCTCCTTTGCTGCATCGTATTCAGCATTTTCAGAAAGATCACCCTTCTCCCTTGCCTCACTTATCTGCCTGGATATGGCCGGACGTTCAACATTTTTCAACTGCTCAAGTTCAGCTTTCAGCTTTGCCAGCCCCTCTTCAGTTAGGTAAGAAAACTTGTTCATTTTTGTTCCTCCTGGTATTTATATAAAAAAAGAATTCCGGGCACCCCGGAACTCTTTTTCCGGGGTAAAGGTAAAATTTTTTTTATTACTTAACCAATTAAGCAAATCATCTCTTAAAGCAAAAAAACAATGCTTTGTTAAACAGATTTTAATAAACTATCAGGTAAAATATAGTATGGATTAATAAGGTTTTTGAATGATAAAATTTGTGGAAAAATCCGGGGGCATCAAGAACTCAGTATTCCCGTCGTTCTAAGATTGAGGAAAAAACCACAGCCTTCTTAAGATCGAAATCTATCGGCGGCTTTTTTGTTTTTTTCTTGTTGTAATGGTCGTCAACACTTTCCAACAGACCTTCCTGTTCTGCAATGGGGTTGGTTTGTGCTTCTTTTAGAACAGAATCGACATCCATTACAGATGCCTGCGCATCTTTTTCACTTATCCAGGGCGTCTTTTCATCATCATCATGAGTAGTTCTGCCAGTTTTCATTACATCTCCGGACTCTTTATATTCATCAGTTTCATCCTGCACTACGGGCTCATAAGCAGGCTCCCCATAGGGTTCCTCCCGGGTGTCAGACTGGGACTCCTGCTTTTTCTTGTTGCCCCTCATACTCAAAATGAGTATTACTATGGCAATCATAAGATACAGGAAACTTTCAAAAAATCCTTCCATATAAAATACAATAATGGTTTTCCTGAAACAGCAATTCAAAATTCAGTATCAACCTGCTTATGTAATAAAAAACCAACACTAAACAAGTCATTATTATAAAAAAAACTTAATTTAGTGCAGGAAAAAAAATTGACGCTTTGACTTCTTTAGCAAAAGTAATAAATATTTTAATAATTTCATTGCTGTTACAAGTTTTTATTTCATGTGATGATGATGATCACTGGATGCCTTATGTAAAAGTGGACGAACGTCTTCACATTCACACTGATCTCGCCCATCTGGGAATTGGTGGTTCTGTAACAGTAGACGGCGGGCTCAATGGTATAATTATTTACCGTGAAGCAAATCTTGTTTTCCTGGCATTTGACAGAACATGTCCTTATGAACCTTTGCATAATTGTGCTGTTGAACTTGAGGATGAACTTTTTGCTGTGTGTCCATGTTGCAATTCAAGGTTTGTTCTGCCTTCCGAAGGGATGCCGGATCGCGGACCGGCAACCCTGCCTTTAAAGAAATACAGGACTTATGTTTCGGGAGAATTATTATATATAACAAACTAATTCTATATTTCCATTTTCAGATGATTTGTGTAACTAACAGGGAAACTTCTCCTTTCTTTAATCTTGCTTTGGAGGAATACTGCCTGAAGGATTTTGACGATGATTTTTTCATATTATACCGCAATGACAGGTCGGTTATTTGCGGCAAACATCAGAATCCTTATGCAGAGATTAATTACCCTTATGTTAAAAAAAACAATATAATTGTTGCCCGGAGGTTATCTGGCGGAGGGACAGTATATCATGACAGGGGCAACCTGAATTATTCATTTATAACAAATGGGTTAGAAGGAGATCTTGTCAATTTCAGAAAATATACCAGACCTGTTCTTGACCTTTTGAAAAAGCTCAATGTAAATGCACGGCTAAGGGGTAAAAGCGATCTGGTTATTAACGGCAGAAAATTTTCCGGTAATGCGGTGCATGTTTCAGGCAGACGTGTTATCCACCACGGAACACTCCTTTTTTCAACCGATTTAAGTGAGCTGAAAATATCACTGATTGACCGCTCGTCTGTTTACAGCGGGAAATGGGTAAGAAGTATACCGAGTGAGGTTACCAATATAGGGGAACATTTAGAGAAAAGGATTGATGTTGCGGGCTTTTGCGACATGTTTATGGAGCATGTGATTCAGACAATACCTGGCTGCAGGATATTTGAGATGTCAGAAAAGGATGTCCGTATGATTGAGGATCTGGCAGCAAGGAAATATTCTCGCTGGGACTGGAACTTTGGTTATTCACCAGGCTATGAAGTTGAAAAAGTTTTAAATACAGGGGATGGTTTGTTGAAAATATTGATTTCTGTTAAGAATGGCATTATTAGCAAGGCAGAAACGTCAGGTGAAATATCCGGCAGAAAAGGAAATGATCCCCTGGGTAAACTACTTGTAAAAGTTCCCCATGAAGAGAAGGCAATTGCAAAGGTACTTGCCCGCAACTATGGTATGCAGCCTGATGACCCCTTTATCAGGGGAATATCAGAAAGCCTGTTTTAGGGTTAGGTTATTTCGCGCTCGGTTTCCTCGGCATTTTCTGAGTAAGCCGGACATACGGGCCTGTTGAGATAGCATGAGGTCATTAGCAAGCCTGTCGATATTGAAATGGCAAGAATTAAAAGTATTTTTCTCATGGTACAGATTTTTGATATAAATGGATATACGTTTACGTTCTGTAACGGAAACTTGTTTCAAATAAAACTCATTTTCTGCCGCAATATATTAATTATATTTAATTATTTCAAATTCATACAGAATAAGAGCCTGTTAAGCTCTTTTTGTTAAATTTGTAATTAAATATCTTATTGACTTATGCCTGAAGAACAAGGCTCTATATTGATTGTTGACGACGATCCGGAAGTTTTGAGATCTTCGCAGATAGTTTTACAGAATCATTTCCCGGTAATTAAAACTGTTAAAGACCCTGCGTTACTGCGCGAGATTCTTGAGAGCAGATCATTCGACGTTGTACTGCTTGACATGAATTTTTCCCCGGGCATTACCAGCGGAGAGGAAGGAATCGAGTGGCTGAAAAAAATAGCTGATATATCTCCTTCATCACATGTTGTTGTTATGACCGCTTACGGGGACATTGACCTTGCTGTTAAGGCTATGAAACATGGAGCGCTTGATTTCGTGGTTAAGCCCTGGGACAATAAAAAAATGATTGCTACTCTGAAATCTGCTTATAAGCTGAGTTGCTCACAACAAAAAATTGAGCAGTTGAAAAATCGCCAGCGTCTGCTTTCAAAAGACATTGACAGGAAGTTCAGCGAGATAATAGGGGAGTCGCCTGAAATACAAAGTCTGTTCAAAACAATCGAGAAAGTCAGCAGCACTGAAGTCAATGTGCTTATTCTCGGTGAGAACGGCACCGGGAAGGAGTTGGTGGCAAGGGCAATACACAGAAATTCTCCGAGGGCAGATGAAGTGTTTATCAGTGTGGATATGGGCTCCCTTTCTGAAACAATCTTTGAATCGGAACTTTTCGGCCACGTTAAAGGCGCATATACAGATGCTGCGGAAAACCGGAAAGGCCGTTTTGAGATTGCTTCAGGGGGCACACTGTTCCTGGATGAGATGGGGAATATTTCTCTTTCTATGCAGGGCAAGCTTTTATCTTCAATTCAAAAAAAGGAGATAACCCCTCTTGGAAGCAACAAATCTGTCAAGTCGGATATCAGACTTATCTGTGCAACCAACAAGCATTTACCTGAGATGGTTGAGAAAAGGGAATTCAGAGAAGATCTTTATTATCGTATAAATACGGTGGAGATAAGGATTCCTCCCTTAAGAGAAAGAACAGGAGACATTCCACTACTTGCAAAACATTTTGCAGATATCTTTTCAAAGAAGTATCGGAAACCCGGCCTTCGAATAACAAATGACGCAATCAGAAAATTGTCAAAATATTCCTGGCCTGGCAACATCAGGGAACTGCAGCATGTTGTTGAAAGAGCTGTTATAATGACCGACAAGTTGGTTCTTGATGAATCTGTTTTTGCGATCAAATCGCATAAGATTAATAAAGCCAGGGAGATGCTGAATCTGGAAGAAGTTGAAAAAACAACAATTCTTAATGCTTTGAGGAAGAATGATGGCAATATAAGCATTGCGGCGAAGGAACTTGGACTTGGCCGCACTACACTATACAGGAAGATGAAAAAATATGGTATTTAGCAGTTTAAGATTAGGCATAGTTATCAGGGTTTTTTTCATATTTATTCTATTGCTTTTTTTGGTTTTCTCATTGAACCACGAGCAATGGTATGTTACATCTGCGGTATCGGGGTTAACTGTTTTACTTCTTTTGCTGGAGCTTATATTCCTTGCTGAAAGATCCGAGCATCAACTGGCGCGGTTTATGATGGCGCTGAAAAGCAAGGACTTTTGCGGATATTCACTAAAAGATGCGGAGAAAACGGGTAATTATTTTCTGAAAAATGCTTTTTCGGCAATAATTTCGGAAATACAAAACATCCGTATCGAAAAGGAAATTCATTACCGTTACCTGCAGATGGTAGTAGAACACGTATCTGTTGCACTTATATGCTTTTCCCCGGATGGCAGGATTCATTTCCAGAACAAAGCTGCAGATGAGTTGCTTGAATGTAAAACCTGCAAAAAAATTACCGACCTTTCCGGGGCGGTACCTGAACTCCCCGGTTATCTCGAAAAATTTGAACCGGGTGAACAGAGGGTAATCAAGATAAATATCAGCGGAAAAACATGTCATTTGCTTGCCAGGTGTGCAGTTTTCAAGCTTCGTGAAGAAGAGTTCAGACTGGTTTCACTCCAGGACATAAAGAGTGAACTGGAGGAGAGGGAGCTGGAATCCTGGCAGAAACTGATAAGGGTACTTACCCATGAGATCATGAATTCGGTAACACCAATTTCGTCTCTGAGTGAAGCAATGAATGAAATGCTATCTGCAGGCGAGGGTAACAGGAAGGACTCTTCGAAGTTAACTGACAAAGAGATTGCAAACCTCCGTGAAAGCCTCATTTCTATAGAAAGCAGGAGTAAGGGACTTGTTCAATTCATTGGTTCATACAAAAGGCTTACAAGGCTGCCGGAACCTGATCCTGAAAATGTTCCGCTAGCAGGGTTATTTAAGGAAGTAGTAAGCCTTATAAGACCTGAAGCAAAAAAGTATGATATTGAAATTGAAACACGTTTGTCTGACCCGGAACTGAAAATATTTGCCGACAAAGAGCAGATGAAACAAGTACTGATTAACCTGTTGAAAAATTCGATTGATTCGTTAAAAGAAGTGAATGGGGGCAGTATCTTGTTGTCAGCTTTTCCAGCTTCACCCGGCAGGGTTTTAGTTCAGGTTAAAGATAATGGCCCGGGAATTTCTCCGGATATTATTGACAATATTTTTATCCCTTTCTTTACAACAAAAAAGGGCGGCTCGGGAATTGGCTTGAGCCTTTCACGAGAGATCGCTCGTAAAAATAAAGGCTATATTTCGGTTCATTCAGAACCGGGCGAAGGAGTTATGTTTAATTTGGAGCTACTTTCCTGATTTTTTCGCTATAATTATCTAATCGACTTTAAAATAACACGTTAGCTTTGTTTGAAAGTCTTTTTTATAGGGATTTAATCATCCTTTTATCCATATACGTTTTTATTTTAATAGTTTTAGTTAATTTAGGGAGGTTAAATACAGGTTATTTGTTATGGAGGTAAATGGTGACATTATTGAAACCGCAACAGTGATGTTTCAGTCCGCCGGGATCAGGAAGATCAAAATGGATGATATAGCATTCCGTATGGGGATATCCAAGAGAACTCTTTATGAGCAATTCACAAATAAAGACAATCTTATACGTTACTGCCTTGACAATATTATTAAAAAGCAGAGGGAAGAGAGTGAAAAGATTTTGAACAATAACAATAATGTTGTAGAGGCTATTATTGCATTTTTGAAAAAGGGTAATGAAATACTGCTTGCAGTAAATCCGCTGTTTTTCAGTGACCTCAAGCGTATTTACCCTTCAATCTGGCATGAAAAATTCCAGCTCCAGCAGCACAATAATTATCTGATAACAAAACAGTTGATTGAGAAAGGGGTGAAAGAGGGTTTTTACCGGGAAGATATTAATGTGGATATGGTAGCCAGGATTTTTGTTGAGCAGCTAAACATTTTTTCAGACCAGGATTTCTTTTCCGGGAGAGATTTTTCTGTAACAGAAGTGTTCAACAACCTGTTAGTTAATTACACCCGGGGTATTGCAACTGCTAAAGGAATAAAACTTATTGATGAAGCCCCCATCAGCCTTCGGCAGACAAAAAGAGATGAATAAATGTGGGGAATCCATGGGATTGAAAAGTAAAAGTTCAAAGTCTTAATTAGGCAAAATAGTGATAACTATTTTACTAAACATAATTTATACTAATGAATATGTTACCCGGCCGGAGAAGGCCGGGTAACATGGTGTTATTTAAGAAAGCTCTTGTTCCGTTCAGAATCAGTAGCTTTTTTCAATATTCCAGACAAACGCCCTGATACCTACCTCCTCGTTTATTTTGTCCAGCTTCTCTACGCATTCGAGTAGTTCATCAACCCGGTTATCAGGCACTACGGTCATTGCAGCGGAATTGAGCTCCGGCCAGGTATGTGTTCCCATGCGGGGATCACCTGTTTCAGCCCCCCTGCCTTTTACTTCACTCCACCAGGTGTAACCTCTGATCTGAAGCCTGTCAAAAATGAATTCCACTTTTTCGGTGTTTGCCTGGTTAAATATGATCATTACTGCTTTCATATCCTCTATTGTCTGGGTTGATTTCCTAGTACTGATTACCGTTCATAAAAGTAAATTTTGTCCTTATTTTCTTGAGTTTATCCCTTTCGCCACGACGAGAAACAATGCCGTAAACCACCGGGATAAGTATCAGGGTAACGGCAGTCGAAAACAAGAGTCCCCCGATAAGCGTAATACCCATCGGGCTCCAGATCTCTGCTCCTTCACCCCTGCTTAGTGCCATAGGGAGCATTGCCATCATTGTGGTTATGGCAGTCATAAGTACCGGCCTGAGCCTTAATCTTCCCGATATGGCAATCGCTTCATTAAGTGGATTACCGCGGTCACGCATCAGGTTGATGTAATCTATCAGTATAATTCCGTTTTTAACAACTATACCGATAAGCAATACTGCTCCAAGACCGGCGATTATACTGAGGTTAGTGTTGGTGATGAACAGGGCCAGGATAACTCCCGTAAATGAAAAAGGTATGGAGAACATAATTACAAAAGGCATAACAAAAGATTCAAACTGCGATGCCATAATCAGGAATACCAGGATTATACTTAAAATCAGAAGTAATCCAAGATCCATAAAGGACTCCATCATGTCTTCATAAGCACCTCCCACGTTTATATATACTCCGGAGGGAATATCTGTGTCGGCAACAATTGAGTTGATCTCTTCTGCAAGGTCGCCAAGGGCAATTCCTGAAGGTTCAGCTGAAACGGTTACTACCCTTTCCCTGCTTTTCCTCTCTATGTTCGGCGGGTTCCAGTATTCCTGTACCTCCCCGATCTCCCCGAGTTTGATTTTGTTGCCGGCAGGATTGGTAACGGTTATAGATTCGAGATCTGATATGGAGCTTCTGAACTCTTCTCCATACCTTACAATAATATCGTATTCCTCCCCCTCTTCCCGGAAAATGGAAGCGGACATTCCTGCTACCCTGTTACGAAGAGTACTGGAAACCATTGCAGTGTTCAGTCCGTTTTCAGCCAGCTTTGTTCTGTCAAGCACCACCTGAAGCTCAGGTCTCTCATCTTTGCGGCTTACCTGAACATTTGCCGCACCGGGGATATTATTTATACGGGTTCTTATTTCATGAGCAATACCGCTTGTAACATTGAAATCGTATCCGAAAATCTCAACATCAACCGTAGTGCCTCCAATTCCTCCTCCTGCTGCAGTAACAGAGAACTCAACAATTTCAGGGATTTGTTCCAGCTGGTGCCTGAAATCTTCTGCAATATCCCAAACAGACCGTTCCCTTTTCTCAATAGGTGACAAACCTATTACAACTTCAATCATGTTTGAACCGGTTTGTCCGAACAAACCTGCCATCCCGCCTTCATCATCCGAACCTGATGAAACTGCATAGATTCTCGCTTCAGGATATCTTTCTTCAATTATTCTCTCCAGTTCCCTTGCCACCTTCATTGTCTCTTCCACCCGGAGGCCGGTGGTAAGCTCAATTTCAGCATTTAACCTGCTTTCGTCAGCTTCAGGCATGAATTCCGAGCTTATAAACCTGAGCAGCAGCAATGAGCCGGCGAAAATTGCAAATGCAATGAGAAGGGCTGTCTTTTTGTGTTTAAGGGCAAACCTGATCATCCCCTCATAAGCACTTTCCAGTTTTTTAATGAACGGTTCAATGGTTCTCCCGTAGAATGGACGGCGCCTGCCTTCCATCTTTTTCTTTATTTCAAGCAGTTGTGATGCGAGCATCGGGATCAGCGTTATTGCGGCAATTGTGGATGTGATCACGGTGATCGAGACTATCCAGCCTGACTGCTTGAACAACACACCCGTCATCCCGCCAACCAGGGTCAGCGGAAAGAAAACAGCAACAATAACGAGCGTGGTTATGATAACAGGAAGCCACACTTCGTTGGTTGCATATATTGCGGCTTCGCGCGGACTGGTGCCGCGTTCCACATGCTTTGATATATTCTCCAATACCACAATTGAATCGTCAACAACCATACCCAGAGCTATAGTTAGTGCAGAGAGGGAGATCAGGTTAATTGACCCGCCTGTGATGAAAAGGTAAATAAAAGAGACTATAAGGGATATTGGTATTGTGAGCATTACAATAAAGGTAGCTCTCCATTTGCCGATAAAAAAGAGAACCACCAGCACAACGAAAATAATTGCCCAAAAAATTGTTTGTGACAAATTGTTTACGGAATCTCTTATAAACTCCGATGTATCGAAAATTTGCATTATCTCTATGTCAGGAGGCAGCTCTTTTTCAAGCTCAGAAATAGCCTCCCTTACATCAGAAGCAATAGTTACAGTGTTGGCGTCAGACTGCTTCATTACCATCATCCTGACTCCCTGCTGGCCGACAATTCGTGAATCAATAGTCAAATCCCTCAACGTGTCCCTTACTTCAGCCACATCCCGCAGGAATATTGAACTGTTCTGGAAATGTCCTACCACAAGGTTTTCCAGCTCATAGCTCTCCTCTATTTCTCCTTCAACCCTCAGCTGGTAATCCATCATCCCCATTTTGATCTTTCCGGAAGGCATGTTCATGTTCTCCGCCTGTATAGTATTACCAATCTGTTCAATGGTCATGTTATAAGCATCCAGCTTAACGGGATCTGCTTCTACATATATTTTCCTTTCAGGTGTGCCCATTAGCATAACTGTTCCTATACCGTCAATCCGGTTAAGGGGGTTAATTAACCTTTCCTCAAGTATTTTGGACAGACCGCTGTAGCTTTCATCTGCAGTGATTGCATAGAAGAGTATCGGGAACATACTCAGATCAAATTTAAAAATAGTCGGTCGGCTTACCCCGTCGGGCAGGTAATCGAATAACAGGTCAATTGCATCCCTGATCTCATTTGAAGCCTCGTTCAAATCCGATCCCCAGTCAAACTCGAGAAATATAACCGAAACATTGTCGCTTGAAGTGGATGATATTTCTTTCAGGTTGTCAACCCTGTTGAGGGCATCTTCAAGGGGGCGTGTAACATTTACTTCTATATCGCTCGCATTGGCTCCCTGGTAACTTGTTATTACAGAAATGTATGGTGGGTCCATTTCGGGATAAAGGTCTACCGGTATATATATAAGGGAATATATACCCATCACGATAATTGCTACAAATATCATCAGTGTTGTGATGGGTTTGTTTACGGCGCTTTTGTATATACTCATATTTAGTGTTGGTTATTCTTGAGTGATCAATTCCGTTTTATTACTTTTCAACCTGTACGGCCACCCCGTCAACAAGGCGCCCCTGTCCTGCAATCACCAGGTTGTCTCCTGGAGCAATTTCATCTGAGATGATCTCAACCATGTCGTCATACCGGTCACCTATCTCCACAACAACCCTTTTGGCTCTTCCGTCTTCTTCAATGAATACGTACCTGTCGTTTGATCCCTGCACCTTCAATACGGCAATTGCGGGGACAACCAGTGTCTCTGCACTTTCTACATCAAGAGTTGCCCTGGCAAACATGCCGGGCCTCAACCTTTCGCCGGGATTTGGCACAACAAGTTCAATCCTGAAAGTCCTGGTAAGATTATCTATTACCGGATAGATCCTTAAGACAGAACCTGAAAACTCTTCACCGGGATAAATGTCAGATTTTATTGAAACAGGCATACCTGTTTTTATAGAAGGATAAAATCTTTCAGACACATTTACTGAAACTTTCAGTCTGCCGGTTTCAACAAGTGAAAGAATAGCAGCCTTTCCCTCCGGTGTGTTGGGAGTGCCGGTAAACATCTCCCCGTTCTCAAAATACCTGCCGGAAACGGTTCCGCTGAAAGGTGCTTCAAGTGTGGTGTTTTCCTTAAGGAACTCAACATTTGAAAGAGCAACTTCATACTGTGTCTTGATCTGGTCGTACTGCTGCTCGGGAATGCTTCCTTCTTTTTTCAGTGTTTCGAGCCTGCGGTAATCTTTTTCCAGGTTTTGCAACTGAACCAATGCCTGGTTAAGTTGAGTTTTATCCATTTCAACAAGCAAATCTCCTTTGCTTACCCTGTCGCTTGCCTCTACGTTAATTCTTTCTATGCGGCCGGGAGAAGCAGGGGCAAGATGTATATCCATAAATGGCTGAAGGGTTGCAATATGTGTAATACTACGGGAAATCTCACTGTAATCAATTTCGATCACCCTTACAGGCTCCACCCGCTCTTCGGCTGTTTCGTTATCAGATTCCCCATCTGCTGAGGAACAACTGAAAAAAAACAATGCGATTGCCGTAGCCGGAAATAATGCTTTAAATAACTTGATAATATTCATTTTTATAAAAAATATAGTGGGTTTCAAATTCATAAAATTGCTCATATTTCTTGTTGTACTAAATCGAATTCAAAAGTTTGTCCATTTCCACCTGCGCTTCGAGTAACCCGATCATTGCCTGGATGTAGCTGTTTTCGGCCTGCAGGTAATTATTGTTTGCTGTTGTCAGATCAAGGCTGGAAACAAGCCCTTGCTCATATTTCTTTTTCAGATTGCTGAAAACTCTTTCTGCAACCTCCAGGTTTGCCTTCTGACTTTCATACTGCTCAATAGCATTGTTTAAATTGAATCTGAGCTGCTTTTCCTGTATTGACAGCTGATCGGCAAGCAATTCCTTCTGATTCTCTGCGATCTGATGATTTATCCTTGCCTGATTAACCCTTGCAGATCTCATCCCGCTGGAAAAAATCGGAATACTTATGTTAAATCCTATAACATGGTTCGGGGTAATGTCAAATTCAGGTTTAAGGAGCTTTTCCGTGTAATTGTAAAAACCGGTGATCGTTGGAAGAAAAGAGGCTCTTTCGAGGTTTACCTGTTTCCCTGCAACTTTCTCCTGGAGTTCCATTATCTGATAGTCGACATTTTCAGGAAGATTGAAGGGGGTTGCCAGACTGGTATGGAAATCGGTTTCACTCACAAAGCCTGACAGACGGTCAGTCAGCACCAGTTCGGTATCTGCAGGCAGCCCGGTCTGAAGAAGAAGCATATTATGTGCAAGTTCGACCTGCCTTTCGGCTGCTCTGAGTGAGTTCTCAAGCATGTTTACCTGGACTGAAAGCTGGTCGTAGTCAACCTCCTCCGCTACTCCCGCATCTACCATTGCTCGTGTTTTCTTCTGTATATCCTTCATGTTCTCAATGTTTTGCTTAACAATAGCCTTTGATTCCTCGGAAACCAAAGCCAGGTAGTAGGATTGTGTGACCTGTGATTTTATATCAAGCCTCGATTTTTCCAGGCTTGTTTCGGTTATCTCCCTGAAAAGCCTTGCTGTCTGTATTCCCACAATATAACTGCCGCTGAAGACAAGCTGACCAACCGATATGTTAAGGTTACTTGTAGGATTAAACTCGATCTCTGTTGGAACAGGGCCCATCGTTATCTCTGCAGTTGAGCCGAAAAAATTGTTGTAATCAATTGCAGCATCAAGCTGGGGCAGTCCCCGGGCAATTGCTTCCCTAAGGGCATGATCTGCCTCATCAACTGCAAGTCCCGCATTTAGGAGGTTCTTATTGTACTCAAGTGCGTGATACCTTGCACTGTCAAGTGTGAGGTGCAACTCTTCCTGTGCTTTGGCATGGATACCAATTCCGGTAAAAAAGCTGACCAGGAGAATTAATTTGGCAAAAGAACATTTTGGCATATTTACTGGTATTAAAAAATTTGAATCATTAATGGTTGCTGAAAAAAATTGTGTGTAGCAATATTGTTTTAATCTTAGATATATGGTTAAACTGTAACAGAAATATCTGACTCCTCGCCAAGGTGTTTTTCAATCAGTTCAAGCCCCTTTATAGTTGCTATTCCACGGAAAAAGTTAATCATCACATTTTCAAATACAACTGATTTCGGGAACCTGGAAGCCGGGAAAACAGTTTCATCAGATAATATCCTGAGCTGTTCATTCAAAAGTATTGCAACCACTTCAATATTTATTTTATTTCTGAACATTCCCTCTTCCATACCCTTTCTCAGAATCGAAAGGGTTCTGGCATAATGCTTTTTATCCCTTTCAGCCATAGTCTCTTTCCACACCTTAAAGTGATACTTTTTCAGGTCGCTGAAAAACAGGGGATTAATTGTGTTGAATATGTCTATACCCAGCTTCATGAAACGCAGGACCATGATTATTGAATTCTCTGCTTCTTTTTCAATCCGTTCGTACTTATTTCCGAACCTTTCATCCATCATTTTCAGGCAAGTGCTTACCAGTTCGTCCTTGTCCCTGAAATTCTCATATATAGTCCTTTTAGATACACCTGTTTCCCTTGAAATATCATCCATGGTGATCGACTTGATCCCCGAGCTGAAAAACATCTCTATAGCCTGCTCTGCAATTATTTCCTTTGGCGTCATTTGTAATAATTTAATTAAAGGTGCAAAAGTAGCAGAAAAATATAAAAACTGAAAAAGTTTTCAGAATTTAACAGTTTTTAACGTAAAAAGTTCAAACGTGGAAAAGTTTTATGCCAGGCAGTTGTAAAAAAGGTGGTTGCAAATGTAAAACCCGGCACCTTTTTAAAAGCAGGTTGCCGGGTTTTAAAAAGGAACTATCTGTTCGTTATCTTTTTCGCAGGTAAACGTCGCCCGAAACTGTTTTGAGTATCATCTGAACGCCGCCGTTGTTTAT
>SLCF01000072.1 GCA_007125955.1 Bacteroidales bacterium | reverse complement strand
CTGACCGGTGAAAAGCTTTGTTTTGAAGCAGGCTTGCCTGAAGATATGAAAACAGTTTTGGAAAAATGGCGTAAATACCTATCAGGCAGGGAGATGGAATAAATAACTGGATATTTAAATGAGAGCTCAGCAAAACAGAAGGATCAATATAGCAGTCGTTACAGGAGGTGACTCATCTGAGTATTCAGTATCTTTAAAAACAGCTGCAACGGTTGCCCGCACACTGGATAAAAACAGATTTAACCCTTACGTTATAACTATAAGGAATAACGAATGGTACCTTGGCACTCCTGATGACCGCGGTCCCGAAGTCAACAAAAACGATTTCAGCATAACAGTGAAAGGTGATATAATAAGATTTCACTGTGTTTTCATGACCATCCACGGAACACCGGGAGAAGACGGAAAGCTCCCCGCCTATTTTGACATGCTGAAAATTCCATACACCTGCAGCAGTGTGTTGACTTCAGCTCTGACCTTCAACAAATTTGCCACGAAGATTTTTATCTCTAACCTGGGGATTAACACTCCCGGGGGAATACTTCTGAGAAGGGAAGAAGAACCCGGCTTTACTGATATTGCATTGAAGATAGGGTTTCCCTGCTTTGTGAAACCAAACAACAGCGGTTCCAGCTTCGGGATCACCAAGGTTAAGGAGGAGAGAGAACTTAATTCTGCTCTGCAAAAGGCTTTTATGGAAGACAATGAAGTTCTGGTTGAAAAATGCGTCGATGGAATGGAGCTTTCCGGCGGAATGCTTAAAACAAGGGAGAAGGAACTTATCTTCCCCCCCACAGAGCTGGTAAGCAAAACGGAGTTTTTTGACTTTGCTGCAAAATATGAAGGTGCATCAGATGAGATAACCCCTGCAAGACTTCCGGAAAAAGTGCTGAATGAATTCAGTAAAATGTCATCGTTAATATATGACTCACTGCAGTGCAATGGCATTGTACGAATAGATTACTTCTACAGCAACGGGACGATCTATTTCCTTGAGCTCAATACTGTTCCGGGTATGACTGAAACAAGCATAGTCCCACAGCAGATTGAAGCCATGGGACTAAAACTTTCAGATGTTTTCACTATGGCTGTTGAGGATGCCATTAAAAGGGCATTGTAAACAGAATCACAGAGCCTGTCTAAAATACCCACCTGTATGACAGTCTGAAATCCCTTCCCGGCATCGAATAGTGCCTGTCCTCTACACGTGAAAGGTGATCCCTGTATTTTGTATCCATCAGGTTGTCCACACGCAAAATAACTATGTGCCTTCCGCTGCTGTTGAAACGGTATCCTGCAGAAAGACCCAGAATAGTATATCCGTCGGTAGTATCCTCCATGGCGGCGACCCTCTCCTGGGCGGCAGTTGTCCTTGCCTCGGCACCAACCCATCCCCTTCCGTAATCATACTCCAGGTTTGTCCTCACCCTGAAAGGAGGTATAAACGGCAGGTAATCCCTGTCACCCGTCATCCTGCGGGCATTCACATAATCCATCCCCACACCTGCTGTGAACCTTTCATTAGGTTGCAGTTTCATCGAGACCTCACCGCCGTAAAACCTTGCTTTGTCTTCCATATACTGGAAAAAGGGAAGTCCTGAATCCGGATCTGTCCCACCGACAGGTTCGAAAATAATAAAATTGTCGAAATAGTTGGTGAAACCTGCAAGCTCTATTCTGAATATATCGTTTTTCCAGCTAATGAACATATCGGCTCCATAGCCTATCTCATCCGTAATATCGGGATCTCCCAGCTCGTATGTACCGGAACAGAGATGAGGACCGTCAGCAAACAGCTCTTCAACGACCGGGTTCCGGTGTGAGCGGGCAAACTGACCCCCTATTTCAACACTCTCTGCAGGCCTGTAATTCAGTCCGACCGAACCGGTAAAGTTAAATGCATTTCTTGAAGCTTCCACATCAGGGAAAATATGGTTTGGCAATGCACTTATATGGTTCGCATCCACTCTCAGGCCTGCCTGAAGACGCAACTTCGAGGCAAGAGGTATTTCCTGGAATGTGAATACTCCAAGGTTATATCTTTTCTCACCGGGTGTATATGCATCTTCACCTCCTATTTCAAGATTGTGGCCGTGGATGTTCAGCCCAACAGCACCGCGGTCGAATATACCGGCCGGCTTGTGTTGCATTGTAAGTGTGGTGCTGAAGAGATGCTTGTCATGAGAAAGCTCCACTTCCTCTTCAGTGAAACCATCCTCGGTTTCTATCTCTACCTCCTTTTGAGAAAGGTAGGTTCCGTGAAATCTCAGTTGAG
Source organism: Bacteroidales bacterium (assembly GCA_007125955.1). GTDB lineage: Bacteria > Bacteroidota > Bacteroidia > Bacteroidales > PUMT01 > PUMT01. The sequence goes on along the minus strand of SLCF01000072.1, from coordinate 865 downwards.
CCTTGTCAAAGAACCCGTCACGTTCAAAACCGAATCTTCCCTGCAATCCATAGCGTTGCTGCCGGTTCTCCACCTTTTCATTGGGATCGTCAAGTTCTTCGGGCAATCCGTAGGTCTGCATGTTGGCAGAAAGGCTTATGCCACCCGTTACATTTTCCCTTTCTATCCCGAAACCGGTTGCTGCATCAAAATGGTCTATATAAGTGCCGGGCATTATACCTTCAGGAGTTCTTATATTGCCTGCACTCCGGTAAGCGATCCTTCCGCCTGCCGCCCAGTTTTCGGTGCCGTAAGTGTAACGTGCCAATCCCGAACCCATATTGTTCATTGTTCCCCCCTGAAGGGAGACAACACCTGATGACCCCATATCCCATCGCTCAGGAATATCATTTGTGAAAATATTTATTACGCCTCCAAGGGCACTCGGACCGTATAGCAAACTGGCAGGCCCCTTTACTACCTCCAGCCTGCTGGTTGAAACCGGATCCATTGCCAGCGAATGGCCTGCACCGGATTCGGAAACATCCCCCATCCTTTCACCATTTTCAAGAACAAGCACCCTGTCGCCATCCATGCCCCGGATAACCGGTCGTGCAGGAGCAGAACCCATAGAGCGCATTGCAACACCGGGCTCCCCGTCGAGAAGTTCACCGAAGGAGACTTCACTGCGCCTGGCCAGCTCCTCCCCCATAATTGACATATCCGACGTGTACCTGAAACCACTTCCGGTAGGAGATGATGTAACAACAATCTCATCGATGTTAATGCCGGTATATTCTATCTCAATAACCAGCTCATCAGTTTTATACTGATCAAAGTCAAGTTCAATAATCCTTGTTTCATAACCCATTCCCTGTACTATGAT
>SLCF01000154.1 GCA_007125955.1 Bacteroidales bacterium | reverse complement strand
GCAGAAGGCTATTCTTTTGTTGAGTGGACGGGTGACATTGCAAATGTAGCAGACGCGGGTTCGGCAACCACAACTTTGACAGTGCCTGATACAGATGTTACAATTACAGCAGTGTTTGCTCCGGATGATGAGTAAGCTCAATTATTCACTCTTTTAGCTGATTAATGCTTAAAGAGCTGAATAAGTTACATTGACAGTTTTTAACCCCCGTCCTAAAAAAGGGCGGGGGTTTATACAACAAAAAGATGATTGATAAACTTAGGATACCTGTAATGATCTCTTTTTTTATTTTATCTATGTCATTACAGGGTCAGAATATAAAAACTATTTTGAAGGGAGAGATTGCTGATATCTTAAGCGATACCCTCATTCTCGTAAAAGAATCAGAAGATTTAGTTTCAGGCAAAAAGATCCCGGTTAAAGAAGGCAAATTCAATTACTTACTGGAAGCGGAACACCTTGAAAAATATGAAATTATCATTTCAGAAGAGCTGAGAAAAGGGTATTTCAGGCCTGTACAGTTTTTCCCCGACACATGCAAAATTGTTTTCAGGCTCTACCCTTCATCCAGACATAACGAAACCATTGTAACAGGAGGAGAGCTGAACAGGAAGATGCAGAGTTTCAACAATGAAACAGAGGAGCATTTCCTCCCTCAATACAAAAGTATAGAAGCAGCGATGGATTCCCTTCGATCTTTGCAAAGACTCTACAGCGATGAATTTGAAAAATTACTTGAAAAGATAGCTGAAGCCGATGAGGATGACGAGAGTCAAAGGCTTGCTGAAATAAGAGACCACATGATAATAAGCGGCGAAGCGTTTACCGAAGAGGCAAAATCCGTCATAAACAAGACCGATTCATTAAACCTCCGGCTTGTTAACTGGCAAAAAGATTATATAAAGTCAAATGACGATATTTTTGCCTATTCCCTTTTGCTGTCATTATTCACACAATACCCTATGTATGAGGAACTGATAGATGCCGGCATGTTGAAAGATATATTCATCTTATTCAGGAAAAAGTATCCCCGCCACCCTTACACTCAAGAAATTGAGAAAATCCTTGCCGGGATGGAAAATTAACCGTCTGATTCAACCGGTTTTAACCGTCCGGATCATTCACCCTCTCCAGGTCTCACGGTCAAGACTCCTGTACTGAATAGCTTCGGCAAGATGCTCTGTTTGTATTTCGCAGCTTGCGTCAAGATCAGCTATAGTACGTGCAATTTTAAGTATCCTGTCATATGCCCTTGCCGAAAGGCCAAGCCTTTCCATTGCATTTCTCAGGAGTGAACTTCCGGCTGAATTTATGCGGCAAAACTCCTTTACCTGCCTTGATGACATCTGGGCATTATTGTGAACATTGCTTATTTTCCTGAATCTTTTTTCCTGTATCGTCCGTGCTGCAGAAACTCTTTCGCGAACGGCAGAGCTGCTTTCAGAAACATTTTCCCTTGCCAGCTGATCGAATGGAACCGGTACTACTTCAATATGAATATCTATCCTGTCCATCAGCGGACCGGAAATTTTGGCGAGATATTTCTGCACCATACCCGGAGCACATACACACTCTTTCTCAGGATGGTTATAATAGCCGCACGGACAGGGATTCATCGAAGCAACCAGCATAAAACCGGCAGGGTATTCAACCGAGAACTTCGCCCTTGATATGGTTATCTTTCTGCTTTCCAGAGGCTGCCGCATAACCTCGAGAACATGCCTTCTGAACTCCGGCAGCTCATCCAGAAAAAGCACCCCGTTATGCGCAAGGGAGATCTCCCCCGGCTGCGGAAAACTTCCTCCCCCCACAAGGGCCACATCACTGATAGTGTGGTGGGGACTACGGAAAGGACGGCACGTCATTAGCGAGCCGTCACCGGCAAGTCTGCCGGCAACCGAATGTATCTTGGTTGTTTCAAGCGCTTCTTTCAGTGTAAAGGGTGGAAGTACGGAAGGCAGTCGCTTTGCTATCATTGTTTTGCCAGCACCCGGAGATCCTGCCATCAGAATGTGGTGCGAAGATGCCGCTGCAATTTCCATAGCCCGCTTCACATTATCCTGGCCTTTCACATCGCAAAAATCATATTCGTATCCGTCACTTTTTGATAAAAATTCTTTCCTTGCGTCCACAAAAACCCGGTCAGGAAATCTTTCCCCCCTGAAAAATGCAATAATTTCAGCAATAGTTTCAACCCCGTAAACATCAATGGCACTTACTACAGCCGCTTCGCGGGCATTTTGAACTGGCAGGATCATCCCCCTGAAACCCTCCTCCTTAGCTTTTATGGCTATGGGCAATGCCCCTTTTATTGGCTGTACCCCTCCGTCAAGAGACAGCTCTCCCATAATAAGAAACTTATCAAGTCTTTCAGGGGGTATCTGTCCTGATGCAGCAAGTATCCCTGTTGCAAGAGTCAGATCATAAGCCGATCCTTCCTTACGTATATCGGCCGGCGCCATGTTTATAACTATTTTGCGGCCCGGCATTTTGCATCCGTTACTGACGAGAGCCGACTCTATGCGCTGCTGGCTCTCTTTAACGGCACTGTCAGGAAGCCCTACCAGGAAAAAGTTTACACCCGGGGTAACATTCACTTCCACTGTTATAATAGTGGCATCTATTCCGTATACTGCGCTGCCAAACGTCTTAACAAGCATAGGCAAATAAATGATGTGTTCTTTACGGCTTTGAATCAGTCATTATACAGCGTGCTGAAAAGCCGTAGGATGTATTGAAATAAGCCCTGTAAATCCTCTTTTCATGAAGATCCAACGCCCGCCCCCAGGCATAGCCCGCGGAATGTTTTGTTGATGACCAGAAGAAGGTTCTTTCGCCTTTCTTGTTGAATGTTCCGGTTATATACCTGTTCCCTGCAAAAAGAGATCTGAAACCGGTATCTCCGCGAACTTTTAACCGTTCTCCCTCATCCGTTCCCCTCCAAAAGGTCTGATCAGCATCCCCCGGTGACATTCCGAGATAAATCTCAAGCTCTTTCCAGTCTGAGTCTGTGGGCAGATGAAATCCTGATGGACATATTCCCTGAACAGCCTCATTTTCTTCATAGCCCATCGCCTCTCCCCACTGGTATAATCCGCCGTACTGCCGGCAATTTTCAGGATTATCATCATAACAGTACTTTTCCGCAACCCCGTTATCAGTCTGCTCCGAACTGCCCGCAATCATCTCCCCGCTATTTATATTATCTGCAAGCCAGGTCTGTTCGCCAATTTCAATAGTCCGGTAAACTTCACCGTCAACCGGGTCAACATAAGTTCCGTAAATACTGTTCCCCTCATCTTTTCCGCAAAAAGTGCAGAAAAACAAAAAAATTAAAAGGATCATTCCGCGAAAAATCCCTGACAGTGCAGAAAAAAATAAGACCGGTCCGGCCCCGGAAAAAAAATACATTAAATGTAAAAATTTATGCGTTATTAAGTTACATATAAATTTGAACCCGTTTATGTAAATTTATGGAATATTAAAACAATATTCAACATAACGTTCAAAACCACGGGCAAAAACGGTTTTTTCCTTATAAATAAAATTGAATTAACTTTGCAAAAAATAAATATACCATGCTTGGCAGATTTTTCAAACTTCCCAAAATAAAGCGTTTTGAATACAGGCCCCGATATTATGATGAAAGGAAAGAGGCGCTGGAATACAAGATCAAACAGATTAAACTGGAAATGGGGATTAAAGATGACGACCCCGATGCAGGGAAGTTTACCAAAGAGATTCACGCCGTCAGAATTAAGGGTCAGATGCGATCCAATTTCAAGAAAAACAGAAGGGCTGTCAAACGGTCAAATATCAGATTGCTGATTATTCTGCTCGTTTTGTTTGCGCTTGCTTATTATATAATTGTTGCATAGATCAAAACCCGCAAAATTCCATGCCAGATATAATACAGCTTCTTCCTGATTCAGTGGCAAACCAGATTGCTGCAGGAGAGGTGATCCAGAGACCGGCTTCCGTGGTCAAGGAACTTATGGAAAACTCTATGGATGCCGGCAGTACGGTTATAACAGTTATAGTTAAAGATGCCGGGAAAACCCTTATAAATGTTGTTGACAACGGTTGCGGGATGAGTGAGACCGATGCAAGGCTTTCATTTGAAAGACATTCAACATCGAAAATCCGGAGTGCAGACGATCTTTTTGCAATCCAGACAATGGGTTTCCGTGGTGAAGCGCTTGCCTCAATTGCCGCTATTTCTGAAGTTGAAATGCAGACCCGCCGGCAGGAAGATGAGGTCGGAACTCAAATTGAAATTAAAGCTTCAACCCTGGTTTCACACAAGCCTGTTGCATGCAAGCAGGGCACTTCAATAAAAATAAAAAATCTTTTTTTCAATGTTCCTGCAAGACGTAAATTCCTTAAAGCAGACTCTACCGAGCTAAAACATATAATAACCGAATTTCAGCGTATAGCCCTTGCCCACCCCGGAACGGAATTTTCATTCCACCACAATAACACTGAGATTCTTCACCTGCCACCGGTAAATATCAGGCAGCGTATAATGCACCTGTTTGGCAAAAATATCAACCAGCAGCTTATTGACCTGGAAACCCAAACCGGTGTTGCAAATATTAAAGGGTACATCGGGAAACCCGGACTGGCAAAGAAAACATCGGGAGAACAATTCTTCTTTGTCAACAACCGGTTCATGAAACACCCCTATTTTCATAAAGCTTTACAGCTGGCTTATGAAAAGATACTGCCATCGGGCAGCATTCCTTCATATTTTATATACTTCACTGCCGACCCCTCTACAATTGATATTAATATTCATCCCACAAAAACTGAAATCAAGTTTGAAAATGAAAGAGCGGTCTGGCAGATTCTGAATGCATCGGTTAAGCAGGCGCTGGGCAAGTTCAACATTGTTCCTTCGATCGATTTTGATACACAGGGACTGATAGATATTCCCGTATCCGACAAAGACGGTCCGGTAAGACCTCCTGACATACCGGTAAACTACAATTATAACCCGTTCGAAGAAGATAAAGCCGCAGGGAAAAAGGGTAGATGGCGCAACCCCGGCAAGGGTAAGTACGAAAACTGGGAACAGCTTTACAAGGATTTTCATGAAGCTCCTTCCTCTGAATCTGCCAGCCCATTGGAAACAGAAAGCGAAGATGGTGCCCGTAAAGGACTGTTTGACGAATCTGCCTGGATGCCGGCATTAATGCAGCTGAAAAACAGATACATCCTTACACCTGTAAAGTCGGGTTTGATGATAATCCATCAGAAGAGGGCACATGAACGGATACTTTTTGAAAAATATTCCGAAGCTGTCGAGTCCGGATCCGCGATTGCACAACAAAACCTTTACCCGGTAACTGTTGAAATGAACTCTGCAGATTTTGCAATAATGTCTGAACTGCTTGATGATCTTTCAAACATGGGTTTCGATATACGTGATTTCGGTCGCAATACGCTGGTTGTTTACGGCAGTCCTGCCGGAACGGAAAAAAGCGACCCGGCCGGGGTGATTCAGAATTTTTTGCATGAATACAAAACTTCAGGAACAAGTTTAAAAGAAGGGGCAAGAGAAAATCTGGCATTAACACTTGCCAGAGCATCCGCAATAAACGACAGATCTCTTTCAAGGGAAGAGATGCAGGAAATAATTGACAAGCTGTTCGCCTGCAAGATGCCCAGTTATTCCCCCGACGGTAAACCGGTAATCGATATCCTTTCGATAGATGATCTGGATAAAAAGTTCCGGTAAAACTCTTTTTCAACAAGTATTAGGATAAATAAACTATGAAATACAAAGCCAATTGCTATTTTTACATAAGAAGGATTTACTGTTTTTAGGATTTAATAAGGGAAGCTTCATCTTCCCCGTCTAACTGAAAACATATTGAAAAAATAATTGTTTAACCTGAAACAGAAAAACAGGCAATAAAATGATAGGACGGTTCGGTGGAATACCCCTGGTTGTCAAAAACCTTCTGATCATAAACATTCTCATGCTGTTCATCGGTTTCGTGATGAGAAGCACTTTTGGTGTTGAAATAAACCGGGTTTTCGGTCTCTATTTCTTCAGGTCGGAATACTTTCAGCCATACCAGTTTGTTACACACATGTTCATGCACGGCGGCCTGGCACATTTGTTCTTTAACATGTTTGCCCTCTGGATGTTCGGAAGGGTGCTTGAAGGGGTATGGGGAAGCAAAAGGTTCCTTATTTACTATTTTGTTACAGGGGTCGGTGCTGCCGTTCTGCATACATTTGTGAACTGGATTGAAATATCATCAATGGTCAGTTCTGCCAATGCATTCATAAACACGCCATCCCCGGAACTTTTTGCCGCTTTTATAGAAGACCACATTTCAAGGCCGAGAAGAGAGGTGTATGATTTTATAACCAACTGGCAGAACAACCCTGAAAGTGCAGCCTATATTAACCAGGCAATCACTATGGTCGAAAACAGCGTGAGGCAGCAGATGAATATCCCGACTGTCGGGGCTTCAGGAGCTGTCTTCGGAGTATTGCTTGCTTTCGGAATGCTTTTCCCCAACACACAACTGTTGCTTTTATTCCCTCCCATCCCGATCAAGGCAAAATATTTTGTAATTGCCTACGGTGTAATTGAGCTTTACCTTGGCCTTACACGGCCGGGAAGCAATATAGCTCATTTTGCACACCTGGGCGGGATGCTGTTCGGGTTCATACTGATAAAATACTGGAGCAGGAACAGACGCAGTTTCTTCTGACACCGTTTGAAAATCTGATAAGTTATCTAATTAAAAGTAGAAAATGAGTGTTTTTGACGAAATAATCGAATCATTCAAAAGGGGTAGCGTCCTCACAAGACTTATATATGTTAATCTTGCAGTTTTTGTTATTATAAAACTCCTGCAGGTCATTTTTTTCCTGGCTGGCGCCGGCGGAACTGTAACACCCGCAGTAGTTGATATATTTGCACTTCCTGCCAACCTTCACGTCCTGATAACCAAGCCCTGGACAATCATTACCTATATGTTCCTGCACGAAAGTTTTTTACACATCCTCTTCAATATTCTATGGCTTTACTGGTTCGGGCGCATATTCCTCGAGTTTCTTTCCGAAAGGAAACTTCTTGGCGTCTATTTTCTGGGAGGTTTTGCAGGAGCCCTGTTTTATATTGCCTCATTCAATCTCTTCCCTGCATTTGAGGATGTTGTGCTAATGTCGCGTGCCCTCGGGGCTTCGGCTGCAGTTCTTGCCGTTGTAATATCCATCTCAGCATATGTGCCGAACTATACAATTTATCTTTTGTTCCTGGGGCCGGTCAAACTAAAGTATATTGCACTTGTAATAGTTATACTGGATATAATAAATATAGCCTCACACAATGCAGGAGGGCACATTGCTCATCTTGGGGGAGCATTTTTCGGCTATATCTTTACCGGGCAATACCGGAAAGGAAAAGATCTTACTACCGGCATCAATAAAATCATTGATAATCTGGTAACCCTTCTCAAACCCCGTAAGAAGTTCAAGGTTACCTACAGGAACGAAAAGCCCAGAACCGATTACGAATACAACAAGCAAAAAGCAGAAAGGCAGAAGGTCATTGACGGAATACTTGAAAAAATATCAAAGTCCGGATATGACAGCCTGACGAAAGAAGAGAAAGAGATACTTTTCAAAATGAGCAGTAGAAGTTAGCCCTCTTTCAGTTATTATGCAGGAGGAGAACTTTTTATTTACATCGCCACTTCCTGTCATTGTAGTATTTAATAAATTTTTTTTCAAGTAAAACCCTTATCAGCCTGTGGCAGAAAAATGATATACAAATGAAACCCCCATCAGCCTTAGGCAGACAAAATGATATACGGATGAACTTTCGTGACAGAATAAAAAGATTTTTTGACGGTACGCTGCTGCGTGTTAACCTTGTTTTTATACTGTTGCTGATATTTTCATACTTGTCGGTTTATATCCATCCCCACGACTTCTGGTTTTTCGCATTGTTCGGAATTGCTTACCCTTTTTTCCTTTTTGTCAATATAGTCTTTGCAGTTGTCTGGGCTGTCAAAAAAAAAAAAGTATTTCTTCTGCCGTTAATAGTTATTTTGATGGGGTGGGGACATCTTTCAAATACTTTCAGTATAAACCCACATAACAGAGCTCCCCGGGAACTTGACAACACTTTTTCGTTCCTGTCATATAACGTTCGATTGTTTGATCTTTATGAATGGATTGGCGACGAATGGGTCAGGGACAGTATCTACAGGTTTATACTCAGTGAAGATCCTGATATAATAGCTATACAGGAATATTTTTACAGGGAGGATGACCCGTTCAACGAAACCAGAAATTACAGCAGGTTGCACAACCGGCATTCACATATTGCATTTTCAAGAAGCACCGGAAGTAATTTTAATTTTGGCATGGCAACTTTCAGCAGGTATCCGATTTTGAACAGGGGAGAGATAAGGTACAAAAACACAAGCAATATTACCATTTATTCCGATATTAAGATAAACAACGATACTGTACGCGTTTACAACAACCATTTGCAGTCATTTAACTTTTCACGGGAAGATCTTGATTTCATAGATAAACTGGCTGCCGGGAAAACCGGTAGAGATATAAGTGGTTTCAGGAATTTAGCCCGGCGAATGAACCAGGCATACAAAATGCGTTCCAGGCAGGTTGATACACTTGTTAAAAACATTTCGGAATCCCCTTACCCGGTTATTATTACAGGAGACTTCAACGAAACACCTGTTTCACATACATACAGAAGGTTAAGAAGACTGGGGCTTAATGATGCATTCTCCCAATCCGGTAGCGGGTTGGGTACTACATACATTTCTGCCATTCCGCTTTTCAGGATTGATTATATCCTTCACAGCAGGATCCTGCAGTCTTATTACTTCTGTTCCCCTTCAATAGAACTGTCTGATCATTATCCGCTTCAAACCAATTTTACATTCAACAGGGGAAATAAGGCACGATCATCAATATCGGGGAGATAAAGGAGAAAGGGCTTCAGTGAATTGTTGTTGTATTTTCAGAAACCCTGTGAAAACTCTTCAGAGACCAGACAGAAAACATTTTATTTGCAGATACAACTAGTGAAATCCTGTCCCATAAGATACAGAGAACGGCTGCAAATTAAAAGGGCAGTTTTTTCAGATCAACATTTCCTCCGGATAATATGATACCTGTCCTTACTTTCTTTAGCTCATGCTTTTTCTTAATAACAGCTGCAAGTGCAACTGCAGAAGATGGCTCCGCAATTATCTTCATTCTTTCCCAGATTAGTTGCATTGCACCCACAATTGACTCTTCTGATACCGTGACTATTTCATCAACGTACTCCCGGATTATGCTGAATGTCAGGTCGCTGAGCGGCATAAGCAATCCGTCTGCCATAGACCCGGGTGGGACTGCAGGCTGCAGAACTCCGGTTTTAAAAGACCTGTAAGCATCATCCGCTTTTTCCGGTTCTCCGGCAATTACTCTTATACCGGGGTTAAAATGCTTTGCCCATATGGCGGTTCCGCTAAGGAGGCCGCCACCACCCACAGGAGCAACTATAACATCGAGATCTTTTACCTGATTCAGCAGCTCTTTTACGGCAGTACCCTGTCCGCTGATAATGTTAAAATCGTTATATGCATGAATAAAAGTTGCCCCGGTCTCCTCAATTATTTTCTGCAAAGTATCTTCTCTTGATTCCACCGTAGGCTGACAGAATCTTATCTTTGCACCGTATCCTGCAACTGCTTTTTTCTTGATCGCGGGAGCAGTTTCGGGCATTGCTATATATGCAGGAATACCCCGCAGTTTAGCGGCAAGAGCAAGTGCTGCGGCATGATTCCCGGAAGAGTGAGTTGCCACGCCTTTACGGGCATCTTCATCGGAAAGAGAAAGAACAGCATTTGAAGCTCCACGGAACTTAAAGGCCCCGGCTTTCTGAAAATTTTCACACTTAAAAAACAGAGATGCACCTGCCAGTCCGTTAATAGCAGAACAGGTTATTACAGGGGTTTCATGGATATTATGAGCAATCTTTCTATGTGCAGATTCTATATCTTTGTAAGAGGGAATATTTGATTTGTCCATAACCGTATTTTATATATTTTTAAATCTCAAAATAAATCAATTATCCTTTAAAAGCCCCTAATTTCTTCTGAAATTTTTTACACTTTTCCATTCGTACAATTGAAAGGCATTCCATGCAATAATGGTAAAAGTCAGCAAATGGTTGTACCTTTGCCAAAAAAAGAGATGATGCACGGCTATTCTGAAATTATTGAAAAAGCCTGGGAAAGTCGGGAGCTTTTAAAGCAAAAGGAAACCAGGGAAGCAATAAGTTCAACAATAGAAAGTCTGGACAAGGGAAAAATAAGGGTTGCCGAGCCCTCTGCCGGCGGGTGGAAGGTAAATGAGTGGGTAAAAAAGGCCGTAATCCTCTATTTTGCCGTAAGCAAAATGGAAACCTTAAACGCAGGCCCTCTTGAGTTTCACGATAAAATACCGTTAAAAAGGGATTATGACAAGCTTGGTGTAAGGGTTGTTCCGCATGCCGTTGCCCGTTACGGGTCGTTCCTTGGTAAAGGAGTAATAATGATGCCTTCATATGTTAACATTGGAGCTTATATTGACCAGTATTCAATGGTCGACACCTGGGCAACAGTTGGTTCATGTGCTCAGATAGGGAAAAATGTGCATCTGAGCGGCGGAAGCGGAATAGGCGGAGTGCTGGAACCCATACAGGCGGCTCCTGTCATAATAGAAGACAACAGCTTTATCGGATCGCGCTGCATTGTTGTTGAAGGAGTGCGGATTGAAAAAGAGGCAGTCCTTGGAGCCAATGTAGTTCTTACCGCATCTACCAAAATCATTGATGTAACCGGCAGCGCTCCTTTTGAACACAAGGGAGTTGTGCCATCACGTTCCGTTGTTATACCCGGAAGCTTCACCCGTCAGTTCCCGGCAGGCAATTACCAGGTATCCTGCGCCTTGATAATAGGGAAAAGAAAAGAGTCAACCGACAAGAAGACCACCCTTAACGATGTACTCAGGGAATATAATGTGGCCGTTTGAGAATTGCTTGCAGAAAATACGGAATCAAAATAAATTAAAATATTATCCCGATGTATAAGCCTGATGATCTTTCAAATGCATATAACGCAATAAAAAAAGGTGGTATTATAATCTACCCCACCGACACTATCTGGGGAATCGGATGTGATGCAACCAATGCTGAAGCGGTAGAGCGTGTATATTCTATTAAAGACCGAAATGACAGGAAACAGATGCTGATTCTTGTTGACAGGATAGAAATGATCCACTCCTATGTGGAATATGTGCCGAATATTACCCGCACATTCATTGAATCGGCCGATAAGCCTCTAAGCATAATATTTCCGAATGCTATGAACCTCCCTGTATCTCTTGTAGGTAAAGAAAACACCATTGGCATCAGGGTAGTAAGAGAGGACTTTTGCAGGGCGCTGATTGAAAAGCTGGGCAAGCCGATAGTTTCCACTTCTGCCAATATGAGCGGAGACCCTTACCCCGCCAGATTTGAACAAATATTGGAAAAAATCAAGGAGTCAGCAGACTATGTCGTGAAGTGGCGGCAGGATGAAAACAAGCATGCCGCCCCTTCTGAAATCATTAAGTTCAGTGAAAAGGGAGAAATTATAAAGATACGTTAACAATGAACCGGGTCCGGGCTGAGATGATTTCAGAGTTCGAAAAGTCCTTCCGGTGCATCAATAATAATTGCTTTCCTCCGGGAGTCAATTGATACTATAATGTCTTCGTGCAGAGGCACCAGCACCTCCTTGCCCCTGCATTCTATCTGCATGAGGGAATGAGACTGCAGATCAATCAACTCTTTCAGTATCCCTGAATATCCCGATATCCTGTCTGTCACTGTGTATCCTTCAAGCTCCGAAAGAGAATAATCGGATGATTCATTACTTTCCCTGACCGGTGCCCCGGTGAAAATATTACAGCCTGTAAAACGTGAAGCCTTACGGCTTGTATCTGTGTCGTCAAACTTGACAAAAGCTGTTTTATCGGTTTTGACATCAAAGTAATCAATAAAAAAAGGAACCGGAATTCCGTCAATTTCAACGAAAACCGGTTCCCCTTTTTTAATTTCTTTTTCAGGCACAAACGAAAGGCTCATAACAAGCTCTCCGCTGTATCCGTGAGTTTTGAGAACAACTCCCAGCAGCTTCAAATCTTTTACGGCAGGTATTTCAGAATATTTTGCCAATTATATCTGAAGTGCAAATAATTAAACCAGTAACTTATTATCCGGGTGTTTACTCTTTGCCACCTTCTTCATCTGACTTCCCTTCAGGTTTTTTCTCTTCAGATGATTTTTCTGCCTCTTCTTTGGAACCGGTTGAAGGTTCCTTTTTGGTCTCGGGAGCCTTTTCTTCTTTCTTTTTCTCTTCTTTCCCTGCCTTTTTCTCCGGGGCCTTTTCCTCTTTTTTCTTCTCTTCAGCAGCTTCTTCTCCGGATTGCTCACCACTCTCTTCCTTCTTTACCTCTGTACTTTCAGCTTTAGCAGGCTTTTCTGCTTCTGCGGGCTTTGGAGTTTCAGCTTCAGAAGGATTTTCTGCATCTGCGGGCTTTGGAGTTTCAGCTTCAGAAGGATTTTCTGCTTCAGCTCCGGAGGGCTTTGCCTTTTTGCCTTCTGCCTTGGGTTCCGCACCTTCAGCCACACTTTCAGCCTTTTCCTCAGCAGCTTCCTCAGCTTTTCTTTTGGCAATCTCTTTTTCCCGTTCCTCGCGGACTTTTGATTCAGCCTCAAGTCTTTTTGCCGTTTCCTCGTCTTTCTCGCTTAAAACAGTTTTTCGCTTGGCCTCAATTTTCGCCTCCTTCTCTTTTAACCACGAAGAAAAACGCAATTCGGCCTCTTCTTCAGTCAGTGCACCTTTCTGAGCTCCAAGCATCAGGTGCTTTTTCATTAAAACTCCCTTGTAAGAGAGAATAGCTCTACATGTATCTGTAGGTTGAGCGCCTTTTAACAACCAATCTAATGCCCTATCAAAATCAATTTTAATAGTAGCAGGATTAGTATTGGGATCATAAGAACCGATCCTTTCAATGTATCTGCCATCCCGTGGCGCCCTGCTATCAGCAATTACAATGTTGTAATACGGTTTTTTCTTTTTACCGCGTCTTGTCAATCTGATCTTTACAGGCATGCTCTTTTACAATTAATTAATTAAACCTACTTTTTTAATAATGGGTGCAAAGATAAAATAATTATTAATATTTATGCAAGCATCAAGGCTATTTATATGACCAGCCTGCCGTTTTTTCAACAAGCTAATGCTGATTGCCCTTAAAAACTTTTAATATAGGGCGTTCGGCGACCAATCACTGTGTTGAAAATTTGTAATATTTTTCAGTCTATTTAACCTCCGGTTTTTGTAATTTTATCTTTTCGCTTATTTCGGTTTTTTTTCAATGAATACCCTCAAACTTGCTTGTTTTCATGAAACAATTCACACATCTGCATGTTCATACCCAGTTTTCAATACTGGACGGTGCCTCAAAAATACCGGAATTAATCGGGAAAGCGGTTAATAACGGAATGAAGGCTGTTGCCATAACCGATCACGGGAACATGTTCGGTGTTAAACTCTTTCATGACGAATCAAAAAAGAGAAACATAAAGCCCATAATTGGATGCGAAATATACATAGCTGAAAACAGCCGGTTTGAAAAATCAGGACGTGAAGACCGGAGCGGTTATCACCTTATTCTTCTGGCAAAAAACAAAACGGGGTATCAGAACCTTTTAAAACTTGTATCTCTGGGTTACATAGAAGGCTTTTATTACAAGCCGCGCATTGACAAAGAACTCCTTTTCCAGCACAAAGAAGGGCTTATAGTTTGTTCCGGCTGTCTTGGCGGGGAAATCCCAAAGGCTATGGTAAATAACGGCCCGGAAAAGGCGGAAAAAACCGCTTTAAAATACAAAGAAGAATTTGGAGATGACTTTTACCTTGAACTTCAAAGACATCCTTCCGGTGACCCTCAGATTGACAGTGAGGTATTCAATGTACAGCAGGAAGTAAACAGCAAGCTGGTTGAAATATCAAAAAAGCATAATATCAAGGTAGTTGCCACCAACGATATCCATTTCATCAATGCAGGGGATGCCGGTGCACACGACCGTCTGATATGCCTCAACACCGGGAAAGACCTTGATGATCCCGACAGGATGAGGTATACAGGCCAGGAATATTTCAAGAACCCGGACGAGATGCTGGAGCTTTTCGGAGACATCCCGGAAGCACTGGATAATACAATGGATATTGCTGAAAAGGTTGAATTCTATGAACTCGACAGCCCTCCGATAATGCCTGACTTCCCCATACCGGAAGGTTTTACCGGTGATGACGAATACCTTCGCCATCTTACATACGAGGGGGCAAAAAAACGTTACAAGGCAATAACCGATGAGATGAAGGAAAGGATAGATTTTGAGCTTGGGGTTATAAAAAATATGGGGTTTTCAAGTTACTTCCTTATAGTACAGGATTTCCTGAATGCCGCAAGAGAAATGGGGGTCTCGGTAGGTCCGGGAAGAGGATCGGCTGCAGGATCTTTAGTTGCATACTGCAACAGGATAACTGATGTGGACCCGATTGAATACAACCTTCTCTTCGAGCGCTTTCTTAATCCCGATAGAATTTCCATGCCCGACATAGATATAGATTTTGATGAAGAGGGTCGTGAAAAAATCCTGAAGTGGGTTGTGGAAAAATACGGAAAAGACAGGGTAGCAAACATTATAACTTTCGGTACAATGGCAGCCAAAATGGCAATACGTGATGTTGCGCGCATTCAGGGCCTTCCCTTGCCCGAAGCTGACAAACTCGCAAAACTTGTGCCGGAAAGACCTGGAATTTCTCTGAAAAAAGCATTTGAAGAGGTGAGGGAACTCAATGAAGCCAGGAAGAAAGGATCTGAAGAGGTGGTCAAAACCCTTAAGTTTGCCGAAATACTTGAAGGATCGGTAAGGCATACCGGTATTCATGCCTGCGGAATAATTATTTCAGAAAAAGAGCTTACAGAGCATATTCCGGTATGTACCAGCAAGGATTCTGAACTTCTGCTTACACAATACGACGGCAACCATGTTGAAAACGTGGGAATGCTGAAGATGGACTTCCTTGGACTCAAGACCCTTTCCATAATAAGGGATGCGATAGAAGCAATTGCCAAGTCGAAGAACGAGTATGTAGATTTCGAAAATATTCCCCTTGACGATGAAAAAACATACGAACTTTTCAGCAGAGGGGATACCACTGCAGTATTCCAGTTCGAATCAACAGGGATGAAGAGGTATCTCCGGGAACTTAAGCCAACCCGTTTTGAAGACCTGATAGCAATGAACGCCCTTTATCGTCCGGGGCCTATGGAGTACATACCTTCATTCATTCGTCGTAAGCAAGGAAAGGAAAAGATAGATTACGACCTTCCTGTGATGGAAAAATACCTGAATGACACCTACGGTATTACAGTCTACCAGGAGCAGGTCATGCTCCTGTCACAGTCGCTTGGAGGATTTACAAGGGGTCAGGCCGACTCCCTTCGCAAGGCTATGGGGAAAAAGAAAATATCTGAAATGGACAAGCTGAAGGCTTTGTTCCTTGAAGGTTGTAAAAAAAAGGGTTACGAAGAAAAAGATGCCATGAAAATATGGGTAGACTGGGAAGCTTTTGCACAGTATGCATTCAATAAGTCTCATTCAACGTGTTATGCCCTTATTGCTTTCCGAACAGCATACCTGAAGGCACACTACCCGGGCGAATTCATGGCTGCAGTGCTCAGCAGGAATATATCAGATATAAAGAAGATCACTCTCTTTATGGATGAATGCAGGCGGCTTGGAATATCGGTACTGGGTCCGGACATTAATGAAAGCGACCTTAAATTCACGGTTAACAGCAAGGGAAACATAAGGTTCGGACTGGGCGCAATAAAAGGGGTTGGAGAACTTGCAGTACAGAAGATTATTGAAGAGCGGGAGGCAAACGGTCCTTTCACCGATATTTACAATTTTGCCGAACGTGTCAACCTTCATTCCGCAAACAAACGATGCATTGAAGCTCTGGCTTCTTCAGGAGCGTTTGATGAATTCAGCGAGCCTAATCGTCACAGCTTTTTTGCAACCGATGAAAAAGGAAACACTTTCATAGAAAATCTTATTCGTTACGGCAGCAAAGTTCAGGCTGACAGGCAGAACAATCAGGCCCTTCTGTTTGACAGCACCAGCGGATTCGAATTCCCCAAACCGGCGATACCAAAAGGGCCGGAATGGACAAAAATAGAGAAGCTCAACAAGGAAAGGGAGCTGATTGGCATATTTCTTTCGGCCCATCCGCTGGATGATTTCAGGCTTGAAATAGAGAACTTTACAACACACACACTTTCAGAAATTAGCAATCCGGAAAAACTCAGTAACAAAGAAGTTACTGTTGCTGGAATTGTTACATCAACAAAGGAAGCCACAACCAAAAAAGGCAATCCTTACGGACGTCTGACAATTGAGGATTACTCCGACTCTTATGAACTGATACTTTTCAGCAAAGATTATATCAATTTCAAGAATTTCTTTGTAAAAGACTGTGCTCTGCTGATAAAGGGGAAGATACAGCCAAAATTTTACAGGGAGAACGAACTTGAGTTGAAGATCAGGAGCATTAACCTTCTTTCGAACCTGAAGGATGAGATGATAAAAAGCATAATTCTTGAAATTCCACTTTCAGAGGTCAACGAAACACTTATAGAGGAGTTGAAAACAAATACTGAAAAAGCAAAGGGTAAAACCGTTCTTAAATTCAGGATAAAAGATCCTATTGAAAATATTTATGTGGAAATGTTCTCAAGGTCGAAACGGGTAAAGCTAACCGATGAACTTAGAGATTTTATTGAAAAAAATCCCGGCATTGAAACAAGGATTAACTAAATGCTTAATTTTATCATACATCTGTGTAAAACTAAACAAAGAAAAAATTTTATGTAAATTTGTATAACAACTTATCATATATTTGATAATTAACAAACATATTTATTATGACCGTAGAGATAACAGAAAGCAATTTTGAAGAGGTTGTTCTTAAATCAGATAAACCTGTATTACTGGATTTTTGGGCTGAATGGTGCGGCCCTTGCCGGGTAATAGGCCCCTATGTTGAGGAAATCGGAGAAGAATTCAAGGACAAGGCTGTTGTCGGCAAAGTTGATGTTGATAATAATCCCGCAATAGCTTCCAAATACGGAATCAGGAATATACCTACCGTGCTTTTTATTAAAGACGGAGAAGTAGCTGATAAACAAGTTGGTGTAGTCCCTAAAAAGAATATGGTAGCAAAACTTAACGAATTGCTGTAGCTTCTTTGCAGCATCCGGCCGGAAAGAAACAGGTCAAACATTAAACCCCTGCCTGCTCTTACAGGATATGACTGTTTGAAAACGATCAAACAGTCATTATCTCTTCTTCTTTTCTTTCCAACACTTTATCCACTTTTTCGATATAAGTGTCAGTTAGCTTTTGAACTTCCTGCTGTGCACTTTTTTCAAGATCTTCAGGCATTCCTTCCTTTTGAAGCTTTTTAAGTTCGTCGTTCGCTTCCCTGCGGGCATTCCTTATGCTCACCCTGGCATTTTCCCCCTCACCTTTTACCTGCTTAACCAAAACTTTCCTCCTCTCCTCTGTTAGAACGGGAACTACAATGCGAAGCACTTCCCCGTTGTTTACGGGGTTAAATCCGAGATTTGCATGCAGAATAGCCTTTTCTATAGGTTCAAGCATACTTTTTTCCCATGGCTGAACAAGAATTGTTCTTGCATCGGGAGTGTTTATGTTTGAAACCCTGTCAAGCGGGGTAACGGTACCGTAATAATCAACTGTCACTCCGTCGAGCATGTGCGGACTTGCCTTGCCTGCACGCAGTTTTGACAGTTCATCTGTAAGATACTTGATGGCATTCTCCATTTTTTCTTCTGCCATCTCAATTACCAGATTCATTTCATCTTCCATAACGCAAAGTTTATTTTCTTACAACAGGCATAAATATATTTATTTTTCAATTAATGTTCCAACTTTTTCCCCTGAAATGATTCTGCAGAGGTTGCCGGGAACATTCATATTGAAAACTACAATCTTCATCTCATTCTCCCTGCAAAGTGTAAAAGCTGTCAGATCCATTATTTTGAGATTGTTATTATATGCCTCATTGTATGTAATCCTTTCAAACTTTTTTGCATCAGGTTCCGTTTCAGGATCTGCGGAATAGACCCCGTCAACCCTCGTCCCCTTGAGAAGAAGATCGGCATTTATCTCTGATGCCCTCAGGGCTGCCGCCGTATCGGTTGTAAAATAGGGATTGCCCGTTCCTCCTGAGAATATTGCTATTTCCCCGTTGTCAAAGGCACGTTTTACCGATTGCTGACTGAAACGTTCGCCCACAGTGGCCATGGTTACTGCCGTAAAAAGCCTTACACGGGCACCCAGGCTTTCAAGTGACGATTGGAGTGCAAGTGCATTTATTACTGTGGCCAGCATTCCCATCTGATCGCCTTTCACCCTGTCAAAACCTTTTCCGGCGCCTTTTAACCCGCGAAAAATATTTCCTCCACCTATTACTATTCCGGTCTCCACACCCATATCGGCGGCATTTTTTATCTCATTTGAATATTTAAGCAATGTTGACGGATCTATACTGTTTTGATCCTTCATGAGCGATTCCCCGCTCATTTTTAAAAGAATACGTTTAAAGGCTGCCATATACGTTTCTGTGAAATTGAGTTGAATAACAAAAGTACAACAATGTGGATTTATCAGGGTAAAAATAATAAAAAAAGGGCTCCCGTTCGGGAAAGCCCTTCTGTTTAATATTTACTGTGAACAGCCTCAACCACTACCCGGCAATAAATTATGAATTATGTAAATGGATTGAACCCTTTTCAGGGGTGTAACCGGGATTTTAAGATTTTGGCTATCAATCTGTAAGAGAATATCTTAAGAATCCTGTAACCTTAAGGTCTTTGTCAAACTCCTGCAGATACTGGCGGACAGTTTTCTTGCTGTCTTTGGTGAAATCCTGATCAAGGAGAGTGTTTTCCTTGAAATACTTGTTCAATTTACCCTGTGCTATCTTTTCCAGTATATTTTCAGGTTTTCCTTCCTGGCGTGCCTGATCCTTGCCTATTTCAAGCTCCTTATCAACTATTTCCTGAGGCACTCCCTCTTTGTCGATCGCAACCGGATTCATTGCTGCAACCTGCATTGCAATGTCTTTGCCGACCTTAATATCAGCCTTTTTGCTGAAGCCAACCAGTGTCGCAAGCTTGTTCCCGGGGTGGATATATGATGCTACCATAGGCGCTTCAATTTTTTCATAGTATGAAACATCAATCTTTTCGCCTATTACACCAACCTGATCGGTAATAACTTCTGAAACTTTCCGGCCTTCCAGTTCAAGTTCCTTTAGCTCTTCAAGATTGGCAGGATTCTTTTCTACTGCAAGCCTGGCAATCGATTCAGCTACCTCGACAAAACTTTCATTTTTGGCAACAAAATCGGTTTCACAATTAAGAACTGTAATTACACCGATTGTCTGATCTGAGTCTGTATTAGCAAGGACTACACCTTCAGTTGCTTCACGGTCGGCTCTTTTGTTTGCAACCGCCTGTCCCTTTTTCCTTATTATTTCAACTGCAGCATCAAAATCACCACCTGTTTCCTTGAGGGCCTTTTTGCAGTCCATCATTCCTGCACCTGTGATATTTCTCAGTTTTTTTACATCTGATGCACTAATTTCTGCCATAATATTTAGTTATTTGTTTTTGCCGTTATCTGTAATCTGTTTTTCTTCCTCACCTTCAGTTTTCGCAGCAGGCTCCTTCAAGTTCTTATTTTCACTACCGGCTCCCTTTTCATCTTTCTTTTCTTCAGCTTCTCCTTTTTTATCTTTGGTTGTTCCGGCTTTTTCTTCAGCTACTCTTGGCTTCCTGGCTGATGTCTTCCTTGCACGTGCTTTACGTGGCGGCTCCTGTTTTTCTTTTTCCTTCTTTTCAGCAGCTTTCTTCTCTTTTTCAACAGCTTCCTTCTCCCTCTCAGATTTTCTCTCCTCAAGCCCTTCGGTAATAGCTTTTGCTACAATGTCAATTATAAGGGAAATCGATTTAGAAGCATCGTCATTCGCAGGTATCGGGAAATCTACCAAACGTGGATCCGAGTTAGTGTCGACTATTGCAAAAACAGGAATGTTCAGCCTGTTAGCTTCCCTTACTGCAATATACTCTTTTGAAACATCCACAACAAAAAGTGCGGCAGGCAGTCTGGAAAGATCTGCAATACTGCCGAAGTTCTTTTCCAGCTTGGCACGCTGACGAATTATCTGAAGTCTTTCCCTCTTTGCAAGATTATCGAAAGTCCCGTCAGTTGCCATCTTGTCAATAGTCGATATTTTCTTCACAGCTTTGCGTATAGTGGGGAAATTTGTAAGCATTCCACCCGGCCATCTTTCGGTAACAAATGGCATGTTGATCTCCGCGATCCTTTCGGCAACAATATCTTTTGCCTGTTTCTTTGTAGCAACGAAAAGTATTTTCCTGCCGGATCTGGCAATCTGTCTGAGTGCATTTGCAGCCTCTTCCAGTTTAACTACCGTTTTGTGCAGATCTATAATATGGATATCGTTGCGCTCCATAAATATATAGGGCGCCATTGCCGGATTCCACTTTCTCTTAAGGTGACCGAAATGTACGCCGGCCTCCAGCAATTCATTAAAATTTGTTCTTGGCATTGATTGATTTTTTATTAGTTTACATTCTTATTTTGTCAATTACCAGGTAGTTTCAGCTTATTGAAAGTCCTGGCAATTTAGATACTAAACTACCGGAAAAGAACTCCTATCTCTTGCTGAACTGGAACTTCTTGCGAGCTTTTGGCTGACCCGGCTTTTTTCGTTCCACTTCGCGGGGATCCCTTGTTACAAAACCGTGCTCTTTGAGTTTAGATTTATATTCGGGATTTATTTTGATGAGAGCCCTGGTTATACCCAGGCGTAATGCTTCGGCCTGTCCTTTTACGCCTCCGCCGTCCAGCATCGTCTTTATATCATACTTTCCTTTGACATCAAGCAGATTAAGAGGCTGCTCAACAACATATTGCAACTGGGGATTTGGAAAATAATCCTTGAACTCGCGGCTATTTATGGTAATGTTGCCTTTACCTTCACTCATATAAACCCTTGCTACCGCTGCTTTTCTCCTGCCTATTGCATTTATCTGTTCCATTTTGCTACCTGATTGAATTTAAGTTGATTTTTTTGGGTTTCTGGGCTTTGTAAGGATGATCGCTTCCTACAAGTACATGAAGGTTCCTGAACTGCTCTCTTCCAAGCCTGTTTCTGGGAAGCATCCCTTTTACAGCCTTTTCAACCACAACGGCCGGGTTTTTTGCCATCTGCCCCCTGACATTGATTTTGCGTTGCCCGCCAGGGTAGCCGGTATTCCAGATATACTCCTTATCATCCATCTTCTTGCCGGTCAGGCGGATCTTTTCAGCATTCACAATAATTACATTGTCGCCGCAATCAACATGCGGGGTAAAGTCCGGTTTGAGCTTTCCCCTTAAAATCTTGGCAACAACTGAAGTTAGCCTTCCAAGCACCTGATCAGTGGCATCAACCAGTACCCACTCTTTTTTCACAGTATCCCTGTTGGCCGAAACGGTCTTGTAACTTAATGTATCCACTTTATTCCCTTAAATTTTTATATCTTATTTTTAAATACTTTTGCTTAATGGACTGCAAAAATACAATTATTTTTATTAAACCAAATATTTTGCAACAATTAATTGTTAATAAACGGCTCCCTTTTTGTATGTTGTAAGGGCAAAATCTATCCGGAAAATCATAGAAGTCAGTTATTATGAAAAGAGTTGGACGTGAATTTTTCATACGCGATGTACTTGAGGTGGCACCAGGCCTTCTCGGGAAGTATCTTGTAAGGGTGGGAGATGACGGTAATGCAGACAGATACCTGATAACCGAAACAGAGGCTTACAGAGGTGAAGAGGATCTTGCTTGTCATGCAAGAAAGGGAAAAACACCCAGAACAAAGGTAATGTATGAAAAAGGGGGAGTGCTTTATGTTTATCTGGTATACGGGATACACTGGATGCTTAATATAGTTACCGGACCTGAGGAGCAACCCCAGGCAGCACTCATCAGGTGTCTTAAAAATGCAGAGGGGCCGGGAATACTAACAAAAATGCTGGAAATAGGGAAAGATTTTAATGGGGAAGACCTGGCGGTTTCCAGACGTATGTGGATTGAAAACGGGGTTAACCCCGTGCCATACAGGGCAGCTACACGGGTAGGTATAGATTATGCCGGTGAGACGTGGAAAAACAAGCCCTGGCGTTATATAATGACAGATCATTAATCACTTCCGGGGCAATGGCTAAATCTGTGATTATCAGTATCCCCTGATTCGTGAAATTTTTGTAATAAAGAACTGCTGACTGAAAAAGATATGCAGTCCGGTTGTATGATCAAACTCACTGTTGACCGGATCGAAATAAGATTCAAATCTGACACCCAGATCTATTCCCCTGCCCAGTTTTCTATGGTATATAACCTTTGCAGTCATCAGCTGTCTTCTTTTCTGGTGAAAATCCTCATCAACCTGGGAAACCGACATAAAAAGAGGCTGTCCCCTGGGTGCAACAAAACCATTACCCCACCAGTAACCTGCTCCTATATGGAAAAGATCTGTGCGAAGGTATAAATTGGGATAGATCCCCCATCCCTTTTCAAAGGGATACCTGAACTCGTTTGAGAGATCGCGGAATAGAACAAAATAGTTGTGCATCTGCAGATCCCTGAAGAAAGGGTGGGGCAGGTCCCATATCAGACTAAAGCCGGAGGCAAAATTTATAAGTGTCTGTCCCCTCTCGTCACTCACATTTATCTGTCCGCCCTTATGAGTTGCAAGCAACTGCACGGGCACTTCAGCTCTTATTGCCCGGTGGCTGTCCCACGCAAACACACTTGATGACAGTCCGGCGGTGAATTCTTCCTGGAAAGGATCGCCGGTAAAAATAAACCGTTCCCAGTTCAGCCAGATGTCTGCTTCAAAAAAGTTGTGGGTAAAAAGAAACTGTAACCCCGATTCCTGGTAGTCTGTGAAAAACCGTTCAAAATTGAATACAGGTTCAATGAGCCTGTGGTTGAGCGTTCCATAGATTGAGCCTGCAACCACCTGGAGTAAAGGGGAAAAACGATGTTCCAGCGTGAATGTGGGAAAAGCCTGTGTCATATCATCCAGTCCGGCATACTGCAAAAAATGCCCGCCAATCCTAACCCTTGTGCGTGGGTTGGGATGATAAACCAGTTCCGGATTGACAAAGTAGCCAATAAGGGTATATCCTTTCCAGAAATCGTTGAAGAATTCGTTGTTGTTCACAAAAGTTGACGCTCCCATTCGCAGGAATAGCTGCTGACTGTCAGCTGGTTCTATCCCGGTTTCGATACGATAAAGTTTTTGCCCGTACTGGGAGAATGCAGATAAAGAAACAAGTATGAAAACAGAGAGAAAAAAAACACTCTTCCCTCCATAACCTTTAGTTATTTTTTTGAACAGGCTGTTTTTCATTTCAACAAAGAAAAAATATGTATCAGAGGGTAAAAGTAACTATTATCAGCATAACAGGAATAATGTTACGGTTTATTCTCAAATTTTTTGATAACCTCTCTTTAATAATTTGATAAAAAATAGCGTAATTTGTAATGTTTTCTTCACATCCCGAAGTTACCTGAAGATCACCGGAAAATTATACGCTTATCCTGAACGGTCGAATGAAAAAATATAAGCTGGTAAAAAATATTGGCGGATGGTTAATATTTCTTGTTACGCTGATTGTTTACTCAATCACCGCAGAACCTTCCGCAGGGTCCGGTAAGAGTGCCGCTCTCATATCAGCTTCATCTAATCTTCAAATAATCCAACCACCCGGTTCCCCGTTATTTCTGATCATCGGACGCATATTCTCGCTATTTGCAACAGATACGGCAAATATAGCTTTTTCGATCAATTTGATGGCAGTCGTGGCCGGAGCCTTCACGGTCATGTTGCTCTACCATACCATCACTATTCTTTCCGGCAGGATAATTTTCAAAAAAGGAAATTACAGCTCTGCGAATATTGCTGTAGTAGCCGGGAGCAGTGCTACCGGGGCGTTAGCCTTTGCATTCTCAACATCATTCTGGTCGGTTGCAACCGTAGCCAACACATACATTATAGCTTCACTTGTTACAGCCGTTATTATATGGTCAATCCTGAAATGGGAGAGCAGTTCGCATCTCCCCGGATCAGGCAGATGGATAATACTGATAGCTTTCCTGGCCGGATTATCAACCGGGATAAATACAACGGCTCTGCTGGCAATTCCGGCAGTGGTCTTTGTTTATTATTTTAAAATGTTCAAACCTTCGGCAGGGGGATTTATCATTGCTCTTTTTACAGGACTTGCAATAACTGCCTTTATCAGATTGGTTATTCCCGGTGTACCGTTACTCTTTTCATTCTTTGAGCTGTTTTTTGTAAATGTATTGCGACTGCCCTTCCTGAGCGGCATAATTTTCTTTTTTGTACTGCTCTCTTCACTGCTAGTTTACGGGGTATATCTGGGCAGGCACAAGGGAATGCCTCTTTTTTACAATTTAATACTTTGCACAACAGTAGTGCTTATAGGATACTCCTCTGTTTTACTTCTGCCTGTCCGTTCAAATGCAAATCCGCCATTAAACTTCGGTAATCCTGACAATATCTTTTCCCTTATACAATACCAGGGAAGCAAAGATGACAAACACGGTCCGCTCTTCTACGGCCAGTCGTTCAATGCACCTTCAGCAGGACTGAAGGAAAAGAGGAAAGGTTTTATGATTGAGGAGGGCAGATATGTTCAGGCAGGCAGCAGATTTGAAACTATTTACGACTCCCGGCACAAAACCTTCTTCTCCAGGATGCACAGCACTGACCCTTCTCATGCCGAAGCCTACTTAAAATGGGCGGGGTTGGAAAACGATGAAGATGAAGCTTACACCGTTGAAGACAGTTCAGCATCCGTACCCAACTTCCGGGAAAACCTCAGGTTCTTTTTCCGTTACCAGATCGGACATATGTATGGGCGCTATTTTATGTGGAACTTTGCCGGCAGGCAGAACGACCTTCCAGGCAAATATGGAATACAACAGGGAAACTGGATCAGCGGAATTGACTTCCTGGATGAAAAACGGCTAGGGTCAAGGGAACTGCTTCCATACAAGCTGAAAGACAACCCCGGCACAGCCAGGTATTATTTGCTGCCTCTGCTGCTGGGGTTTACGGGATTTCTCTACCAGCTGCAAAAGCGCCGTAAAGAATGGTGGATGGTTTTGGTGCTTTTCATTACCGCCGGACTTGCCGTAGCTTTCTATATGAACCTTGCCCCTCTTCAGGATGCGGAAAGGGACTACCTTTACCTTGGATCATTTTATGCCTTTTCAATATGGATAGGGTTGGGGGTGCTGACTGTTTTTGACAACCTTCCTTCCAGGTTTCACGTGCTGAAAGCTGCCACCATTTCAATCCTGCTCTCCCTTATCTTTGTGCCCGGACTCATGGCATTGCAGAATTACGACAGCCACAACCATTCCGGAAGATACACCGTCCGCGATATGGCATACAATCAGCTCATCTCATGCGATCCTGATGCAATTCTTTTCACCTTCGGAAGCAGCGGCAGCTATCCCCTTTGGTACCTCCAGGAAGTTGAAGGAATCCGCACCGACGTAAGGGTTGTCAATATTGAATACCTTAAAAACAACTGGTATACAGGTCAGCTTTCACGCAGGATCAATGAATCGCAACCACTTCCGGTGCGGATATCCGGCAGCCGTTATGCAGGAAGGAATCTGGATATTGTTTATTTATCAGACCGTTTTGAGAGTAATCTGGAGGTTGCTCCGGCAATAGATTTCATTTTAAGTGATGATGAGCGTACAAAGATCGAAGTTCCTCAATTCGGAAAAGTTGATTTTGCTCCGACACGTAGATTCAGGTTGCCGGTTGACATTCAGAATGCCGTTATATCAGCTGCCGTTCCGGCCGAAAGGGTGGATGAAATACCCCCTTTCATTGAATGGGAACCCGGCAAATATTACCTCACAAAACAGAACCTGGTATTGCTGGATATACTGGCGAACAACAACTGGGAAAGGCCGGTCTTTTTCTCAGAATCGGTGCCGGAAGAGGAGTATGCAGGACTGGAACACTACCTTCAGCTTGAAGGGATGGTTTACCGGTTCGTTCCCTTCAGGGATGATGCCGAGGATAACGAAGGCGGACAGGTAAATACATCCGTTACATACGATAACCTTATGAACAGGTATGAATGGCGCGGTACTGATGACCCTTCTGTATACCAGGATGTGAGAGCCCGCAATGCACTTACAGATGCAAGACATCTTTTTGCAAGGCTTGCAGCCAAGCTGACAGAGGAAGGCAAAACAGATTCCGCCCTGGCCGTACTTGACCGGTGCATGGAGACAATACCTGCTGAAGCCGTTCACTTCGACCATTCCATACTCTCCATAGCCCTCTCCTATCACAGGGCGGGAGAAGCTGACAAAGCCCTTTCGATGCTGTATGAAAAAGCGTGGCTGCTGACTGATGAGCTGGAATACTACTTCACGCTGGGAGATGAGTTCCGTACACTGGCATCGGAAGATATAGAAAAAGTGCTTTCAACTTTCAGCATGCTTGTCGAAACAACAGAGCAAACAGGCAACGAAGAGCTGCATGAAATACTGAAAAACAACCTTGCCAGCTACAAGCGGCTTTTAACGGAAAACTGACCATGGATCTCCCCCTTCCCCTGTGGCTGCTTAAAAAGATGCTGCCGGACGCCACATTCACAATGGCTCCGCAGGGCAAAACTGTATTCCTTACATTCGATGACGGCCCTCATCCTGATACCACCCCCCAAATACTGGAAATACTGGACAGGTACAATGCAAAAGCCACATTCTTCTGCCTTGGCAAACAGGCAGAAAAGTACCCCCAACTTGTTAAAGCAATTCTTTATGCAGGCCATGCCACCGGCAATCATTCCTATTCGCATCCCAACGGTTGGCTGACCGGCCGGAAAAAATACATTGATGATATTGAAAAGGCTTCGGCTTTGGTTCCTGGTGGACTTTTCCGCCCCCCCTACGGGAGGATTACACCCGGACAGTATTTAACACTGAAAAACAAGTACAGGATAATAATGTGGACAAGGCAGTTTGCAGATTACAAAAAGGGATTTGTGCCATCAGCAGCAGCCGGTGCAACTATAGCGCCGGGCGATATTCTTGTACTGCACGATTCACAAAAAACAGCCGGCAGGACTCTCCCCCTTCTCGATCTGCTGCTGAAGAGATTTGAAATTGAAGGGTTCATTTGCCGAAGCCTGAATATGCAACAACCTTCTCCGGCTCATAATAAAGGTTCCCTGATACAGTGAACTGCAAGTGAAATGATCTTTCAGGCCTCAATCCCGGCCGCTTTTCTTGCTGCCGAACTTCTACCTGTTGCTGCCAAGCCTTTCCCTGTTGCTTCCAAATTTTTTTCCTGTTGCTGCCAATATTATCCCTGTTGTTGCCAAACTTCTACCTGTTGTTGCCAAAATTTTCCCTGTTGCTGCCGAACTTCTCCCTGTTGCTGCCAAATTTCTCCCTGTTGCTGCCGAACTTCTCCCTGTAGCCCTTTATGTGTCTGCCGTACCACTGGGGGCTTCCAAGCCTTTTAGCCACAAAAAGCCTGTAGCGCCTGTCCCATAAAGCCTTTGCAGGCAATGTAATATAAAGCTGAAGGTACCTTACCAAAAGGAAAAACACCTTTGATAAATAACCAGCCTTGAGGAGCTTGTTATGCCTGTATGAAAAGAACCGTCCCTTGCCCTTCATCTTTTGATGGGTGACCAACGGGGTTCCAAGAACCTTTGACACCACCCTGAGGTATCCTGCAGCTTTCCTTCTGTAATGCCCGAATCCGGCGAGTGTTTCCCCGGGGTCATCTCTCTCTGAAAGGAGCATCATATCGTACATATCCCTCAAAAATATTCTTGTATGGAGGTATCCCAGGTGCATCAGGTGGGTATGTATAAAATTGTGAATGACCTTATGCCTGTCTGACATCACGAAACATTCCCTGAACGCCTTTGCACGCCTCTTACCGGTGTTCACCATGCCATAACCAAAAACCTTTTCATAATCGAGGCTCACCGGCAGCCTGTGCAGCTCCAGCGGTGCGGGCAAAGCTTCCTTCCACAACTGCGGGTAATGCTTCAGGGCTATCCTGTATTTACCGTCATACTCTTCCTTACTGGAAAAACCGTTATCTAACAGTACCCCTGCAGCTTTTTCCATCTCACTGTCGGATACCAGAATATCAACATCCTGCATTAACCGCTCCCCTTCATCCCCGTAAAGTGCATCAAGGAGGTTGCCTGCCCCCTTCATAAAAACAGGCACAATACCTTCCGCAGTAAGCTTGCTGTTTATCTCAAGTAAATGGCGCCTGATGTTTTTATTGCGGTCGCTGTTGAGACTGTGAACATATTCAAGGTGTCTGGTCAGATCTTCCGGCAGCAGTCTGAGCAGGTCATGCTTTCTAAACTTAACGAATATTGTCTGCAGCACAAGGTGGTTACTTGCAGTCCACACAAAAAGCTCCCAGTTCACATTCCCTGAAGTCAGGGTATCTGCAATCCCCTTCACTCTTTCAGGATACCTGTCTATTGAGAGGCATTTACCCGTAAAGTAATATGTTTCCCTGTAGTCCATCATCACCTGAATATGTCAAAAACTGCATCAATCGCCTTTTCCGTGTTCCCGTAGCGGAGAGTATGGAACCTCAAATTCGCGAACCAGTCTATGAAAGCCTGTGCATGCCCCGGATTGTGTGACACCCAGGCCTCTTCATGGAACCTTGAAAGCGCTTCGGTAACGGTAAGCTGATCAATTTCGATATCCGCCTGAGGGTCGAAATCAACAAAGATTATATTACTTACCGGCAAAACAGCATAGCTGTTTCCTTCAGGCATCCGGGGGCGAAGATGCCTGATGTGCCTGACCGGGAGTCCGCCATACCTTGCATCCGTATCATCCTTAGGGTCATACAACCCTGAAACAGCATTAAAAGCCCCTTCCTTAACCGAAATTGCAGCAGGAAATAGGTGTGCTCTCTGTGTTTCCGCATCAAGGGGCACAATATCATCCGACATAAAATAAAGCCCCTTCTTTTGCAGAAGTGCGGCCAGCGTACTTTTACCCGAACCGCTGGCAGAGGAGAGCAGCAACACTTTTTTCCCGTCGGTGACTGCCGATGCATGGACAAAAGAGACCCAGGAAGACTCCTTTTTCCCGTATATGAAATTTGCCAGTTTTATGAAAACCCTGCGCTTCAGATATCCGGCATCACTGAAGAGGAAACAATTCCCTCCGGGTGCATCATTGCGCAGGATAATCCCCTCATCATGCTCAAACAGTTCAAATATGATATCCGGTTTCATTTCCGGCACTTCAAGATGGGCAAGCGGCAGGTGGATATAGTATTCCATAAGGCGCGACCCGTAGGAAAAAGCGGCACATTTGCCGTTCATGGAGTAATAGCGGGTAGCAAATGGGGAAAATGAAAGTTCAGATATTTTTTTGCTGCAGGGAGCAAATTCTTCCGGTGGGGTAACAGGCTCTGTGATCAGCTCCAGCTGGTCTGTCATCTCGCCTGTAAAGCGGCGGGCTTCCTTTTCGGGAAGCCCGTATCTCCCGGACAAAAGTCCGGTAACACAATCCTTGTCTAATCCTTTTGAGAGGTTAAGGTAAACAAACCATGCGGGCTCTTCCATCTGCACCCACCTGTTGCTCTCCTCAAACCATACAATATAGCTTTGGCCGACTTTTTTTACAACCCTTTTCCCGCGAAAAACTTTGCTCATCTGTTATAACCTATAAAAAAAGCCGATTTGAACGACTAATGCCAGTCCTCATCATCCCATGGATCGGGGAGCGCAGGAGAAGAAGACTGTGCTTTGGCCGGATTATTCAGCAAAAACATCATTGTTCCGGCTGAAAATGCCGCAAAGCCAACTTTTTTAATAGCCTCTTTCCGGGACATCTTACGGGCTTTACCTTTTCCCTCTACCTTCCCCGGATTGATTTTCTCCTTCATATACACCAAAAATTATATTGCAAAAATAATACTTTTTTAATCAATTCATTATTACTATTCTATAAGCACTCTTTCGGCCTTTATAACACCGTTCCTTTCTACATGAATAATGTAAATACCGCTGTTAAGATCATCCACTCGGAATGAATTTGTTTCAGAAGGTTCGAGGTTTACGCTCTTCACCTTTCTGCCCATCAGGTCGTACATACTTGCCATAGTGCCCTGTTCCACCATTCCGTTTATGAATACCTCCCTGTTTGCTGCAAACACTTCCAGCAAGCGGTCACCATCGCCAGGAAGGATCCCCGGGAGAGTCGATTTAATATGCAGGAAAAACCTGCCGGTCCCGTTTGAACCTGATGAAAGGTAGGCAGTGTAATCCTCTTCCTCAAGGTTAGTGAATAATTCCAGTTCCCTGTCCTCCAGCACAGCTTCCGAATTATCCGGCAGTGTAAGGACATCAGTTGAAAAAGTAACCTGTCCGCCATCACTGTAATCAACACCTACGGGTATCACCATAACATCAAAACCACGGTCGGGCAGGCACTGAATTGCAATATCCACACCGTTATCCCCCTCAACAAGACGGGTATAAAGCTGCAAGTGCGGATCACTGCCAAACAGTCCCGCATCATACGTTATATCAAGCCCTTCAGTCATATTCTCATTGAAAGTGATAACAGTTGAAGACTCCCTGCCCTCATCCGAAACCGAAAGTTTCACCGTAGGCCATGGCTCCCTGCCGGACTTCTTCTGAGGCAGGCCGGCTGACTTGTGAGACTTGAATTCTATGCCGTCTCCCTGGTGCTTATGATCCCTCATGGCAGTAGTAAACTCAACGTTCCCTCCACCATCTTTAGATTTTACCAAAAACCCCTGGCCGGGCTTAATATAATCCTGGTCAAGTTCTCTATCTCCTGCAACACTATTATTAATTATTCGATATCTGTTTATATCATGATCATACACATATAAAGCAGCATAATGAGGATCTAATTGCTCAAGGATTGTTCCGTTCAATCCAAGAAAGCTGTCATTCCCGGTTTCCCTTACCCTCAGAGATGAAGCAAACGGGTTTCCTATACTGTTCCATCCGCCCCCATCACGTACAATTGCAACAGATACATCATTGTGTGCCAAGGCCCCCCTGAATATCATTGACCCGGCTTCTCTTCTCCTCATAAGATAAGACTTTCCCGGTTCCAGGTTGCCTACATGATCATCGTAATAGTAATCATCCCATCTGCCGTGTTCGCCATAACCCTCATCATAATGGGTTATAGCATAATAACCGTCAATATGCTGTGGAATATCATTCTGGTCGTTAAGAATAAACTCTGAAATGCTTTGCTCATCAACCGGTGGCGAAACAACATACCATCCCCCGCCTTTCATATACCGCTGCACAGTTGCGTCAACCGCTGTGTTGTTGAGAATAACCGACCCTGTTCCTTCGGCGGAAGATTCAATCACAAAGCCATCATTTCCTGCATTGTTTGTGAAAGTCCCGTTAGAGGTTAAACTGGCATTGGGTTTTACTTCCAGAGATCCACCAATATCAACAGTTATAACCCCTTGAGAAACAAGGCTACCTCCTGATTCTATTCTAAACCGTCCACCATCTTTAAGTGTCAGAGAACCAGGATCAGGATCAATAGTCAATAAGGCTCCATCCTGAATATCGACGTACAGCACCGTAACACCGGATGATATTACAGGATCGTAGGTAGTTGCTGAAGATGCCGGTATAATAATATAATCATTTTCTCCGGGAATCTCTGAATCCCAGTTTCCTTCAAGAGACCAGGCATCAGAAACAGTTCCTGTCCAGGTAAAAGCATCAACAACTTCAACGCCACTTACAACAACAGGATCTGTAATTCCGTCTATATCAATTGTAAGGTCATGCATCCCTAAGGTTTGAAGACTGATTTGCACTTCTGCCGTTCCATCGGTAAAGTTCGCATTTGCATAATAAACCGGATTGTCTGCAGTCTGATTGCTGGTTATAT
>SLCF01000056.1 GCA_007125955.1 Bacteroidales bacterium | reverse complement strand
GGGAATAAAAGAATGATGGACAAATTTAATATAAGAGTTGAAAGTTATGATTTTCCCGGAATGGCCACACCTGTTCATATCGCTGTTGAAAGGAAGTATGCCGGGTATTTCATTATCTCCGACGAGATCAAACCTGATGGTATTGATGCCGTGAAAGCACTCAGGAGAAAAGGGATTAAGGAAATAGTGATGCTATCGGGAGACAGTGAACCGGTTACCCGGGATGTTGCTTCACGGCTTGGTATAGATCATGCCCGCGGTGGACTTTTACCTGCGGATAAGGTTGATATAGTCAGGGAGTATGTCAGCCGCGGAAAAGGAGTTGTTGCATTTGCAGGTGACGGTATAAATGACGCTCCCTCAATTGCCCTGTCAGATGTAGGGATTGCTATGGGAGCAATGGGAAGTGATCTTGCAATAGAAACCGCCGATGTGGTTATACAGACGGACCAGCCTTCGAAAATAGCTACAGCTGTAGGTATAGCCCGCAGAACAAACTCCATTGTCTGGCAGAACATTATACTTGTATTTGCCGTGAAACTTCTTTTTATTTTACTTGGCGCTTTCGGAATCGCCTCTATGTGGGAGGCGGTGTTTGCCGATATGGGAGTTGCACTTGCGGCGATATTCAATGCGATCAGGATACAAGGAAAAAGATTTGATGTTTGAACGGACAGAAATATTCTCCAAATTACCTTATCTGAAATAGCGACCTGTTAAAGCTTCTGTAAACCTTGTTTCCTCAATTTATGCAGGATTTTTTCTGAGTGAAAAGAAGAATTCCACTCCGCCTTCATCCCTGTTTTTGACTGATATCTCGCCCTTGTGAAAAAGGACTGCATTCTTTATTATAGCCAGTCCCAAACCGGTGCCCCCCGACTTCCTGCTGCGCCCCTTTTCGACCCTGTAGAAGCGTTCAAATACACGTCCTATATGATTTTCAGGAATCCCCTTTCCCGTATCATAGTAGGAGAGGTAGTAATAGTTTTCATCCTCAAAATAACAATCCAGCCCTGCTGTTATATTTTCACCTGCATGGATTATGGTGTTCTCAAAGAGGTTTTGAAATATAGAATAAATAAGTGAATAGTTACCTTTTACTGATATCCGGTCGCTTATACTCACCCTTGTTGTAATCTTCCTTTCCCTGAGTTTTGTATTAAGATTTTCAGTAATCTCTTTAACTATTTCACCTATTTTTATCACTTCACTGTCAAATGTCACTGCACCTTCTTCAATCCTGTTCAGCACAGATATATCTGATATCAGCTCGGATAACCTGACTGCCTGTTTATATGCTTTTTCGGCAAAATAGCCCTTTTTTTCCGTATCAAGTTCTTTGTTGCTGGTTATAGTTTCCAGGTATCCCGTTATTGAGCTTACGGGGGTTCTCAGTTCATGTGCTATATTGCTTGTCAATTGTTGCTTTATGTTCTTTTCCTGTTCATGTGAAGTAATGTCGTTTACTGATATTTCAAATGTTTTGTCGGAGAAGATAATCACATGCACCGAAAAGTACTTTCCCCTCTTGTTTATGCTGAAGGTTTTGACAGGCAGCTCTGTTTGCAGGAAAGCCACCTCTTCCGACAGGTTCTTGTCAATAAATGAGTTGGCTTCACTGAACTCCGGCAGGCTGAATACATGCTCCGGATTCAGTGCCGGTTTGTCTGATATGTAATTTATATTCTGAATAAAAAGGCTGTTTGATAATATCTTGGTTTTTTCCGGTGAAAAGATAGCTATCCCTTCCCTTGAAATATACAGGTGCCTTATCAGCTTCTCTTTTTCCATGCTGATAGCGTCTCTTGTTTTTTTAAGATTGCCGTATATTCTTACAATCTGCTTGCTTATCACACCCAGCTCATTGCCGGGGAATTCCATTTCCGGGTCAATTGCTTCATCCCTTCCTGCCTTTACTGCAAAATCCTTAAGTCTGGATAGTGTTTTGCCGAATTTCCCGGATATATAGACCAGCAAAATGGTCATTATGAAAAAGAGTATAATTATCACTATAAAAAACATTTTTTCAGCCTGCAGGAAAGATTTGACATCCATATCGTAGTCTATTGCAGTGCGCACTAAATAGTTGCCGTAATTTTTTGCAAGATAATAGTAGGGAGTGCCCGTTGAAGCCGATTCGCGGATATCCGTACCCTGAGTGCTTTGAATGGCCTCCTGTATTTCCGGTCTTTCCAGGTGATTCTCCATTACCTCGTGTTTTTCCACATCAGTGTCGTACAACACCTGTCCATCCGGAGAAATTAATGTTATCCTGAGGTTTTTATTCCCGATTATCCCGTAAAGTGAATCAATAAGTGTGTATTCTTCTTTTTCATAAAGCCTGTTTAGCAGAACAAAGTTGTTGACAATACCGGTGTAATTTTCAAGGTTGCTGTTGAGCTGTTCCCTTTTGAATTTACTTTCCCTGTTAAACTGAAGTAATGCTATTGCAAATGTGAATACCGCAAAAACAAGGAAGAAATAGAAAAAAAGCTTCTTTCTGTACATGGTTTATTTATTTAGTTCGACCCATGAAGGCTTCATGCTGTTTTAACAAAAAGCAAAAAATTAATCCCGGCATCAATTTATATCGAAATAGTAACCGTATCCCGGCCTGCTGCAAATCATTTTACCGTGTTCACCCAGCTTTTTCCTCAGCCTTGTGATATGCACATCCACTGTTCTGTGGTTAACAACCACGTCATAGCTCCAGATACGGTCAAGTATCTCATCCCTTGAGAATATCCTCTCCTTATTGTCCATCAGCAGATGAAGTATCTCAAACTCCTTTTTGCTGAGGTTTATAATCCTGTCGCCAATTGTCAGTCTCTTTCTTTCGGTGTCCAGTTCCAGTCCCATGGTTTTTATCTTTTTCCCGGGATGGCCTGTCTTTATCCCGGAGCGGTGGATCACCGCCCTTACCCTTGCTATAACCTCCTTAATTGCAAACGGCTTTGCAATATAGTCGTCAGCACCCAGGCTGAACCCTGTCAGCGTATTGTCCTCCCCGTCTTTTGCAGTTATAAAGAGGATGGGAACCGTTAGCTTCATTTCCTGTCTTATTATTTTTGCAAGCTTGAAACCTGATATTTTCCCCATCATAACGTCAAGCAAAATGAGCTGGTAAGATTTAATATTCTTCTTTAATGCTTCCTCAGCCGAGTAAGCAACATCAACCTCATAACCTTCACCTTCAAGATTGAACTGGAGTATTTCACACAGGTCTTCCTCGTCGTCTATGACCAGTATCCTTATTGCCATTTATCATTCGTTTTTACCGGGTTGAACTTCATCAGTCCCGCTTTCAATTTTTGAGATATCAGAATGCCTTACGTCTTCTCCTTTAAGGTAGTAAATTGAAGCTTCTGCAATATTTGTTGATTGATCGGCTATTCTTTCAATATTTGACACAATGATTTTTATGTTAATAAAATTACTCAATGTTTGCGAATCACTGAATTTTCCCCTGCTCTTTTTTATGATCTTTTTGATCATTTTGTTGTTGATCTCGTCTATTACATCATCATTCTTGAGTGTCCATATTGCATAGTCCATATCGTTATTCAAAAAAGAAAGTATCGACTTTTCAACCATATTTGCAGTCATTCCGAGCATGCTGGATATCTCGTCAATAAATTCGTTGATGTTGGGCTGATGTTTAATTTCTGAGAGGATCCGCAATATTTTCAGTGACATATCACCTATCCGCTCCAGGTTTATTGAAAGTCTGTAGCATGCAATCACAAACCTCAGCTCCGAAGCAACCGGCTTGTGAAGACTTACTATATTAATGAATTCATCACTGATCTTTATTTCATATTCATCTATTTCTCTTTCAGTTTCCCGGAACACCCTCTTTTTTTCATCCCCTATCTCAAGATCACCTGAACACAGAAGTTCGTCCAGTTGGCGGAGCTGCCCGAGGATCAGTTCAGACATCTTTTCAACATCTTCATGGATATTATTTATTGCATTCTCTTTTTTAACAGTCATTTCCAATAATTATTAGTTGTTTCAAAGGTAATTATTATCCGAATTTCCCGGTAAGGTATTCTTCCGTTCTTTTATTGACGGGATTTGTATACATCTTTTCAGTTTCTCCGAACTCTATCAGCTCGCCAAGGTAGAAGAAGCCAGTATTATCGCTTACCCTTCCTGCCTGCTGGAGGTTGTGCGTTACTATTACTATTGCATAGTTTTTTTTCAGTTCATGTATAAGGTCTTCAATCCTGGAAGATGACTGCGGGTCAAGTGAGCTGGTGGGCTCATCCATAAGCAGAACTTCAGGTTCGATTGCAAGCGCCCTGGCTATTGAAAGACGCTGCTGCTGGCCGCCAGACAGGCTGCCGCCGGGACTGTTAAGCCGGTCTTTTACTTCGTCAAAGAGCGCTGCCTGTTTAAGTGCTTTTTCACAAACTTCGTTCAGCAGCTCTTTGTTTCTTATCCCTACCAGTTTGAGTCCTGCAACAACATTGTTGAAAATAGACATTGTGGGGAATGGAGTAGGCTTCTGGAAAACCATGCCTATTTTTCTTCTTATGGTGACGGGATTCACTTTGGGGTGGTATATATTGTTGCCGTCAAGAAGGACTTCTCCCGTAACGGTTGCATTTCTTGTGAGGTCGTGCATACGGTTCAGTGCCCGCAGGAATGTGGTTTTCCCGCACCCCGAAGGCCCTATCAGGGCTGTAACCTTTTCATTGTAAACAGGCAAAGAGATCTCTTTCACTCCTGTAACCCGTCCGTATTTCACCGTCAGATTCCTTGTTTCCATCCTGATTCCGTCAAAACCGTTTTTCTGTATTCCCTCTTTTACCCTTTCACTCTTATCTGATAGTCCGGTTACCGCCATTTTTTTCTTCTTTAAAATTATTTCCATTACGTTATACAAGTTTGTCAATTATATTTATTTTCCCTTGTCAGCAACCTTGCTGTAACAAAAAGGGTTATAACAAACACAAGCAGCACTATTCCCGCAGCCCATCCCATTGCATGCCATTCTTTGTAGGGACTGATTGCAAGACTGTAAAGGCGCTGGGGCAATGTGTCAACAGGTCCGAAAATCATTCCTGTCCAGTGGTTTGGCAGGTAATTATTACCGAAGGATGTGAACATAAGTGGTGCCGCTTCACCTGCGGCACGTGCAAAGGAAATCAGGAACCCCGTTACCAGTCCCGTCTTTGCAGCCGGCATAACGGTTGAGAGAACCACCCTCCAGCGGGGCAGGCCTATAGCCAGTCCGGCTTCACGTATTGACCAGGGAATGTTCATGAGGGCGCTTTCTGTTGATCTGGCTATTATGGGGATCATTACAAATGCAAGCGCAAAACCTCCCGATAACCCTGAAAAAGTACCCATCGGTTTAACAATAAGTGCAAATGCAAGCAGTCCCTTCAAAATTGCCGGCATACCGTTCAGTGTATCGTTTATTATCCTGAGGAAGGGGTTTAGCTTGTGATCGGGATATTCCGAAAGCAGGATACCTGCACCCAGTCCAACAGGAGCTGAAATTATGAGTGCCAGCAAATCCACCACTGCAGTGCCTATTATTGTATGAACCAGTCCGGTTGGCCTTCCCTGCATAGCGCGTGCCGGAGATCCCAGTTCTTCGGTAAAGAACTCCCAGTTCAATGCGCTTATACCGTTAATTATAACATAACCGATAATGATGAGCAACGGGACCATAACCAGAATGGTGCTAACAATAAGCAGACCTACCATAAACCTGTCCCACAGGTTCCTTTGAAAAAGTGTTTTGTTTTCAGCAAAGCTTTTCATACTGCTTGTCCTCCGGAAATTGAAAGTTTGCGGGTTATATAAGCTGCAACCAGGTTTACTATAAGTGAGATTACAAACAATACGAAACCTATAGCCATCAGGCTTGACAAGTGGAGGCTTCCAACAGCCTCACGAAATTCGTTTATAATGACCGAAGGCATAGTTGCAGCAGGTCCCATAATTGAAAACGGGAAAGTGTTTTTGTTGCCTATCAGCATCGCAACTGCCATTGTCTCCCCTATAGCCCTGCCGAACGAGAGAATTGCACCTGCAAGTATGCCGCCGCGGGCATACGGAATTACGGCCATCCTTATAACTTCCCAGCGGGTGGCACCCAGTGCCCAGGCCGCTTCTCGCTGTTCTTTCGGCACCTGGCGTATCGCGTCCCTTGTAAGGGCGGTTGTAAAAGGTATGATCATCAGTGCAAGTACAATGGTGGCTGTTGCCATGCCATATCCCATAGGGTTGCCCAGCACGGGCAATAGTGACGGACTGTTTTCAGTTGCCCAGTTGAAAACAGGCATATAGATGGTTTCCCTCATCCATGGAGCAAAAACGAATATACCCCATATACCCACAACCACGCTTGGGATGGCGGCAATCAGGTGTACAAGGTTTTCAATAATATTCCCCAACCAGCGGGGTGCATACTCGGCAATGAAAATACCTATGGCTATTGCAGGGAAAAATGCTATGAGCAGGGCGGCAACGCTGGTAACAATGGTTCCCAAAAGGAACGGCAATGCTCCAAAAATAAGCTGAATTCCGGGATCCCATGTTGTACCCTTCAGAAAACCCCAAAAGCCAAATTCGCTGAAAGCTGCTCTGCCTTCACCGTAAAGCACCCAGGCCATTGAAAAGGAGAGAAATATAATGCTTAATCCCAGTATAACAGCGGCGGATAAAAATATCCTGTCGCCGAGCCAGCGATAGATTACACCAACCGGTTTTTTCAGTACATCATTGATTTTTTCTTCTCTTTTCATTATGTTAAGCGGTATTGTCATTTCCAGGTCAGAGAAGCTGGTTTTTCTTCAGTACTTCCCTTCCAATATTTTCCCCTCTCCATTTAATCTGGCTGATCATTTCAAAGTTCCTTTCAATAGCCGCTTCCGGCAATCTTGCATATCCAAGTTCTTCTGAAAGTTCCTGGCCCTCCGTTATTGCCCAGACAAGGAATCCGACAAGTTCTGCAGCTTCTTCACGGCTGTTTATAGCATTGTTTTTATCCAGGTTCTCGTGAACAAGCATCCATGCAAAACCTGCAATCGGGTAACCATCAGGAGCAGGCGTGTTTGTGAAGAGTATCCTCGTGTCCTCCGGCAGGTCTATGTTGGCGGCTTCAGTAGTTGCAGGGTAGCTTGGTTCAATTATGTTTCCTGAAGAATTTACAATGAAACCGTAAGACATATCGTTCAGCAGCGCATAGGAGAAACTGTTGTACCCGATGGCACCCGGTGTGTTCATTACTGCACCCGCCACTCCTTCATTACCATTGCCTCCGATACCGGCGGGCCAGTTAACGCTTGTACCGAAACCTATTTTATTCCTCCATTCTTCAGAAACCCTGGTGAGAAAACTTGTAAAAACGTTTGTTGTGCCTGATCCGTCTGAGCGGTGTACAACAGTTACTGGAAGGGAGGGCAGATTTTTCCCCGGGTTGAGTGCTGCTATTTTCGGGTCATTCCAACTGGTTATCCTCTCCATGTAAATATCCACAATAAGTTCGCCGTCAAAAACGACTCCTTTATCAGTTCCCGGCACGTTGTAGGTAATAACGACATCAGCAAGGGTTATGGGCAAGTTAAATGCCCTGCCTTCAGTTTTGGATTCCACTTCTGCCATTATATCGTCTGAAAGGAATGCCTCTGACATGCCAAACATGATGGTTTGTTCGGAGAACTGCCTGATTCCGCCGCCCGAACCAATTGACTGGTAGTTTATTGTAACCCTGTTGTTGGTTACCTGCCTGTACTCATCAGCCATAGCTGTGACAAGGGGTGCCGGGAAAGATGCTCCCGCACCAAGCAGATCAATCCTTTCTGAGCGTTCGGCTCTTCTTTCGGCCCTGGTCTCTTCTGTTGTGCCTCTGCCTCCGCAGGATGCAAAAAAGAGAAGGACTACTGAAAGAAAGACTAAGTTCAAGGTTTTAAATAAATTAACTTTTTTCATCTGTTTTGAATTTTGGTTCAAAAATATTTCAGTTTAATTACAGTGATGTAACACTACAGTTACATTTTTGTTACTTTTTAATCAGGCTAAAAGCTTCTTTAACAACAAATTGGAGCGTATAGCTATCTGGTGAGTGCAGATTGTAAGGTAAAGAGTTATGGATTGCATATCAGAAATTGAACTGGGCTCGAATTACGCCCAAAACCGGTTTCTCGTCCATCTCATCAACATTGACCAATACCAGGTTGCCCATGAAACGTAATTTCGATGTTACATACCTGTTAAGCCCCAGGGCGATGTTTTTCTGTACCCCGCCCGTAAATCCGGCATCGTTCAGGTCCATATAGCTGTAGCGGACAGCCAGTTCCCATGCGCCTTTTTCGCCTGCCGGAGACACTGTTCCAACTGCACCTTTCGAATAAGAGCGGCTTTCCCCTGTAAGCACGTATCCTGTCTGGACATGCCACCCCGAGAAGACAGGCTCTTCCCCGGAATTTCTGTTCACCGCGGCACGAAGATATTCCCCTTCAACAGAAAAAGGACCGTTTATAAAAAGCGCCTCAGCTCCGTACTTCAGGGTGCTTTCAACATCTGTAACTGTAACATCAATGAGTCTTATGCTGCCACCCTTGCTGTCCCTGGCTTCGGGCCGGTCACGGTAACGGATGGTATTATTGTCCATCAGGTTTTCATATACTACCGATCCCGCAAGGTGCAATATGCCGCCTGCAATTTCCGGAGCGAATACACCTCTGAATGCTACACCAAGAGGCATGTTTCCTTCAACAGCCCCCCTTTCTCCGAGTGAACGTCCAAAGAGCATTGTTTTAAAACTGGTGCTGCTTCCGAAGTATTCATATGCAACCCCCATCCTGCGTGAATCTGCAATTACGTTGGTTGGTGTTGAACGCTCTATGAAAGTGATCTCGTTGGAGCTTGTCAGCTCGTTCAGTCCCTGGGGTACCTTGAACTGCCCTATCCAAAGTCTTCCACCGTGATCAAAAGAGCGGCGCAGCCGGAAGTCGTTCGGGCTTATTCCGGCATCTGCAAAATCAATTTCAATACGGCCGTCCCAGTTTCCATGGATTTTTCCATCCATTCCCAGCCTGGCACGGCGGTTATTGAAGCCATTGCTGAAATCGCCGGCTTCGCTGATACCGTAAAAGGCATCAAGATGAAGCCTGCCGCGGATTTTAAAATCCTGACTGTTTAAGTTTCCTGCAAGAAGAAAGGAAAAAAGAGCAGAGAAAATAATTACGCGAAAGGCAATTTTAAAAGTT
The DNA here is from genome assembly GCA_007125955.1 of Bacteroidales bacterium. GTDB lineage: Bacteria > Bacteroidota > Bacteroidia > Bacteroidales > PUMT01 > PUMT01. Next base: position 2,686 of record SLCF01000056.1, on the reverse strand, counting down.
GTTTTCATTCATCGAAATTTATTTGTTAGTATTTATGGTTTAATTTCGATGCAATTATATTCTGACAGTGTTACGTTTCTGTTTCGTTACCAAAACATTATAATTACTTTTAACAATCTGGTTGCTGTAATAATGACAAGGCTGTTTAACAGCAAAATAACCAGTATTTCAAGAGGTTTAGCGTCTGTCAGGAATGTCCTTGTAAATAAATTTCCCTTTTCCATATAACCCGGATTGATTTGCATTATTCAACTTATATAAAGCTACAGGGGGCATGTTAAGGGAAGGCTGCAATCCTGCTAAAAAAATGTTACATTTATGTGGATGTTGAAATGGACGCCCTGGTTACAATACATAAGGCAGGTTATACTGATAATACAAAATGGGATATCTGTGCAGAAGTTAATTTTTCACTCCCTGATCAAAAAATATGATGCAATTCATTATTTTAGTAGAAAATATTTCTTTTATTTACTATTTGGACGCAAAACCCGGAATCAACAAAAAGCAAAACGCAGGGGAACATCAGGCATAACATATAATCCTTCAAAAGTGACAGATAACTTTACAACTTCACTCTCTCCTACTAAATTATTAACCAACAACATATTCAGATGAGACATTTATTATGTTTTTTAAAAGTGTTTACAGTGACACTAATGTTTTTCCCTGCGGCCGGCTTTTCCCAGGACGCTCCTCAGATTATAGGCTGGGAAGACGATTATCATTACCTGGTGAGAAAGTCTGCAGAAAACGATGAAAGTGTCGTAGCGAAAGTTCATGTGAAGACCGGGGAAGAGACTCTTTTACCCGGCTATAAAACGGACAGGGAAATGCTTGAAGAATCCCTGCCTGAAGGTTTCAGTATCAGCTTCACAGATGCCGTCAGCAGTGATAACAGGAAAACGGCCATTTCTGTTGACAACGACCTTTATTATTTCAGTACAGGTATGGATGAGCCCGTTCAAATCACCGAACATGAAGCAAGGGAGATGAACCCCCGGTTTTCACCTTGCGGCAGAAGGATTGCATATACAAGAGAAAGGGATCTTTATGTTTACGACCTGGTGGATATGAAAGAGATACGGCTCACTTTTGATGCGGACGACAAGATATATAACGGCTGGGCTTCATGGGTCTATTTTGAAGAGATCCTGGGTCGGGGAAGCCGTTACGCTGCTTTCTGGTGGTCGCCCGACGGCAGTAAGCTGGCATATCTGCGAACCGACGACAATCCTGTTCCGGAGTTTACACTTGTGGGACTTGATGTGGAGGATGGTGTCAACGGAAGGCCAGAGATAACAACCTATCCAAAAGCAGGTGATCCCAATCCCATAGTGAAAATGGGGATAGCTCACATTGAATCAGGCGAGACAGTATGGGTGCCAACCGATGAAACAGTTGACCAGTATATTGCATGGCCCTTCTGGACACCGGACAGTAAAAAACTTGCCGTGCAGGTACTTAACCGCGGGCAGGACGACATAAGGTTTATTCTGGCAGACGCCACCACCGGGGATTTCAGGGAAATTTACCGTGAAACAACAGATACGTGGGTTAACTTTTTCAAGGATATTCATGTAATGGAAAACGGTAAAGGATTTTTGCTGCGCAGTCATAAAACAGGATGGGAAAATCTTTACCATTACGACTGGGACGGTAACCTCAAAGCGCAGATAACTGACTTTCACTGGAGAGTTCATGGTATCAGCAGGGTTGATGAGGATGCAGGAGTTGTCTATTTTTCAGGAACAGGACCCAACACCCTGGAAAGGCACTTTTACATGGCCGGGCTTGACGGGGAAAATTTGCTGCAGATCACCCGGGAGTCAGGAACACACAGTCTGAGCATTTCCCCCGGAGCCGTTCACTTTATTAATACCTGGAGCAGTATTGACGATCCGGGTGCAATTGTTGCAAAGGACAGCAATGCATCACCCGTCAGGGAAATATACAATGCAGAAAAACCCGAATATCACCCTGCAGTGCATCAGAGGACGGAGGTTGTTACAATAACTACATCCGACGGAGAATTTGATATGCCCGCTCATATAACATATCCGCTCAATTTTGATGAAACAAAAAAGTATCCTGTGGTATTTACCATTTACGGAGGGCCTAACTCGGCAAGGACAAGGGACACGTGGAGAAGCCTCAATCCTTCATGGTATGCGCAACACGGCATTGTTACAATATCGGTTGACCACAGGGGTTCCGGCCATTTCGGGCGAAGAGGCCTCGATTATATGCACCGGAATCTGGGAATATGGGAAACAAGAGATTATATTGATGCGGTAAAGTGGCTGAGGGAAAAACCGTGGGTCGATCCTGAAAGGATTGGAATAACAGGAGGTTCTTACGGCGGCTATGTAACAATAATGGCACTGACAAAAGGAGCCGATTATTTCACTCACGGTGTTGCAAGGGCTTCGGTAACTGACTGGAGGCTGTATGACAACATCTACACCGAACGCTATATGGACAAACCGCAGGATAATCCGGAAGGGTATGAGAGGGGTTCTACACTTACATATATTGAAAATTTCAGGGGCAGGCTTCAGATCGTGCATGGAGATATGGATGACAATGTGCATATGCAGAACAGCATCCAACTTATATCCCGGTTGCAGGACCTGGGGAAAGAGTTTGAGTTTATGATTTATCCCGGGGGGCGTCACAGCTGGGG
>SLCF01000055.1 GCA_007125955.1 Bacteroidales bacterium | reverse complement strand
TCGCCCCGAAAAGAACCGCATCGGACTCCAAACATATCTTATGCGTTTCCATCGGATATGGATCACCGGTTTCATCAATGGCAGCAGCACCTATAAGCCCTTCAGAATAATTAACTTCATGTCCCATTTTGCGGCAAACCGAATTAACGACTTTCACTGCCTGATCGGTTATTTCAGGTCCTATCCCGTCACCGGGAAGTAATGCAATATTCAATATCATTTTTTTTACTTTATATTAGATTAAAGACAGAAAATTCTTTCATGCAGAAACTGCCGGCTGAGGGTTATCCTCCTTTTTGAGATTTTCAATAAGGTTAAGCATTTTCATAGTGGCCTTTATGGCTGCTTCTGACTGGTCTGCATCCAGTCCCCTCGTTTTATAATTGTTTCCCATATATTGCCAGGTTATTGTTGTTTCCACCAGTGCGTTGGTATTGCCGCCGGGAGGAATTGCCACAACATAATCAGACAGGAAAGGTTTTGTTTTGTTAAGCCTGTCATAAATCTTCCATAAGGCAGTCATAAAGGCATCGTACTGCCCCTCACCCTCTGCTGTTTCAGTATAAGTGCCGCCGTCAACCGATATACTTAAGGAAGCTACGGGCTTGAGTCCTTTTGTTGCCGAAAGATGGTAATTCAGCAGCTTTATCTTTGTCTCATTTTCCCCGCCTTTAAGAACATCAGAAATAATAAAGGGAAGATCTCCGGTTGTCACACTCTCTTTTTTATCACCTAACTCTATAACTTTTCGGGTTACTTTCTCAAGTTCTTCCATTGTAAGGGATATTCCAAGCTCTTCAAGGTTTTTAATGATATTTGCCTTTCCCGAAGTCTTTCCAAGGGCATAACTTCTTTTCCTCCCGAATCTTTCAGGCATAAGTTTATTGAAGTAAAGTCCGGCCTTACTGTCCCCGTCTGCATGTACACCGCAACATTGGGTAAAAACATTTTCCCCGGTTAAAGGTTTGTTCGCCGGAACTCTGACACCGCTGAAAAGTTCAACCAGTCCTGATATACCTGATAATTTTGATTCAACCAGATTGTTTGAGGCACTCAAATGATCGTTCAATACTCCGGCAACACTTGAAATGGAAACATTACCCGCCCTTTCCCCAAGGCCGTTCACCGTGGTATGAACTCCCCGGACTCCAGCCTTTAACGCAGCATAAACATTTGCCGTTGCCAGATCATAATCATTATGTGCGTGAAAATCAAAATGGACATCAGGGTAATCCGATATTACCTTTCTGCAGAACTGATATGTTTGATCCGGATTCAGAATACCAAGTGTGTCAGGCAACATTATCCTGTTGACTGGGGTTTTCGTTATTTGATCTATCAACATATACACGTAACCGGGTGAGTCAATCATTCCATTGGACCAGTCCTCAAGGTAAATATTAAGAATTATTCCCTTTTTTTCAGAAGCTTCAATAATAGCGAAGATATCGGCCAGATGTTGTTCAGGGGATTTTCTCAACTGTCCTTCAAGATGTTTTAATGATCCCTTTGCCAGGAGGTTCATAACTCTTCCTCCTGCCTTTTCAATCCATTCAAGTGAAAGGCCGCCGTCACAAAAACCGAGAACCTCTACCCTGTCTGAATAGCCCCTGCTTTCCGCCCACTCTGCAATTCTCCTTACTGTTCTCAGCTCTCCATCTGAAACTCTTGCAGAGGCAACTTCAATCCGGTCAACCTTCAGCTCTTCAAGCAACATTCTTGAAACGGCAAGCTTCTCGTTTTCATTGAATGAAACACCGGCTGTTTGCTCACCGTCACGAAGAGTTGTATCCATCACTTCAATTTTCATTTTTACAGGTGGTTAAATTTTTCATATTCCACTGTCTTCTGCCTTAGCCCAATAAGGAAATCTATATCATCATACCCCTTTAACAGGCAGTTTTTCCGGTATGAGCCGATCTCAAAGTTTTCCGCCCTTCCGTCAGGCAATATTTGAATAAACTGCTGTTCAAGATTAACATTCACCTCAGTTGCAGGATCATTATATATGCTATCGAACAAAACTGAAAGAAACCTTTTTGTTACTTCAACAGCAAGCAATCCGTTATTCAGGGCGTTATTCCTGAAAATATCAGCAAAAGAGCTGGAAACGACAACTCTGAAACCATAATCCCTGATTGCCCAGGCAGCATGTTCCCTGCTGCTTCCGGTTCCGAAATTCCTGCCTGCTACAAGTATCGATCCGCCAAACCGGCTGTCATTCAGAACAAAATCTTTCACCGGATTCCCTTCCCTGTCATAACGCCAGTCATGGAAGAGGTTATCCCCGAAACCTTTGCGGGAAGTTGATTTCAGGTATCTGGCCGGTATTATCTGGTCGGTATCTACATTTTCTTCATGCAGGGGCACACATGCAGATCTGAGTGTCAAAAAATTTTCTATTGGCATAATCCTGTAATTTGAGTTAATATTTATAATGCACGGGGATCTGTTATTCTCCCCGTTATGGCAGCTGCCGCTGCAGTGAGCGGACTTGCAAGTATAGTCCTCGAACCCGGGCCCTGTCTCCCTTCAAAATTTCGGTTTGATGTAGAAACGGCATATTTTCCTTCCGGAACCTTGTCATCGTTCATGGCAAGGCATGCAGAGCATCCGGGTTGACGCATTTCAAAACCGGCTTCTTCAAGTATGCCGGTTATGCCTTCCTCCCGGCACTGTTGTTCCACCTGTTTGCTCCCCGGCACGATCCATGCGGTCACACCGTCAGACTTTCTCCTTCCCTTAACCAGGGAAGCAAATGCCCTCATGTCTTCCATCCGGCCGTTGGTACAGCTTCCAAGAAAAACATAATCAATCTCTTTACCCTGAAGTTTTTCTCCGGGTTTAAAATTCATATATCTGAGAGCCTTTTTGTGAGATGCAATTGAAGCAGATTCAATTTCATCCTCCCCCGGTATATTACCGGTAACAGCTATGCCCATTCCGGGATTCGTACCCCATGTTATCATTGGTTCCACATCTTCAGCATTGAAATAGAGCTCCCTGTCAAATACCGCATCCTTGTCTGAAGGAAGATTCAGCCAGTATTCAAGAGCATTTTCCCAGTCCTTTCCTTTAGGGGCAAATGGCAATCCTTTCATATATTCATAGGTAACCTCATCAGGAGCTACCAGTCCGCCTCTTGCACCCATCTCAATACTCATATTGCAAACGGCCATCCTTGACTCCATTGAAAGACCTTCAATTGC
>SLCF01000107.1 GCA_007125955.1 Bacteroidales bacterium | reverse complement strand
CTTGTACACGGATCAGGTCCGCATGATGCAGATGAAACTATAGGCCCCAACAAGCCATTCCGGGATCTTGCCTGGGGTTTATCTTCCAAAGGCATAGCTGTTCTAAGGTATGAAAAGCGCACACTAAAACACGGCGGCGAACTTGACAGAAATAACTTTACCATCTGGGACGAAACCGGAAATGATGCAATTGCTGCTATCCGTGTTTTAAAGGAAGTTAGTGGAATTGATCCTGAAAATATTTACCTGCTGGGACATAGTCTGGGTGGCATGCTTGCACCGGCAATAGCTGAAAAATCCCCGGGCCTTGCCGGCATTATAATAATGGGAGGAAATACCAGGCCATTACATATAATTGTACCCGGACAATATGAATACCTGATGAGCATGGAAGGTGAAATGAGTAAAGAACAGAAAGAGTTCCTGGAAGAGATAAATGAGCAGGTAGCTGCAATAAGTAAAAACAGGCTGGATGGATTAACCTACAGGGAAACATTGCTTAACCTCCCTCCCGCTTACTGGAAGCATCTGAGGAGTTACAACCAGTCGGCCGTAGCATCACGGATTTCACAAAGAATTCTTGTCCTCCAGGGAGAAAGGGATTATCAGGTTACAATGGATGATTTCAGGGGATGGAAAAATGCACTCAGGGATCATTCTGATGCCACCTTCATCTCATACCCTCAGCTCAATCACCTGTTTATGCAAGGCACAGGGAAACCGAATCCCACAGAATATTTCAAGGAAAACAATATTGACCCGAAAGTGATTGAGGATATTGCCCGGTGGGTCATAACCCCTACTCATACCGCAGTGACCTGGCCGGATCGATAAGCGCCGCTTTAAACGACTGGTAACCTGAGGCAATGAATACAACGCCAGCCGACAATAGTGCAGCTCCAATATATATCAGAGGGTCTGTAAGCTGAATTTTGTATTCAAACATCGAAAGCCACCTGTCGGTGAAATAGAATGCAGGCACCCAGGATATTACATTGGCAATTAACAGCCATATCCCGAACTGCCTTAAAAAGGTAAAGACTATGGACTTTTCGCTTGCCCCGAACACTTTTCTCACACCTATCTCCTTTGTTCTGTTTTCAACCATAAAAGAAGAGAGGCCGTACATGCCCAGAGCGGCTATCAGGAAGGCCAGAAAACTGAAGAATGAAAAAACCCGCCCCATCCGGATCTCCGACCTGTAATGAAAATCATATTCATCAGACAAAGCCGAAAATTCAAAGGGGGCATCAGGATTAATCTCTTCCCATGCCTCCTTTATTTCAGCAATTGTTGTTTGAAAATTCGCCGGTGAAATATCAATTGTAATATACCTCGGGGACGCCATCAGGTGATGTATTATCAGTGGTTCGACCGCCTGGTGCATAGACCGGTAGTGGAAATCCCCAACAACCCCTATTACATTGTAAGTTTCAATATTGTCTTCACCCCTTTCTTTTTGAATTGTCTTACCGACAGGGTCACTCCATCCGAAAGTGCGTACCGCTGTTTCATTTATAAGAACAGCCATGGTGTCAGTTCCAAAAGAAGGATCAAAGTCTCTCCCTTCCAGCAGACTGATATCCATTAGTCCGATATAGCCCGGATCAGAATGAATGTATGTGATTATTGATTCATCATCAGCCCCTTCGGGTTTATATACTGTTGCGCTGAAAACCTCACCGGGATAGGCGCTTGAAAAAGACACTCCATTGACCCCGTGAATACCCTGCAATTGCTGTTCAATCACCCGGGAGCTGCTACGAAGATCGCTTGTGAAAAGGTCTACAATTACCTTGTCAGATTTTGAGAATCCCAGATCCTTGTTGTTGATATAATTCAGCTGTTTCCATACAAATGCGGTGCATAGAATCAGCGTAACCGATATGATCATCTGGAAAACCACCAATCCGCTCCTTAGTAGTGCTCGGCCCGAAGTTTCTGCTTTTCCGCCTCTTAATGTTCTGACAGGTTTCCATGCTGACAATACAAAAGCAGGATAGCTTCCCGCAACAAATCCTACAAAAACAACAAAAAGTGGAAACATTGTTAGTATTAACCGGTTGGTTGTGCTGAAAAATGAAAGATCAAGGCCGGTTAAATTATTGAAATAAGGAAGTGCAATCTCAACCATGGGTATTGCAAGCAATGCTGCTATAATGGCATATATTACAGATTCTCCAATGAATTGATTAATTAACTGCATCCTTGTAGCTCCTGTAACTTTTCTTACTCCCACTTCTTTCGATCTGAGCGAGGACCTTGCTGTGGAAAGATTCATAAAGTTTATGCATGCCAGGATAAGTATAAACACAGAAACAGCCAGGAAAATATAAACACTTGCCTTGTTCCCCGGGGGAGATAACTCGGCAGGTGTGTCTGAGTTCAGGTGGATGGAACTTAACTTTTGAATGTAAGGGTCAAGGGAAATGCCAACCTCCCTCGATTGCTCTCCGAACCGGTCTTCGAAAAGATTTGCCAGCCTTTCGAAAAATGCGGCCTCTTCATAACTCCTGTTTACCCTGAAATAGGTGAAGTATGACAGACTTAGCCACTGATCCATAGAACCGGGAGAACGCATTTCGTAAAGGGACATGAATGGCACAACAGCATTAAACAATATATGCGTATTTGAGGAAGGATTTGCAGCAATGCCTGTTACTGTGTATTCCTGCTGATTGTTAAATATTATCACCTCTCCTAACGGGTTATCGTCGCCAAAATACTTCCTGGCCATATCCCGGGTTATTACAATACTGAACGGATGGCTCAAAACCTTTTCAGGGTCACCTGCTTCAAGATCAAAACCGAAAAAAGTGAAAAAAGTGGAATCGGCCCTGATTATAGAAGGTTCGATATAATAATCGTCGTTCACCTTAACATTGATATTCTGCGGCATATCAATCCTCACCACATCATCTATGTCAGGGAATGTTTCTTTTAGGACACCTGCCAGCGGTGCCATTGCTACGGGTACTTCAAGAGAAGTGCCGTGAATTTCGGCTCTAAAGCCGATACGGTAAATATCCTTGTGGTGCGGGTGAAAGCGGTCATAGCTCAGTTCATGGTTCACCCACATCAGTATGAGAACACTGCAGGCGATTCCGGCAGCAAGGCCGGAAATATTTACTACTGAAAACACACCCCTTTTCCGGATATTCCGGAGAGCAACAATAATATAATTTTTTATCATCAATTAATTTTTACCAGGAATACCGGAATTGTTAATATTTGAATTTTTCATATGACGTACAAACTGCCAATAAGTTACAGCTATATTTCAATGAAAACCGGATCAGACTAAAATGTTCTTATAAAACTTTAATATTTTCATCCTGAAATTGAGATGTCCTGATAAATTGACTGTAAAAGAATTTTTCTATTTTTGCTTATGGCCGGGAGGGAGTCTTCAGGAAAAATTTATAATAACACAATTAACCTCAATAAAATTTATCAATTATGAGAAAAACAATCGCTTTAATCTGTTCATCCTTTTTTGTTCTGTTCCTTTTTGGATGTGAGGCCGGAACTGAAAACGTCGAAGAAGTTGTAAACAGCTACCATCAGGCAATTATTGACCAGGATGTAGATAGAGTCATGTCACTGTCAGTCCCGGAAGAACAAAGAAATGAGGTGCAGGCAATGATCGGTTTTCGCTCCGAAGGGATGAAGAGAGCAGGTGGTTTGCCCGAAATAGTCGATGTCGAAATATCAGGTAATACTGCTGTGGTTCGCTGCCAATTCGGGCCGTCAGAACAAAATGTAAATCTCCGCAAGGTTGACGGAGAGTGGAAAATTGACACTCCCGGACAGTAGTTAAATACTTACTAAACCCATTTTATCAAGCCCCCGGAATAGGTGGCCTGAAATTCGTTTTTTCTCAGCAATCGTAATTGTTGCACAAAAAAATCACGTTCACCTTGAAGCACGGCGGACGTGATTTTTTGTGTTATTTAAAAGTATCTATTCCAAAATGTCATGAATAAAGAAAATGATCCTCTTCCCTTCTTCCGATCCAAACATAAGGGCATTATCGTGTCCTACATCCGGAACCGTTTCAATGAATTTGTTCCCAAAACCTTCAGGGCCGTACAACTCACCCATATATTCGTAGTACCACAGGCCTCTTTCAAGACGGTGGCTTCCCTGCATCATTGCGGGACAACTCCTGTCAAGTGCAGAACCTTCAGGATCGTTATCTTCAAGACCTTGCAGCATAAACACATCGCGCTCTTTAAATTCTTCAACCATAACTTCAACAGGCCTCCTGGTCATATACTCCACAACATCCCCGTCAAATCCATAACCATAGTTATTGAACCTTTCACACTCTTCGCCGTTAACAACAGGCACCTCATCCGAATAATCTATGAAACCTTCTCCGGTTTCAAAGTCAGGACGGCGCGTGTCAAGATATAAAAATGAGGATGGATTGGAAATGATATAACGTGCATAAATGCCACGTTCAAGAAGTTCGTCGTAAGCAGTGGTGCCCACTGAATAGCGGCTTACCACCTGTCCACCTGCAGAGTGACCTGCATGAACAATAGATTTGACATTAGGAAAATTATCGGCAACGTAAAGAACCATAGCATCAAGCAGATCGAAATTGCTTACAGGAGGCTCAGTCTGAGAATCCGCTCCGGCTCTCCAGCCGCTTCCCCAGTATGGATAGTGGCCGTTTTCATACCTTCCGGGATTGTCCTCCACATGCCTGCGCCCTATCATTGCAGGAGAAATTACCATTGTATTGAAGTCAATTTCCAGTTCGGGCTGATCGACAGCAGCCATATCACGAGCTGCCTTCATATTATCGAAATATGTAGTAGGATTCTGAGCCGCACCGTGATGAACAAACACTACATGTTCGATATTCGGGTCGTGATCAGCAAGCAAATCGTGTGTGGCATCGTAGGTAAAAAACTGTACATGTCCGTTAATCTCAACCGGGAAATCATAAGCGGCATGTTCGTGGTCATATTCCACTGCCGGTGCACATGATACCAGAAGAAATAAAATTGAAAATAATGATGTTATGGTCAATCTCATAATCAGGTAATTTTAATTAAACAAAAGGATAATGTCTGCAACAAATACAAATATATATTAACATGATCAAAAACCTTCAATTTCCGGGGTATTTTGGTTTAAAAATAATTACTTTTGAATTCATTGATGTTACATTACCCTAATTAAACGCTATTTATCATAAAATAAAGCAAAATTGGTTTTTTGTATTTATTAACTTCAAATCCGGCCTTTATAAAAAATTATTAACTATAATGAGATCACAAAATCTGGTAATCCCTTTATTTAGAGCTGTTGCCATTTTACTGATAATTTCAAAGATCATAATTTTATCTGCCTGTGGAGATAACCGACTAAACAACGATACAGGTGATCCCTGGCCTGAAGTGCTCGAAAAAGGTTATGGAACACTGAAAGCGCTGTATGTGCCGGCTGACGGTTTTGCCTACAAGGACGAAAAGGGAAGGCTGACAGGTGTTACGGTTGAGTTGATAAAGGATTTCGCAGTATTTGTATATGACAAGTATGATGTTGCACTTGAAATTGAATTTAAGCAGGAAGAGGACTGGACTGTTTTTTATAACCGTATCGTAGAAGGAGGAGATGGTTTGATTGGTTTCGGGAATGTAACAATTACTAACCAGAGAAAGGAAGAGCTGATTTTCAGTCCGCCATACATGACCAACATAGCTTCTCTTATTACTTGCAGGGATGTTCCGGAATTAGAATATTTTGAAGAGATATCAGCCACATTTGAGGGGATGAACGCCCTTGCCTTCGAGGGCACTCTTCATGAATCACGTCTTAGAGGTCTGGTGCAAGAATACTTCCCAACAGCGGAAATCTATTTCGCAAACTCAAATGATGAAATTGTGGAAAGGGTAAGTGAAGACTGTTCATATTTTGCATATATTGACATTTACAATTACATTCGCGCCTCCCAGAGGGGGATGCCCCTAAAGCGGCACAGTATCGGGGACGATTCGGCAGAACAGTTCGGATATATTATGCCACTGGGCACAACATGGGATGAAGTAATTGATCATTACTTTTCCTTTGGTGAAGGACTGACCGAATCAGATCGCTACCGTGACATAATGGAAAAGCATCTTGGCAGTGATCTCGCCGGATTGCTGATAGATGGTCATTAAGAACAGCAAGTAAATGGGTTTTTAAACGGTTCCGGATATATTTTCCTCTTTTTTCAAAAAAACAGTCTGATTTCCGAACAATTACAGTCAGGTATTGTTTAGTTTATGTTCTGATGTTAAACCCCATAAACGTATTAACATGTTAAAATATATTGTACCCGGACTGTTTTTTCTCATATTTATATCATGTAACAGCGAAGCTGGAACTTCCCAGCCTGTGCTTACAGAAAAGCTATCTGTAAGGATAGACACCCTGGCTACAGGACTTGAAAATCCCTGGAGTATGGCTTTTTTACCTGACGGCCGTATTCTTATAGCCGAACGTCCCGGGCGGCTGCGTATTTTTGCCGATGGAGAATTAAAGGATACTCCCGTTCAGGGATTGCCCGAAATATGGGCTAACAGACAGGGTGGTCTGCTGGATGTTGTTTTGCATCCCGATTATGATGAAAACGGATGGATATACATTGCTTATGCAGCTCCCTTTGATGATGGCGGTAACACCGCCGTTTCGCGCGGCAGACTAACGGGTAACAGCTTTACAGATATGGAACTGATATTCCAGGCTGAGCCTGCAACCGGTTCAGGCCAGCATTTCGGGACAAGGATCGTATTTGACGAAGATAACTACCTGTTTACCACTGTAGGCGACAGGGGAGTAATGGACAATGCCCAGAAGCTGGAAAATCACAACGGAAAGGTTATAAGAATATTAGATGACGGAAGAGTGCCCCCTGACAATCCTTTTGTGAATGTTGAAGGTGCAATGCCTGAAATATGGTCTTACGGTCACCGAAACATCCAGGGTATGTCGATTCACCCGGAAACAGGGGTATTATGGACACATGAACATGGACCCAAAGGCGGGGATGAAATAAATATCATCAGGAAAGGACTAAACTACGGATGGCCTGAAGTTACACATGGTGTTAACTACAATGGCAGCATTATTACCCCGGACACAACGAAAGCGGGAATGGAAGATCCCCTGTATCACTGGACACCTTCAATTGCCCCTTGCGGAATGACATTTGTTTTCAGTGACAAATATCCGGAATGGCATGGAGATATCCTGGTTGGGGCACTTGCGGGACGCCATATACACAGGGTAATCCTTGACGGTGAAAAAGTAACAGATACGGAATATATGCTACAGGACTTTGCAAGGTTCAGGGATCTAAGAACAGGGCCTGACGGATACATCTATGTTCTTACAGAATCTCCGGGCCTCTTTTTCAGAATTGTCCCCTTATAATAAAATTTATTCTTTAGTTCCCTCGCTGAGCTTATTTTAAAACGTTATTCCCCTTTTAAACCGGGAAAACCAAGCTTGTTTTGTGAATTACTGCCCCTGGAAGCTCAACTGTTCTGGGATATATCTTCATTTGTAACCATTGGTAAATAGGGATTTGCAAACCTCAACAGCCAAAAATCCTTTTTCGGAGGAATGATTTGCCTTCATTTTATGGGTTTAATAAGGTAATATCAAACAGCTTGCCATGCATCTTTTAATTAATTTTTTATACTTTTAGCGTTAAAGTGTAAATAGTAATCTTATGCTCATCCGGTTTTAAAACAAACACAATTCAAAAGTCAATGAAAATATCAGTTAAAATTTCAAGCATTCTTGCAGTGCTTATTTGTGCATCTGCATTTACAGTTGATGCCCAGAAAAAGAACCTTCAGATAAGCGATTACAGCCGCTTCAGAAGTGTTAGTGCTACCATTTCCGATCACGGGAATATGGTTGCATATGTTTACAATGCTCCGCGAAGTGACGACACACTCTTTATCAGGAACCTCGATTCCGGAAAGCTTGACACCATAACGCTGGCGGTAAGGCCGGAATTCTCTGACGATGAGAAATGGGTGGCTTTCAGGTTAATGCCGGACTTTGAGGCACAGGAAAAGCTGAGAAGGGACAGGAAACCGGTTATCTGGAAAGCGGGGCTGAAAAACCTTTCAACCGGTGAAATAACCTTAGTTGACAATGCTTACTCAATGGGAATCCCCAAGGGTTCGGGCTGGTTTGCCGTTCAGAAGAATAAAGCTGAAAACAATTCAGATACCGACGGCCGCGACCTTGTAATGACCAATCTTTCAACCGGTGATGTTATTCGCATCGGGAATACGGGAAGCTACTCATTCAACAAACCCGGCACATTTATGGCTTATACCGTTGAAGCTCCCGACTCCACAGGTAACGGTGTATTCATCATGAACCTGTCAACCGGTTTCTCAAGGCCACTTGACACAGAAAAATCTGTTTACAGTCAGCTAACATGGAATGAAGAGGGAAATGCACTTGCTGCTCTCAGGGGCACAACACCGGAAAACCAAACACACAGGGAAAACTCCCTTCTTGTTTTTACCGGTATGGATAATAATCCTGAGAGATTCTTTTACAACCCTACTGATGACGGTGAATTTCCAGAAAACTATGTAATAGGGGAAACGGGGAGCCTTACTGTAAGTGAGGATTTGGACCGTTTTTTCTTCGGAATAAGAGAACAGAAGCCCAAGACAGAAAGTAAGCCTGATTCTCCGCCTGTGGCAAATGTGGATGTATGGCACTGGGACGATGAAAGGATCCAGACGGTCCAGATGAGGCAGGCAACGAGGGACAGGGCTTTTACTTACCTCTCTTCAGTGGGGCGTAACGACAAGGTGTTTGTTGCTTTGGCTGACAGCACTATGAAATATACGGATATTACGCGTGACGGAAAATGGGTTGTCGGAAGGGACAACCGCGATTATATATCCGACTGGAAAGAGCGTTTATCTGACTATTACAGGGTAAATGTCGAAACAGGTGAACGCACTCTCATAGTAAAAGGGCTAAACAGGGCTATGGGACTATCGCCCTGCAGCAGATACTTTCTTCTTTGGAAGGATGAGCATATACATGCCTACGATCTGGAAGCGGACACAACTGTAAATCTAACAGATACAACACCTGTTTCTTTTGTAAACCAGCAATTCGACCGTGCCGGGGAAAAGCCGCCATACGGAATTGCAGGATGGACAAAAGACAGGAAAAACATAATTGTGAACAGCAGGTACGACTTGTGGAAAATTCCGCTTGACGGTAAAAAAGGCAGGAACCTTACACAGGGTTATGGAAATGAAAATAAAATAAGGTTCAGGTATATCCGTACCGACAGGGAAGAAAGGTTTATCGACATGGAAGAACGCCTTCTTCTTTCAGCTTTCGGGCAATGGACAAAAAAAGCCGGTTTTTCGGTTATTGAAAATGGTGAACTCAGATCACTCGTTTATGAAGAGAAACATTTCAGCACTCCCGTAAAACCAAAAGAAGCCGGTAAATACTTTGTTACAATTGAATCACCACGGGAATTCCCCGATTACTATATTACCTGCCTTGAATTTAAAGATCCTGAACAAGTAACCACCACAAACCCGTTCATAGATGAGTATAACTGGTACAGCAATGTTCTGATTGAATACACCAACAATGACGGTGAAAGACTTCAGGGTGTACTTATGATACCAGACACTTATGAGTCAGGCGACAAACTCCCTATGCTCGTAAGCTTTTACGAGAAAATGTCGCATAACCTCAACAGGTGGTCAAGGGTGATTTCAAGGCATTCACCTATGTTCCCCAAATACGCAAGCAACGGTTATCTTGTGCTGTTACCCGACATCCATTTCCGTACAGGGACAACACATTCTGATATGCTGGAGTGCATTGAGGCTGCAGTGAACAAGGTAAATGAGCTGGGATATGTTGATATGGATCGCATAGGCCTGCATGGCCACAGCTTCAGCGGACAGGGAGGAAATCACATTGTAACGCAAACCGACATGTTTGCTGCAGCGGTTATCGGCGCAGGGGCATCTAACCTGGTAAGCGATTTTAACCAGATCTGGGCATCAGCCGGCACTAACCAGCACTACTATAATCATCATGGACAGGGAAGATTTGCAACCGATCCGTATAATGATTTTGAACTTTATGTAGAACAATCGGCCGTGCATCATGCACCCAACATGAACACTCCATTGTTACTGCTACATGGAACCGAAGACGGTTCTGTTGAATGGCTCCAGGCTATAGAGTTTTACAATGCATTGAGGTTCAACAAGAAGAACGTTATACTCCTCTCCTACCCGGGAGAAGGCCATCATCTGGCAAGGTACGAGAACCAGGTGGATTTCCAGACAAGAATGGAGCAGTTTTTCGATCATTACCTGAAGGAGAGTGATGCCCCTGAATGGGTGACAAAAGGTGTTCCTTTCCTGGAAAAAGAAAGGTAATCTGCTTTTACCCCCCGGAGAAATGCCTCCGGGGGGATGTTATCTTTAATCTTTAATCAACCATGCTATGAAAACCATAATATTTTCGTCGATTGCATTAACAGCTATGTTTACTATCCCTGCCTGCCAGTCTCCCTCGCCAGGAAACAATATTGACCTGAATGAGCTGACTGTATTAGAAATTCACAGGGCTTATGAAGCCGGAGATTATAACAGCCGTCAGCTTGTTGAAGCTTATCTCTATAGAATCCGGAACTTTGACAAGAACATCAACTCTCTGACAACCATTAACCCGGATGCTGTAAACAGGGCCATGGAACTCGACAGGGAATACGAGGAAACGGGTGTTTTGAAACCGTTGCACGGTATCCCTTTAATCGTAAAAGACAATATTAACACCGCCGGAATGCCCACAACGGGAGGTTCACTGGCACTGACAGATTTCATACCGGAAAAGGATGCATTCATAATACGTAAACTTGTTGAGGCGGGTGCAATCTTCATAGCAAAATCTAATATGGCCGAGTGGGCCTTCAGTCCTATGCATACCGAGAGTTCAACTGCAGGTACCACCCGTAACCCCTATAATACAGAATACGTCCCAGCCGGTTCCAGCGGAGGGACAGCCGCCTCGGTAGCCTCCAACTTCAGCACGGTGGGACTGGGTACCGATACCGGCAATTCAATCAGGGGGCCTTCATCACACTGTGCACTTGTCGGTTTCAGGACAACAATGGGACTGGTAAGCAGGTCGGCTATTGTCCCTCTTTACCTGCGTAATGATGTAGTGGGCCCTATGTGCCGGACAGTTGAAGATGCCACCAGGGTGCTGAACATTATAGCCGGATACGATCCGGAGGATCCGATAACCGAATATTCAAAAGGTAAAATGCCCGGTGATTACCTGCAATTCCTGGATAAGGACGGACTGCAGGGTAAAAGAATCGGCGTACTTGCTGATCTTACCTATGATGAACCCGACCCTGAGATTAAAGGCTTATTCGATCGTGCTGTTAAAGATATAGAATCGATGGGGGCAAAAGTAATTGATTCGGTTTATGTAAACGGATTTGATGAACTGCGCCGTAACCAGTGGTGCTCAATGTTCAGGGAGGATCTGGAGGCATTTCTTGCAGAATATGTTAAGAACGACACTCTGAAAACCATTGAAGATATAATCAGTATAGGGTCGAAATCAGAATTTGCCTCTGCCAGGCTTAAACAGTTTGCAGAATATGAAGGCAGGCGTGGCGACGATGACACAGAATGCCTCGATGCATTTACGGATACAAAAAGAATAGCCTTCCGCAGGGCAATTGAAAATGTAATGGATTCATTGGAGCTAGACGCACTTATCTATCCCTCATGGAACAGTAAACCGGCCAGGATTGAGGCCTTCAGTGAAGAATACAGTGGTGATAATAACCAGGTGATAGCTCCCCATACCGGTCAGCCCGCCTTTACCGTTCCCATGGGTTATACCGGTGGAAACCTCCCGGCAGGCATACAGTTCCTTGGAAGGATATTTGATGAAGGAACGTTGATTGAAATTGCCTTTGCATATGAGCAGGGAACAATGCACAGAAAGCCGCCACCTGAAACCAGGTGATTTGGGAAATTCAGTGATTCCGCCAGGATTACTCGCCCCCGCAGGGCCACAATCACGACCCCCTCATGATCCTGGCTTTCCAAAGTAATTATTTAATCATCTGCGCTTTAATGAAAAAACGGGAACTGCATTGCAACTCCCGTTCAGTGATTCCGCCAGGATTCGAACCTGGGACCCACAGCTTAGAAGGCTGTTGCTCTATCCAACTGAGCTACGGAACCGTGATTTCAGGCTGCAAATTTATAAAAAACATTTCTAAACAACACCTTTCATTTGATTATTTAAAACGATCGGGACTGAACATTTATTCCGGTAAAGAGCCCCCGGAATAATGAAAGGGAGCCGAAAAGCCCCCTTTCATTATCAGATGTCTTTATAAAGTTACGAGTATATACCGTTTCCGGAAAAATATCTCCCGGAAAAAATGCTAATTATCCCAATGTATGGTTTTAAGCCTGTTAACCATCTCTTTGGCAAGTTCCAGTGCTTTAATCTTGCGGTTTGCGGTATAATCTGTAAGGAAACTGAGGGCCAGCTCTTCATCTTCCTCCATAAGCTCAAGTGCAACTTTTTCGATGGCCGGCTGAAGCCTGAACTGCTCTTCTTCAAACGGTTCCCACACTTCTCTTGCCATTTCAACATTCCTGGAATAATTCAGATCTATCAGGTTTTCCAGTGCAGTGAAGACATCAAATGCATTCTCAGGATCATGATCGAAAAAGCCCCTTGGCGGATCAAAATGAAACTCTATGTCAAGCATCTCTTCAACATCGTATTGATGCTTGTAGTAAGCTTTGGGAATTTCTGTCACTCCTGCATAAACAGGAACAAGTGCTGAACCACAGGGAGCTGAGGAAGTTCGCCATGCTACCGAACCGATTTCAGCCGGCATCCAGTTTCTGAGCTGGTAAACCACCAACTCCTGTATCCTTCCGCTGCATATATTGCCTGTACCTCCGGCAC
Source organism: Bacteroidales bacterium (assembly GCA_007125955.1). Lineage (GTDB taxonomy): Bacteria > Bacteroidota > Bacteroidia > Bacteroidales > PUMT01 > PUMT01. The sequence continues at coordinate 19,736 of SLCF01000107.1, read as the reverse complement.
CACCATGAGGTGTGCCGCGATCCGGCATTCCAATTTTATGCCCCATGTCCATGTCAGGTTCCTGCCCTTCAACATGCCCGTGACTCCTTATAATATTGGCAACATCAGTTACTGAAAATTTCCTGTCAACCTTAAGTGCATAAGGTAAAGGCTCCTCAACAGGAAGGTCTATAAGTTCACCCAGAACAAGCGACTGACTGAACCATTGCCTCGGATCCGCACCCTGTTCGGCCATAAATGAACCACTGCGGGCGGGCCTGTTGAATGCCTCCCTGAAACTGAAAGGTTCTCCGCTTGAAGGATCGTACCAGCCTCTTGAAATTGCATACTCAACAAGACCATCTGACATCTTCACATTTTCGGTATCGTTCAGGTCAACTTCCGAGCCAAGTATGTGAACATTCGGCAACAGAACTATGGCATCGTCCGGAACCCTCTGAGCCAGCCATCTCTTGCCTGCAGCCACTGCCAATATCCATGCCTCGTCTGCATCGGCAATTATGTATGTCCTTCCCGAATGGGCATAGCCGAAATGATCAAGAGCCTCGGTTGCAATTTCAACACCCTCCCTTGCAGTCGTTGCCCTTTGAGCAATTATTCGTCTCAGCTTGTAACCTATTCCGCCGTCAGTAATGTCTCCCCTTGCAACCAGCTCATCATAGGAATCCTCTCTCGTTCCACAGGCATCGGATGCTACTGCAACTCCCCATTCATTGAAATAACCGTCACCAAATTCAACACCTGTATTTCCACCCCAGAAATATGCATAGGTCATTTCAGGCTGAGGCATTGTGCCTCCCCTGCGAAGCTGGACAACACTGCCCGGTTCATGATGCATGCGGGGAACGTGTCTGTAGCTGAAATTCCTTATCCCTCCGTTCTGTTCCAGGTGGCCGAACAGTACAGATCCGTCAGTTGATGCATCCCTGCCGATTATTACCGCAAAACAGGCATAAACTGAGGATACTGCCACTATTTTAATCAGCATTGAAATTGTAAAAACTGTCAAAAACTTTTTTATCTTCATCTTGTCCTTAAAATTTAATTAATAATCATTCATTTAGTGTATTAAAAGAAGTCCGTTTTGGCGGCTATCTTATAAATTAATCAGCAACGTAAAGCGCCTCACCGCCCAAAACCGTTTTCAGTACTTCAATTTCGTGAATTGCCTCCACGGGTATCATGAAATAGTCTCTGTCAATCACTATAAAATCAGCAAGCTTCCCTTTTGTTATAGTGCCCTTTATATCTTCCGAGAATTCCAGAAATGCAGGCCAGACAGTGTATGCTTTAAGAGCTTCCTCCCTTGTCATTCTTTGTTCAGGGAACCATCCCCCGGGAGGATTGTTTTCCCTGTCCTGCCGGGTTACTGCTGCATGCAATCCGTAAAAAGGGTTGTAGGGTGAAACCCCGTAATCGGATCCTCCTGAAATTATTGCACCGCTGTCAATAAGGCTCCTCCAGGCATATGCATATTTTGCCCTCTCCTCGCCAATACGATCTTCTACAAAAAGCATGTCCTCGGTAGCATGCACGGGCTGCATTGAAGCAATAATGCCTGAACTGCCAAATCTCTCAACATCATCAGGATGGAGTACCTGGGCATGCTCAACAACAAGTCTTGCATCATCACCCATTATGCCTGTCATTTCCATTGCCCTTTCAAAGGCATTGAGAGTAACACGGTTACCCCTGTCACCAATAGAGTGCGTCCTGGTAATGAACCCTATCTCAAGGAGATTTGCAACCCGATCTGCATATTCGTCCTCATTCTGACCCAGCGCCCTCAGGGCACCGGTTTCACCGGGCATATCGCTGTACCCTTCCAGCATAGCTGCTCCCCGGCCTCCGAGCGACCCGTCAACAAACATTTTAACCCAGCGAACATTATACCTGTAATCGAAAAGTCCGATAAGAGGACCTCCCATATCCATTGCAGTATTGTAGCTTATTGCATCCATTATCCTGACCTGCAACAATCCTTTGTCATAGGCTTCTTTCCTCCTGTTGATCTCATCATAACCTGTGCCTGTGGCATCATGCACTGTAGTAAGTCCGGCAGATAAAACAGCTTCGCTTCCTAATGCCAGTGCATTCATCTTCTCTTCTTCAGTAAGCTCCGGAGGTGGAGGAATATGCCTTGTTACAAGTCTGCCTGCTGCCGAAACCAGCACCCCTGTTGCAATACCCTGTTCATCACGGACTATGGTCCCGGCATCGGGATCAGTTGTTTCATCGGTTATTCCTGCTATTTCAAGCGCTTTTGAATTGACAAATGTGGCATGACCGCAATAGCGGCGGAGGCTGACGGGATTGTCCGGACTCACCCTGTCAAGCAGGCTCCTGTGAGCAACTACATCCCATATAGCATCGTTATAACCTCTTGCCACTATCCACTCTCCCGGTTCAGCATCTGTCACTGCATTCCCAATAGTTTCAAGCATTTCATCCAAAGGCTGCCAGTAAACATTAAGGGGTGCGGTAAGAATATTTACACCCACGCTGTTGAAATGGATATGGCTTTCTGTAAGACCCGGAAGGACTGTTTTCCCTTCAAGGTCTATAACAACCGTACGGTCGTTTGCAAATTCAAATATCTCTTCACCTTCCCCGACATAAAGGAATTTGTCTCCCTTTACTGCAATAGCCGAAGCAGATGGATTATCCTCATCCATGGTGTATATATTGCCGTTGGTATAAATAACATCGGCATACTCCACCGGGGTACAGGATATAAATCCGCCAATAATAAAGGATATCAGCAGAATAACAGATGATCTTTCGGTTCGCATAATTTGGTCTCCCTGGTATTAGTTTGAATTATAGGTGTTTTTATCCGGAAAAATTAACTCCATGATGCACATTCGACCGTCTTAAAGGACTGCATATTATAAAAAAATATATTATTTTCAAAGTAAAAAGATGGCTGCATCTCGATTTCCGGTTAACAGAGAAGGTGCTTCAGCAGCGGCAAGGCTTCGTAAAGGAAACAAATAATTAAACTTGCCCTAAGGGAAAGTCCCGCCTGAAGATGACCGCACTGAAGGACGCGTCTTTTTTAAAGTAAAATGATTTATATTTGCGGAAGCAACGGCCTGTAGCAGTCAATAATTACAGGTATCCTGAAAAAGGTTCCCCCTGGATCTATTTATTATCAAAATAATCCACAATGCTTGAAATAAAGAAAAACTATTCTCTGAAAAATCTGAACACTTTCGGACTGGATATTTCCGCCAGGTTATTTGCACGTGCCCGAAACATGAAAGACCTGACCGGTTTTCTTTCCGGCGGTTACCTCAAAAAGCACGATTTCCTTATACTGGGAAAAGGAAGCAACATACTTTTTACAGGAGATTTTGAAGGTGTGGTATTTCAGCCGGATATTAAAGGAATAGAAATTGTTGAGGAGTACAACCAAACAGCTGTTGTAGAAGCAGGAGCAGGAGAAGACTGGGACGATTTTGTGCAATGGTGCGTTTCCATGGGGCTGGGTGGAGTCGAAAACCTTTCATATATACCTGGTTCAACTGGTTCGGCACCCATACAGAATATAGGAGCTTACGGCGCTGAAGCCGGGAATGTTATTGAAAAGGTCAATTTCATTGATCTTGAATCACTTGAATCAAAACATGCCGGCAGGAGTGAATGCAGGTTTGGCTACAGAGACAGCATATTCAAAAGAGATCTGAAGAACAAGGTTATTATCACCAGCGTTGTTTTCCGGCTATCCAAAATACCTTTTTTAAATACATCCTACGGCAACCTGAAAGAGGAAACGGAAAAACTTGGAAAAATCGACCTGGAAAATATTCGTAAAGCGGTTATTTCTATTCGCAGATCTAAACTTCCTGAACCCTCTGATCTTGGAAATGCGGGTAGTTTTTTTAAGAATCCTGTTGTTCCCGATCCGTTTGTCAGAAAATTAAAAGAATCTTTCAGCAATATGCCCGTATATCCGCTGAAAAACGGAACTTCAAAAATTCCGGCCGGCTGGCTGATAGAAAAATGCGGATGGAAAGGTAAACGTAAAGGTGATGCCGGAGTGCACTCAAAACAGGCATTGGTGCTTGTTAACTACGGGGGTGCCGGAGGAAATGAAATATTTGATCTGGCAACCGAAATAAGATCATCCGTCCTTGAAAAGTTTGGCATTGACCTTGAACCTGAGGTTGTCATCATCTAACTCTTAAGCTCCGGCATTATCCGGATAGCTTTCCCGGCAAGCTCCGGCCGGTTTACCGGTAGATCCTTCTTTCATCAAGAGCCTCTCTGTAAAGTCTCGCATTCCTGTTGTGTTCCGACAATGTCCTGGCAAACCTGTGGTAACCTGAGAAATCCTCTTTTGCGCTGAAGTAGAAATAGTCATGCCTCTCAAAACTCAATACCGCTTCAATTGCATCAATGGATGGTATGATTATGGGCCCCGGGGGCAACCCTCCGTAGATGTAGGTATTATAGGGAGAATCCACTTTCAGGTGAACGGAAAGGACTCTGTTTACAGCAAAATCATCAATTATGAATTTTATGGTTGGGTCAGCCTGTAATCTCATGCCCCTGTTAAGCCGGTTTATATAAACTCCTGCTATTACCGGCATTTCATTGGTCATATTTGTCTCCTCTGCCACAATTGAAGCAAGGGTTACCACCTCCTCCCTTGTCAGGCCGGTCTCCTCCCTCAGATTTTCCCTTCTCTCACTCCAGAATCTCTCATATTCCCTGTTCATCCTTTCAATAAAACTTACAGCAGAAGTGTTCCAATAAAACTCATAGGTGTTGGGTAAGAAAATTGCCGGCAGGGTTTCTGTTGAAAATCCCATTTCTCGGGCTAATGAATCATCCCTGAACAGTTTGATCAGTCCGGCTGAATCCGCCTCAATTTGCCTTGATACAACAGATGCAAGCTCCTCAAGGGAGCGTGTCTGGTTGAACACGAGGTTTACAGGACTTTGTGTGCCGGATCTTAACAGGTTGATAAGGGAGTTATTGCTCATTCCGTCTTCTATTCTGTACCTGCCCGGATATATATGGGAAGGAAGGTTTTTGATATCCGCAAGCCGGCTGAATGATTCCTTGTTGTCAAGAATACCTTGTTCGTTCAACAGCCCCAGAAGATCATCATAGTCTGAACCGGAAGGTAAATAAAAATAAGATGCAGCAGCCCCTTCAATATTGACATTAGGACTGAATGCGGTTCTCCACACCTGGTATGCAAATACAAACCCAGCTATAAAAACTATAACGACAATGACTGCAAACAACCTTTTAATGAATGAGTGCTTTCCGTTTTTACTTTTTCTCTTCATAAGACTTCAAAAATACATTTATTTTTCATCTAACTATGTCGCCAAAATGAAAAAACGTTTGCATGGAGATAGACTAAGTAAAATTATTTATTCTAATATATTTAAAACTTAATCTGCTTTTGTTGCGTATAATTTATTTAATTTAAATATTCACTTATCCTTAACAATACACATATGTCAGATATTTTGTTCAAATACCTGAATAAAAGGCTCCACGAACATATCGGCAGGAAAAAACCTGAAGAAAAGGAACCCGGTCCGGTTGTAACGATATCCAGACAAAGCGGCTGTAATGCAAAACGTCTTACAAATAAACTTACCGCTGAAATAAACCGGATTACACAGCAGGAAGGAACCGAAAATGAATGGAAATTCATAAACAAGGAGATACTTGAAGGAGCGGCAAAAGAACTGGGCGTAAAACCCTCTGAAATAGAGTACATATTCAGGTACCAGGAAAGGACAATAATAGGCGATATTCTGGCAGCTTTTGCAAAAAAATATTACAAGAGCGAAAAAAAGATCAGGAATACTATAGCACATGTGATACGACAGATCGCTGCTGAAGGCAACGTTATAATAGTTGGAAGAGCGGGGGTTGTTCTGACAAAGGATATCTTAAGGTCACTTCACGTTAAACTGGAAGCCCCGCTGGAATGGAGAAGTTTAATAATAAGTCAGAAACTCGGCATTTCTCCTGCAAAAGCCAGAAAATATGCCGAAGATCTGGACAAAAAGCGGGAACGTTTCAGAAACTCTTTTGAGGGAAGGAACACCGATTATACTTGGTCTGATATTACCTTTAACAGGATGGCCTTAACAGACGAAGAAATAATTGCAGGGATAATAAACCTGATGAAAGCCAAAAAACTTTTGCCCTGATGAAAAAAATTTTATTTATATTTGCAGAAAAGCAACAAACAGGAATGGAATACAAAACGGCAAACTTCCCGGCAAACATTTTCAATAATAATGTGAACAATAATAACCTGTTCAGAGACGGGAAGGCTGAATCTGTTTCAAAAAGTTGACAAAACCAATTAGATGAAAATTCTGCAAGCCTTCCCAAACGGAAGGCTTTTTTTTTATAATATGAAAGCGCTCAAAATAAATAACAATAACAATAACAAGTCACCGCCGTGGCAGGTTTGGTATTGCTATACTTACAGCCCGCCGAGAGCGGGCTTTTTTTTTGTAATTCTACCGGATATTAAAATTAAAAAACAATTGACAAATGATACTGCCATCAACAAATACCGGAAAAAAAACCTGCGAAAAAGAGCAGCTCCTGATCACGGGATACGACAAAAACAAAAGATATACCTCTTTGCTGGACAATAAGGAAACGGAAAAGGCAATAAAATTGGTAAAAGATGCCTTTATCACCTCTCTTGAAAAAAAATTAAATCTTTTAAAAGTGGCAGCCCCCCTTGCTGTGCGGGAGGGGGAGGGAATAAACGACGATTTGAGCGGAAATGAGCAGCCGGTAAGGTTCAGTGTAAAACATATCAACACAAAAGCAAGCATCGTGCAGTCACTTGCCAAATGGAAGCGCATAAGACTTTCAAACCTTCGAATGGAGGCGGGAGAAGGGATATGGACTGACATGAAAGCATTACGTCCCGACGAGATACTGAGCCCTATCCATTCGGTTCTTGTAGACCAGTGGGATTGGGAAAAATGCATTTCTCCTTCTCAAAAGAACTTAAACTTTCTGAAGACTCACGTAGAATGCATTTATGACTCGCTCAAATATGCCGAATCAGCTGTATGCAGTGAATATAAACAAATAAAGCCATTTTTGCCGCCATTTCTGAAATTCATTCATTCGGAGGAGCTTTTCGAAATGTATCCGGAAAGCACTCCAAAAGAGAGAGAAAATGAAATTGCGTCAAAATACGGGGCGGTTTTCATCATAGGTATTGGCAGCAAGCTCGGGGACGGGCATCCCCACGATCTCAGGGCACCGGATTATGATGACTGGAGCACACTGACCGTTAATTCATTTAAAGGCCTGAACGGTGACATTATTGTTTACAATCCGGTCACAAAATCTGCATTTGAAATATCCTCAATGGGTATAAGGGTGGATGCTATTGCGCTGAAAAAGCAGCTGGAAATTTCCAACTGTACGGAACGAATGAAACTGAATTATCACAGAATGCTGGCAAAGGGGGAGCTTCCATCCTGCATCGGAGGAGGAATAGGACAATCGCGGGTCTGCATGCTTCTTTTAAGAAAGGCGCATATCGGAGAGGTTCAGGCGGGTGTATGGCCAAAGGAGATTATACTTGAATATGCCGAAAGAGGTATTGAACTTATATAAAGCAAAATGAATACCTTTCAGCTTAACTAAAAGAATTCCCTGATGCAGCAGACAATTGTTAAAAAAAGATCTGTAGCTTGACTTTTATAAAAAAATCCTTTTCTTTGACATTCAAAAAAATATTACTGCTATGGAAGGACTAACAGGTGTATTTTTCAGCGTTTCCTTGATCGCTCTTTTCCTGCTTGCCGGTCAATTTCTCAGGGTTCAGGTAAAGCTTTTTCAAAATATCTTTCTTCCCGCTTCAATTATCGGAGGGTTTCTTGCTCTGGCCCTCGGTCCTTTCCTTCTGGATTTACTGCCCGACTTCATTTATACAACATGGAACCAGATCCCCGGGATACTTATAAACTACGTATTTGCAACCCTTTTCCTGGGTGTTACAATACCCGGTATTAAAACACTGTGGACGCAGGGAGGAAGTCAGTTGTGCCTTGGTGCAGTTGCCGGAGCCGGGCAATATTTCTTTGGCCTCCTAGTAACTGCCCTGCTGCTTGTTCCGTTGTTCGGAGTGCCTCCGATTTTCGGGACTATACTTGAAATCGGATTTGCCGGGGGGCATGGTACAGCTGCAGGCATGAGGCAGGTCTTCATAGACCATGGATTCCCTGCCGGGGCAGACCTTGCTCAGATGTCAGCTACCGTTGGTATTTTAATGGCAGTTGTGGGCGGCGTTTTTTATATTAATATTGCCATTCGCAGGGGGTACTGTTCACAGCTTGATATTAAGAAAGGTATAGCTGAATATAAAAAGAGGGGACTTATCAATGAGCCGGACCGCTTCTCCTCATCAACTGCAACTGTTGCTTCCGAATCGATAGAACCTTTTGCATTTCATTTTGCCATAGCATCCGTAGCAATTCTTATAGGATGGCTGCTTCTTTTGGGAGTCCAGAATCTGCATCCTGCACTTGAGGCATTCCCGCTTTTCCCGCTGGCCATGATAGGAGGAATGCTTGTACAGGTAGCATCAATCCGCCTTAAGATCAGCCGGTTCTTTGACAGGCTGACATTTGAGCGCATACTCGGATTTTCACTCGACATGCTTGTGGTGGCAGCTATAGCTTCAATAAGGCTTGACCTTTTCCTTGCAAACTTCTGGCCTTTCATCATCCTCATGGTAGTGGGTGTTGCATGGCTTTTTGTATGCCTTATAGTGCTCGCCCCCAGAATGTTCCCATACAACTGGCTGGAAAGGGGAGTAACGGAATACGGTATGCAGACAGGTGTAACTGCTATGGGGTTGTTGCTGCTCAGACTTGTAGATCCTCAGTACAAAACAGATACGGCACAGTCTTTCGGGTTCAAGCAGATGCTTTATGAGCCTTTTTTCGGCGGGGGACTGATTACTGCAACTGCGCCGATTCTGGTGTTTAACCTTGGTATTTGGTGGTCAATAATTGCTGCCGGCCTGATAATTGTATTTTTCATGTTCCTGTCGTGGCTTAACGGATGGGGACAGCTGAAATCCCGAAAATAATAACCGCAGAAAATTGGCCGGCAGGAAATAAACTAAATTAGAAGCCGGATGAACAAAGAAACGGAGAAACTCATCAGAAGCCTCTTCTTCCCGGCCTGCTTGGTGATTATATTATGGCTGATAAAGCTTTCTGAAATAGTTTTTGGACTGAATTTCACTTTTCTCGGAATCTATCCGCTGAATGTTGGAGGTCTTGCAGGCATCATATTTGCACCGCTTATTCATGCCAATATAACCCATCTTGCCGCCAACACAGGTCCGCTGTTCTTTTTGAGCACCGCAATATTTTACTTTTACAGAAAGGTTGCATGGAAAGTGGTATTTCTCACATGGCTCTTCACCGGGATATGGGTCTGGTTCGGAGCCAGGGAGGCTTATCATATAGGGGCAAGCGGACTTGTATATGGTTATGCTTCTTTTATTTTTTTCAGCGGCATAATCAGAAGCAGCAAAGAGCTGCTTGCAATTTCACTTATAGTTGTGTTCCTTTATGGCGGACTTGTTTGGGGTATATTTCCTGTAAGGGAGACAATATCATGGGAATCACATCTTCTGGGAGGAATCGCAGGTCTTATTCTTTCAGTATATTTCAAAGAGTACGGGCCTGTGCGCAGAAAAATTGAAAACGGAGAAGATGAAGATGATACAGAACAGATCTCCGGAGAGGAAAAAGAAACTGCAGATAATGATAACGATAAATTGCATTAAACAGGGAATGATCTGTCCGGGAAAGACAATTATAAGGGCGAAGGAGGAAGTACCCGCAACCTTTATAAAGACAGGGGACTACAATTCAGAGCCGTTTATTGTCAACATTTGTTGCAAAATGCCCGTTATTAAAATATATGACCACTGAACAATATTATAATATACTTGGTTTATACCCCGGTGCATCATTAAGGGAAATAAAATCGGCTTACCGGAAAAAAGCGAAGGAGTTTCACCCCGATATGAACAAATCTTCCGGAACCCACGAAAATTTCGTTAGGGTAAACGAAGCTTATACTTATCTCCTTAATTACCTTGAGGGGAGATATGCTGATAAATACCAAAAATGGTATGATCATTGGGAAACCCAGGGCAAGCAAAAGGCAAGGGAAAAAGCAGACAGAAGGGCGAATATGAACTTTGAAGAGTTCAAGAAAACCTCCATATACAAAACAACCGACCTGTTATCTAATTTGCTGGACTATTTCGGACTGTTACTCGGGATTTTTATTATTTTTGCTTCAGCCTTCGGAATGTACGTGCAGGGCTTGTATCTTGAAGTTGAAGGCGAAGAGGTGCTTAATATCAGGGGAGTAGTGATGGAGATAATGACAACAATAGCAGGGATATTCTTTATAACATTAACAACTAGCAACATATTAAAACACAATAAGAAACACAAAAAAATCAACAATGATTAAGATCAAAAGGCCTACACTGCTTCTGGACAAACAAAAATGCCTTTCCAACATAGCTTTCATGGTCAATAAAGCAAGGGAAAAAAACCTTGTTCTGAGGCCCCATTTTAAATCTCACCAGTCTCATACAATTGGGAGCTGGTACAGAAACGCAGGTACTGAAAAGATAACGGTTTCTTCAATGGTAATGGCGAATTTTTTTGCAACTGACGGCTGGGATGATATAGCAGTGGCATTCCCTTTCAATATTCACGAGATTGAAGAAGCAAACAAACTTGCATCGTCAATTACCCTTCACCTTACAGTCTGTTCTCCGGAAACCGCCTCTTTCATTGCCAACAATATAACTTCCCCGGTAAACATATACATTAAGATAGACACCGGATATCACCGCACAGGACTGTATCCCGAAAATACTCAGGTTATAGATGCTATTCTGGATGTGGTAAATAGCTCTGATAAGCTGAAATTTACCGGCTTCCTTGTTCACAGTGGCGAAACATCAAAAGTAAGATCGAGGGAGGATGTGGAAAAGATTCATGTTGATTCACTCAAAAAGCTGTCTGAACTGAGAAGAAGATACGAGAATAAGTGGCCGGGGATGATAATCTCAACAGGTGACACACCGACAGCTGTATTGATGGAGGATTTCACCGGTATTGATGAGATAAGGCCGGGAAAGTTCGTTTTTTTTGACCTGACTCAGCATTATGTAGGTGCATGCAGTATATCCGGGATCTCTATAGTTATGGCATGCCCGGTTGTGGCAAAACACCCTGAGCGCAAAGAAATAGTAATTTACGGGGGTGCCATTCACTTTTCCAAAGACGAACTGATACTGCCTGACGGAAAACGTGTTTACGGACAGGTAACAGAGCTAACGGACAATGGGTGGTCGGATAAGCCTGTTAAAGGGGCCTATCTTTGTGATCTTTCGCAGGAGCATGGCATAATCAGGGGAAGCGACGAGTTTTTTGAAAAAACCGTCCCGGGAATGATACTCGGAATTATTCCTGCACGGGCTTGCCTGTCGGTTAATCTAATGCAGGGACCTGTAACTACCGATAATGAAAAGATAGACCATTTTTCAACCGTAAAAACACAATATGGTGCCTGAAGGAATAAATAAAACAAATCTTTCAGATGGCACTGAAAGAAATTTTTCACAGGTTAACCCGTTTTCATAAATACTAAAAAAGGAGGCTCCATGGAATACAACTATTTATGTCCGAAATGCAGAAGCAACCTCAACCTGCACCACAGAATCATTTTTGCAGTCAAAAATGAAAAAGACGAAAGAGGTTTGATGCTTCTTGATCCCAGGCTGGGTCATTACGACAGTGAAACACATCCCGGTTACCATATTCTGGAGGGGGAGAAAGTGGAATTTATGTGTCCTATCTGCCATGTCAGCCTGACTGCAAGCGAGATAAACGACAACCTTGTGAAGTTGGTTATGATTGAGAACGAAAACAAAGAGCATGAAGTTTACTTTTCAAGGGTAAAAGGTGAAAAAAGCACATACTGGTTTACTCCTGAGAGCTTTAAACCTTTTGGGGATGACGCGGACAAATACCTGGAGTTTTTTAAATCGTCCAAAAAATACAGCGGACTTTTATAAAATATTTAACCTCAGGGAATATTTTTATCAGTCAGCTTTTCTGTTCAAATGCAGTAGAAGTTGCTCTTTCGCCTGCGCGAGGGAAAATTTTAACTATTTTATTAATTCGATGGGGAAAATGAGCAAAACATCTCTTTTCTGGATTGCAGCGGTTATAATAACAGTATTTTCGGCAGTTTTTCAGCGTTATACAGGTCCCACCCACCCCAAAAGAGTTTCGGTAACAGTAGAAGAAGAGAAATGGTCTTTCCGCCTTACAAGGAGTCATACAACCGACAGGGATTTTTTCATCAGCCTTGACGATGCCCCTTTATCTGTGAAAGGAGAGGTTTTTTACCGGAGATATCCTACGGATGATGAATGGTCGAAAGTATCACTTGAAAGAGAGGGTGATGATCTTGTTACGCGACTTCCGGTGCAACCGGCCGCAGGTAAACTGGAATACTACCTGGCACTGGAATCGGGAGGTGAAAAGATAAAGCCTGTAGACAATGATACGGTTGTAATACGTTTCAAAGACCCTGTTCCTGCAGGGTTTCTTCTTCCGCATGTGCTTTTTATGTTTATTGCAATGCTTTTGTCCAATTTAACCGGACTAATGGCAGTGTTCAGGGACAAACGGTTCAGGCTTTATTCTCTCCTCACCCTTTCATTTCTTATTGCCGGGGGGATGATACTGGGACCAGTAATCCAGAAATATGCTTTCGGCGATCTGTGGACAGGATTCCCTCTTGGCAGGGATCTGACTGACAACAAAACCCTTGTTGCCGTAATTGCATGGACAGGCGCAGTTTTTCTAAACCTTAAAAAAGAGCGCCGCTGGGCAGTGGTTGTTGCAGCATTGGTGCTTCTGATAGTGTATTTCATTCCTCACAGTATAATGGGTTCGGAACTGGATTATGAAACCGGCGAGGTAATTACTGGTCAGCTTATCTGATTTCTCAGGGAGGCCTCTCCTTGCGGTTAACACGCCTCTTCGGGACAACGAGGCCGAAGTCAGCTTATCTGATTTCTCAGGAAGGACTCTCTTTCCCCTGTAACATAAGTAAATACTACCTGACAGATCATCTTACAAACATCATACGGTTATAATTATGCTGCATCTGTACGTGCGCCGTGAAACGGGGGCGTGAAATTATATCATTTTGTTACCTGACCCTTATAGAAATACCCGAAATCAACCAGCGCCCGGGCTGCGGAATGTTGCCTATATCGGCATAGCGGGTATTGAAAATATTGGAAGCCTCCAGAAAAATTGCAAGATCACCTTTACGGTATAATGCTTTTGCATCTGCAATCCAGAAAGGTTCATAGGATTTTTCCACACCTGTTGGAAAATCGGTGTATGTACCTGCCCTCTCCTCATACCTTATATGCCAGCTCATTTCAATGTTGCCAGTCAGTTTGTGGGAAACGCCTGCTGTAATCTTATGCCTCAGATGGTCAAGAACATAGGCTGAAATATACCGGTCGCTTTGCTTGCTGATACTCAGATATCCGTAAGTAATATCGGCGCTTCGAACAATACCTTGCGGATCACGTTTGTTCCTCCACCCGAAACTAAACTCCACACCCCATGTATCAAGTTGGGTAACGTTTTTGCTTTCCCATCTGAGTGAATCTTCAAGCCTTGCCCAGTCAATTATATTTTTCCCGTACCTGCGAAAGCCTGAAAGATTGGCATTAATACCTGCTGAGTTGAATTTTATCCCGGTTTCTGCAGTAACCGCTTCTTCTGGTAAAAGTGAACTGTTGCCGGTATTTACAGGGCCCTCGTAATACATTTCTGTAAAAGAGGGAGTTCTCATAGAGCTATTCAGGGAAGAAAAGATTCGCCAATCCGGGATTATGGCATAGCTGGCATCTATACCGCCGAAGAATTTCCATGACAATCCGGAAGTCCTGTTAACCATCAATCCTCCTGAAAGAGCAAGATTGTCAATGAATGCAGTATGGCCGGCAAACAGGTTCAAAGAACTGCGTCTTTTGAAATATTCGTAAAATGCTTCGTTTTCACCTTTTACAGGGCGGGTTTCATCCATTTTTTCCCCAAGAACATTACTGTATATCTGTTCCACCCTTACCTCAGTCCCGAACGACGTTATCCCTGTCTCCCCGGGAATTGACAACCCGGCATCCATACCTGCCACATCTGTCATATGATAATTATGCCCCCCGTACCATTCAGGAGCATCATACCGGAAAAGTTCAAACTTGTCGTAATGCCTGCGCCAGTAAACGGACTGACTGAAACTGATCCTCTCTCCCCCATTAAGGCTTATACCGGCAAATGTTGAGCTTACCTCCTCATACTGTTCGGGGTAGAGTGCTGAGTAAAAGCTGTTTGCACCGAACCCCTTATCAGTGTATCCGGCCTGAACACCGACAGAAGTGTTTCCTATATCGGTGTTTGCCGTGTAATAAAGGTTGGTTGTACTGAAATCGGTATTTTCAATATATCCGTCAGAGCTTCCGTAAGAACCGGAAATACGGTGGCCAAGAGAACCGGTCTTGAACTGTAAGGTGGCCGATGAGTTGAAGTAGCCGTACTGCCCACCGGCAAAGGAACCACTTACCATCGGCCCGTCATAACTATGGGTAACTATATTTATTGCTCCGCTGTATGCATCGGGGCCATATATTCTCGTTCCGGGTCCTTTCAGAATTTCGATTCTCTCAATATCATGAAAACCTGCCGGAATGTTTAAATTATGATGACCGGTTTGCGGATCGTTTATTCTCATACCGTTGAGCAGCACAGCCGCCTGCTCAAAAGAGCCTCCTCTGACGCTTACGTCTGCCTGGACTCCGTGTGCTCCTCTTTGCCTTACATCAACACTGTTAACATATCCCAGTATGCCCTGAAGACTTTGTACCGGCAGCATACCTATCTCTTCCTGCCGCAGCACCGTAACCCGGCGGGATAATCCCGAGTAAACAGCAGGGGCACGGTCTGCGCTTACAGTTATTTCTTTGAAATAAACAGTATCGCCTGCAAAAAATACCGTATCGGGCAAAACGCTTCCGCCGCACAAATCAAATCCGGTCAGCAGCAATCCAATACAAATCAACAACTTCCTCATACCGGTATATAACTTGTATCCAAAATTCTTTAATAATAAGTCCGCAAAATTAACACAAAATAATCTGAAATCCCATTGACACTGAATATAGAATATTCAGTGTCCGGAAAAAATAGATATTAAAATGTATTATAAATCAATGTTTTTATTGTAATTTGAATTAATATTGCATTTGTTTTTTAAAAAAGAGAAAAACCGAAAGAAGGAATGCGTAATACTCCGGATAAGAAAACAGGCGACTGGGAGGAAAAAGTAATTTTGATCGTGGAAGATAATGAGCTAAATTACAGGTTGCTTGAAAAAATGCTTGAGAAAACCCTGGCTAAAATACTGTACGCGAAAGACGGTAATGATGCAATAGATATTTGCCGGGAAAATACAGGAATAGATATCATCCTTATGGATATTCAGCTGCCCGGAATGGACGGATGTGAAGCTACCCGCATAATTAAAACCATTCTTCCCGGTGTACCGGTTATAGCCCAAACAGCTTATTCTACAGGAGGAGAACATATAAGG
Source organism: Bacteroidales bacterium (assembly GCA_007125955.1). Lineage (GTDB taxonomy): Bacteria > Bacteroidota > Bacteroidia > Bacteroidales > PUMT01 > PUMT01. The sequence continues at coordinate 3,998 of SLCF01000107.1, read as the reverse complement.
ATAAGGGAATCGGGATGTGATGATTATCTTACAAAACCAATCAATCAGCAAAAGCTTCTCGATATTTTATCTGATTATCTTTAAAGCCCCCATTTTGATAACTCCTCCGCCCATTACATATTTTCATGGGGGTTTGACACTTTTTTTATAACTTTCGACTTTAATTCATTCAATTTTTTAACAAACTTAAACCAAAATTACATGAAACCAATCTATTCAATAAGCCTTATTATCGCTTTATTCTTAGGACTGGCATTCCACTCATGCGAAGCACCAGAAACGGAAGCGGAAGTTCCTGAATATGTAATAGTCATCCATGGAGGAGCAGGCACAATCAGTCCTGATGTAATAACTCCTGAACAGGAGGAAGAGTATAAAAATAAACTCAACGAAGCCCTTGAAGCCGGTGAAGCTATCCTGAAAAACGGCGGCACAAGCATAGAGGCTGTTGCAGCTGCCATTATAATAATGGAAGACTCTCCCTTGTTCAATGCAGGCAAGGGGGCGGTTTTCACAAACCAACTCAGATGCGAGCTGGATGCATCAATAATGGAGGGATCAACCCTTAATGCAGGTGCGGTTGCAGGGGTAACGGATGTGAAAAATCCGATTAAAGCTGCTATTGCCGTAATGGAAAATTCGCCCCATGTTATGATGGCAGGCGACGGAGCATCTGTTTTTGCCGGTGAACAGGGAATGGAAATGGTGGAAAATGAGTACTTCCATACTCAGCGGAGACTTGATGCCGTAAAAAGAGCCATTGAACAGTCTCAGGAGGATAACTCCGGAACAGTAGGTGCAGCAGCACTGGACAGTTACGGAAATCTTGCTGCAGGTACATCAACCGGGGGAATGACAAACAAAATGTATGGCAGGATAGGCGACTCCCCGATTATCGGAGCCGGGACATATGCCAACAATGAATCTTGTGCAGTTTCAGCAACAGGACACGGTGAGTACTTCATCAGACACACAGTGGCAAGCGACATTTCAGCACGCATGCTCTATTATGGTCAGCGCTTTGAAGATGCTGCAAATTACGTAATAAATGAAAAGCTTGTAAATGTCGGAGCAACAGGTGGTGTTATAGGAGTTGACAAATACGGAAATGTTGCAATGCCTTTTAATACCCCAGGAATGTACAGGGGTTATGTCAAATCAACCGGCGAAAAGGAAGTTGCAATTTTCGGAGAATAATCCTTTACTGCATTTTTATGGCAGGTTTGAAGCAATAAGTTTCTGCCGGCCCTGTTTCTTTGATTAATAACCAAAAATTCCAAAATCATGAAGAATAAGTGTTACAAAAAATGGTCAGTTTTCAGTTTAATTTTGCTGTTCACAATATTTCTGTCCGCCTGTAAAACAGATATTCAGACACCACTCGAGTTAAGCGAATTTAAAGAACCAACCTCACATGAGGACTTAATGGAGTTTGTAAAAGATGCGGAAAGGCAGTCGAGGCAGATAACTATGGGAATAATCGGTGAAAGCGTTGAAGGCAGAGCAATACCTGTGCTGAAGATTTCCGGTGACACATACGGCACAAATCCTGACAAGATTAAAATGATAATGTTTGCAATGCTTCACGGGAACGAACATTCCGGAAAAGAAGGTTCGCTCAAGCTGATAAGGGAATTTGCCAACGGGAATCTTGATCATTTCCTTGGGAATATTGACCTGATGGTGCTTCCGCTGATGAATCCTGACGGTGCTGAAGAAACCCAGAGGAGGAATGCACAGAACATAGACCTGAACCGCGATCACCTGGCACTTGAATCACCTGAAAGCCAGGCACTACGGACACTTTTCATGGATTATTTGCCTGAAGTAAGTGTTGATGTACATGAATACTTCCCTTACGGTTCGGCCTGGGAAGAGTTCGGGTACCGGAAAGATTTTGACATGCAGATAGGTCTGGTTACAAACCCCAATATTTCATCCGAGATTATTCAGTACCAGAACGACACTTTCCTGCCTTTCATGAAAGAGTATATTGAAGAAAGAGGGTACAGCTTCCACAATTACCTTGTTGGAGGTATTCCAAACGAAAGTGTTACAAGGCACAGCACAGTTGACATAAATGACGGAAGGCAAAGCATGGGAATACTGAACACTTTTTCCATGATATACGAAGGAAAGAACGGCCGTGACCGCTATGCCGACAACATTGAAGAAAGGGCAAACTGCCAGTATGAAAGTATGGTGGGACTTCTTGAATTTGTCAGCCAGAATAAACAGGCTATCAAGCAAATGGTTGAAGAAGGCCGCAACAACCTGATAGAGTCACAGCCAGGAGAAAAGGTTGCAATACAAATGGAATACGTCAAAGGTGACGAGCCCCTGCACATGCCTCTTAAATCCGTTTCAACAGGTAACGATACTGTAATAGTTGTTGATGAATATTATCCCCATGTGGAGGCTGTACTTGAGGTTGAAAAACCCACAGGATACCTTGTTCCAGCAGAAGACGAAAAGATTGTCAACCTTCTGCAAATGCACAATGTTATAATTACGGGACAATTCGTGCCGGAGGATCACGATATTTACAGGTACACAAATGTGACCGATCCTGAAAATGCAAGACTGGTTCAGCTTGATGACCTCCCATTAGGCATAGGTTATTATTATGTACCGATCAACCAGTTGCACTCAAACATGCTGGTTCTGGCACTTGAACCGCAGTCACAGATAGGACTTGTGAATTACGACGCATTTGAATATCTCACTGAAGAACCGGACTATCCTATACTGAGGGTTAATAAAAAGTGATCTTTATAAATTTTACCTAAAAGAAAGACTGCCTCAAAAGGGCGGTCTTTTTTTTAGCGAACATGCCTTACAAGCAAGGGCCAGCAGGAATTTCCCGCGCCTAAAGAAGACGGGTTTTAAAGATTAACTAAAACTTTACCTGTCAGACCGGGAGCACGGGGAAAAATTATATATGACTGTTTTTATGGGGATTTGATATCACATTGAAATCCCGTGTAACAACCATGTCTGCCATAGGTTTGAGCGAAAGGACACTTTGGTGCTCCTTCTCAAGCACCCTGATCCGGAAATCATCGTTTGCTTCCTTTCCCCTTATAAGCTGCGCCATTTTGGTTTCCAGGTAGGTAAGCTCGATAAAAACCCTCATGTCCAGATCTTCCGCATTTATGGCATAGAGTCCGTCCACAACCAGAAGGTGTATTTTTTGAAAATCGGTCGTCAGCCTGTCGATCTGTCCTGATATGATATCAATATACGGCAGCGTACTAACCCTGTCTTCCCTGAAATCCCGGATATTCCTGTTAATAAGCTCCCAGTCATATTCTTCCTTTCCAACTGCATCAACTCCCTGTGACATACGCCATTCACGCCTGAGAAGCGGGGGAATCAGGTAATAGTTGTCAGCATGCAGTACTTTTACACGTATATCGTATTGCTTCAAATGCAGTGCAAGAGAATATGATAGTTCCGATTTGCCGGAACCCGATTCTCCTGAAATAGCAACAATATATTTGTACATTCCGTCATTTTCTTTTTCCTTACGTGCTTTTTCCTCAAGAACCTTGTCGGCCAGTTCCCTTGCAGCACTCCTGTGCAGATCATTAATTAAAAGAATATCTCCGATCATACCTTTTTTAATGATATATTAAATAATTTAACAAACTCTCCCATCCATTAAGTGCAAACCGCAATTCCACGTTTCTTTTATAGCTGCGTCAACCACTTTTTTTTCTTTTTTTACTCCGTTTAACGGAAGTTGTTTCAGTTTTGGCTGCTCTTTTAACAATTATTTTTTCTCCCGGATTTACCACATAAATTTTCCCGTCAGATATAAATTTTAACGGAACATTGTTTTTATTATTTGAATCGATCTCTGTTTCTTTATCCTTGTTTACCACCATTCTTATCAAATAACCGTCTATGCAGCAATTCAATGATAATCTCTCCCAATGTGCCGGTAATAGGGGCTCAATTACAGGCGTGCCGCCTTTAAATGAAACTCCGGCAAT
>SLCF01000141.1 GCA_007125955.1 Bacteroidales bacterium | reverse complement strand
ATCACCATATTCGGATGCATATTCAAGAAATCTTTCGTAGCTGTTTGTCCGGATAACAAACAATACAGTATAGTTTTTGTAATCAAGAAACGAATTTATCTTCCCGTGCCAGTCAACAAATCTAGGGTAACAAGGGTTGCAGCCATCTTCAAGGTAAACAAGGGAGATATAATCGTATTTTTCCCGGAATTCTGTAAAATGGAATGATTCACCTGACCTCCTGATGCTGTCAAAAAGATTAATATTAACCGTTTTATCCAGGGTTTCCCTGATCATTTCCTCCTCAGGGGAGAGCTTTTGCCCGCAGGAAAGTAACACCATGTTAAATATTAAAAACATCAATATATACTGAAGGGGGGGTATAAATCATTCATTACCAGAAGATTTATCTGAATTATTGATTCGTAGGTATTTTGAGAACCTGAGTTTATCATAATAAAATTGATTCAACTCGTTTTCAAAGGAGCCCTGTAAAGGGGCTTTATGGTTATTACTTTATGACAAGGTTTTATAATTCTTAACCTTGTTAAGTGCCTATTGAGGCAAAATATTAAAAAACATCTGCAAAATTACAGAATAAGAACGTATTAAAGTTTTCTAAAACTAAATTAGAAAAAAAATTCTTTCGTGTCAATAGTTTTTTTAGGAATATTTTAAAAAATTCGCATAAATATTGGATTATTATTTAATCATAGTTTTATGCCAGTAAATCAAGGTGTTTCATAAGGTGTCCCCGGCAGGCTGGGGCCGTACAAAAGGTTTAAATATTATATAAAGGGTTTTCATCTATTAAGTCAACTCCTTGGATTCCGAATCCCCCTTATCATCATATATAAAAATATTCCATTCAGAATTCCCATCGTGGAAAGTCCTGAAGCCGGCAAACAGTTCATCACTGATATTTCTGTACACCACGAAATTGTAAGGGTGATTAATTTCATCGAGATATTCATTGTTCAGTGAATATAGAACTGTCTTGTTGCCGGATGCCGGGAAATAGAGCTTTGAGTTATTTGGGAAGAAATAACCGGTGCTTTCCCTTGAATACTCCCCGGGGCCTCTTCCTCTTGAACCTATTCTCCTGATAAACACTCCGTTTTTGCTGAACAAATTACACTGACCGCCAAATATTATTATATGGTCTGAAGTAACCGCAACACCTTCGTTTCCCCTCAAATACAGGTCTTCTGGCGTTTCAATCGGAATGTAATAAATATCCTCAACATAATCTGACAATTTTGTTGATGACTGGCTGCCAACAAATTGCCTCACAGGGATAGTTTGTTCTTTATCGGGAGACTGAGAACATGAGGCCATCAAAAGAAAGATTAAAAACAACAACGTAACTCCTTGAATTTTTTCATAATACCTGGGGGCTTTGAAAAGGTAAATTAAATTGTTTATAAATGATGTTTGCTCTATTATATAATAGAATCAAATGTTCGGTGTTTTGAACAGTTTTACCCTGTATAATCCGTAAGTCAGGTAATCCTCACAAAGGCCTATAGCGTAAAATGAATCGTCATTTGATGCATAAAGACAATTATTAAGCCTGTCTGAAATCGGTGAGCTGACTGCAAACTGAAGTTTCATTTCCTTATCAAAAACATAAAACTTTTGTTTTCTGTTGGATGTATCTTTGAATTCAAGTCCGCTCATTACAATCTTTCCTACTTCAGCCTGAAGTATTACATGATTTTCTGTGTGATATAGGCCCGTGATAATATCGGATCCGAATAAATATTCCGCATTGTTTACTACATCATAAATAAAATCCTGCGGCTCTGCAGTTGTTTTTTTAAAATTAAATTCCGGATCGTTTATCAGGTACTCCTCTTTTGATAGATACCCCAGGTTTACCCTGTATACATAAGGTTTATGTGTGGGAGAGAACAGTAAATTGTTTTCTGAAAGAGTTAGTCCACCGGTACATTCACGCAACATAAATATTTCATGTTCACTGGTTTTCTCTCCAAAGCCTTTTTCCAGGGTTTGACCTGTATTTAAATCAAATACATTGATTATGGGTTCATCAAAGCCTCCTGCCGAATAGAAATATACATAATTGTCGAAGACGACGAAATCCCTGATCCCCCTTGAAAAACTGTATTCATTCAAAGGGTTGCCAGATGTGTCAAAAACGAGGAGTTTTGTCAACATACTGCACCAGACATAAATATTGTCATTGTAAACCCTTACAAGTGATGGACGGATATATTCAAAAGGCCCCTTCCCGCTGTTGCCTACCAACCGCAGCTGTTCCCCTTCAGTGTTGTAAAGGATTACCACGGCAGGCTCAGGTACGGATACGACAAAACTGTTGTTGTCTGTAAAGCTGAATGATTTGATCTCACCGGTTACTACAAGATTTTCCTTCAGCTCGCAAACCTCTGTTACCGGTAATCCGGATTCAAAAAAATTGTCTTCCGGAATGTCTATGTAAAAGTTTTCCTCCCTTTTACAATTCAGTAAAAGGGAGGAAATGACTATGAATAAAAAAATTTTAATTATCATAATATAATAAAATTAAATCTAGGAGTCCACAATCCAATGAACTCCTAGATTATATTTTCGATTAGTTATTTTCCCAAAAGCATATGGGGCAAACATATTCTCCTCCTGTTGTACAATTCACGGTAATTCCAGGAGGCCATCCAATTGTTCCTGAATATGTAACTATCCATATTTCATCGCAAAGATTTGCTTGCCCCCCTCCTTCATCTTCATCCCCATCGCCACCATCACCGGCATTAGCCATGATAGTAACTTTTTCAGTTAAAGTAAGGTCGGCATTGCCATCATCTTGCGTCATTTGCATAGTGAAAACGGTTACACATGCAAAAAACAAAAATGTTGCTATAAATGCAATATATTTTTTCATGATTTTGTATTTTTAAATTTTATATTAATACTTATCATTGAATTCTTCAATGATAGAAAGACGGAAGATAAACACAACAGCTTTTACTAAAGCTGAGAATTATTGAATAAAATGAACAGGGCGTACCTGCTCTAACTTATTTGTCTCCCGGCATAGCTACCTCCTTTATGTTTTAAAGGGAGGGTGGAAGAGGAAGTTTTTGTTGTTAAAAATAGATGGCTTCCTCTTCCTTTTTTCCCTTATGGTTAAACAATTTTTTGCATATTACTTTCAATAACATTCTGAATTTCAAGTATCATTACCAGTTAATTAACAGTCCCCCTGATGCGCAGATCTACTCTTCCCCTGTTTTGATTTTAATTTTTCCCGGAATTCT
>SLCF01000147.1 GCA_007125955.1 Bacteroidales bacterium | reverse complement strand
GGATCGGCACAAATCCAACCGTTATCGGTCTCTAAGGAATGGTCAAGACCTGAAAGGTCGCATTCCTGTCCGGTTGCAGGAATAACAGTATCTGCCGGGATAACGTTTGTATGTCCGGGGTCGGTCTCCAGGGAACGCTCCCCCTTGTCGTTATAAAGAGTCCTGCATCTTTCAACCTCCAGTCCGCTGACTTTTCCGTTCTCAAAAAGGATCCTCTTCGGTGACCATGAATTCTCTATCTTTACCCCTTCTTCGAGAGCTTCTTCAATCTCCCAGGGATGCGCCGGCATTTCTTCCCTGGTTCTGCGGTAAACCACCGTTACCTCCGAGCCCAGACGGAGAGCTGAACGCGCCACGTCAATGGCAACATTGCCACCTCCTATAACAGTTACTTTGCGGCCTGTTGAAGGTTTTCCACCTTCACTGATCTGCCTGAGAAAAGAGAGGCCATATATAACACCATCACCGCCTGAGGTTTCCAGGGGTATCTCTTTGGCCATTTGAGCCCCAAGAGAAACAAACACCGCTTTATAGCCCTGCTGACTTAGCCCCTTAATTGTGAAATCTTTCCCCAGTGCCTGCCCGGTTTTTACTTCAATACCTTCATCAATCATCAAACCGATCTCATAATCGAGGTAATCCTTGGGCAGCCTGTAGTCCGGTATACCCGTGCGCATCATACCCCCCAGCTTGTCATCCACTTCAAAAAGGGTTACTTTGTATCCTTTTTTTACAAGGTCATGAGCACAGGTCAGACCTGAAGGGCCGCCACCTATCACTGCCACTTTTTCATCACGGAAAGGGGTGTTCTCCTTTTTTGGGGGATTTATCTCTTCGGATAGTATTCCTTCCTGCAGGCGTTTTTTCTCATAATCTGCAGCAAAACGTTTCAGGTTGCGGACAGATACCGGTTCATCAATTTCATTGCGGTTACAATTGTCCTCGCAGGGGTGATGGCATATCCTTCCGCAAACTCCGGCAAAGGGCATTCTTTCCCTGATAAGGCCGACCGCTTCGGAAAATTTACCCTTTGCTATAAGTGCAGTATAGCCCTGAACATTGACTCCTGCCGGACAGGTTTTTTTGCAGGGTGCTGCAGGAGTTGATTTGTCAATTGTGTATACATTAGGTATTGCCTGGGGATATAACCGGTAGATAGCCTTGCGGTTTGAGAGTCCGCCGTTAAATTCATCTGTTCTTACTACAGGACACTCCGGTTCACATTCTCCACAGCCGTTGCATCTGTTTTCATCAACATACCGGGCTTTTTTGGTAATGGTAGCTGTAAAATTTCCGGCATCCCCTTCAAGTTTTTCCAGTTCTGCATAGGAGATAATTTCTATATTGAGGTGGCGCCCTGTTTCCACAAGTTTGGGAGAGATCATGCACATGGCGCAATCGTTGGTAGGGAATGTCTTATCGAGTTTTGCCATGTTACCCCCGATTGCAGGCTCTTTTTCGAGCAGATAGACCTTGTAACCCATTTCCGCGCTGTCAATTGCAGCCTGCATTCCTGCAATGCCGCCTCCAATAACCAATACTGAACCTGTTTGCTTATTGTTCATTATAGTATAGCTCCTTTATTACTTTGATAATTATCTGTCGTAACTCTCTTTCAAAGAAACGGTATCGGAAATTGATCCCAAAGGGACAAAATTTTTCCCAAATCCCAGATCTCCGGGGTTACAGCCAAATGCCAGTCCCATCAACTGCGTAATAAAAGGGACAGGCATGGGATTTTCAATGGAATACTTCTTCCTGACACTTTTCTGTTTTGTATCAAGATTTGTCTGGCACATCGGACATGATACCGTAACACAGTCAACCCCCCTCAAAGCGGCATCCTTTAACACTTTTCCCACCAGCTTTTCCGCAATGGAACCAACCGTAACAAAGAGGCTTGCACCGCAGCAATCCGTCTTATAAGACCAGTTAACCACATCTGCTCCCAGGGTTTTTACGATTTCATCCATGCTCATGGGGTATTCCCGTGTATCAAATGCTTTATCCAGGGGTACGCGCGTATTCAGGCATCCGTAATAACAGGCAACAGTCAGTCCGTTTAGAGGATTCTTTACATTTTTCTTTATAAGCTCAAGTCCGGCAACATTCACGAAAAAATCGAGTATATTCCTAACCCTCACCTCTCCCCTGTATGGAAGGTCGCTCTCACTATTTATTTGCTCAAGTAGTTTTTCATTGTTATTCAGTTCATATTCGGCTCCAATCAACCTGAAATAACAGGAGGCACAAGGCACTACCAGTTCCCTGATACCCTGTTTTTCTGCCAGCGCCAGGTTTTTATGGCTAAGCAGCAGGTTCAGATGCTGATCAATTGACTTTACAGATGTAGCCCCGCAGCAGTTCCAGTCCACTATCTCCCTGAAAGGAATCTGCAGGACGCTGAAAACGGTCCTGATACTCTGCAGATAGTGAGAAGAACTGGTTTCAAGGCTACATCCCGGATATATCGCGATTTCATCTTTGTTCATAAATATAACTTTATTTCTAAAACAGCTTCCACCGGTTATCTTGCATTCTTTTGAGCATGCTTTTTTATCCATTCGCGAAAACCTTTTACCGCTTTTGGTGGCTTAAAATGCAGTTTGTTTTTCAGCAGCATTTTAGGCCCCAGTGTAGCATTTTTGAATGGCTTCCCCAGTCGCAGGTTATACTCCATCATGATCCTGAATTCATGCACTTTACCTCTTCTTAAAATATCTTCAGTAAAAGTTTTATGAAATTTATATATATCATTCCTTTTGGGCTTTATGCCATTTTCCTGGGCCAATTGCTTTAGCTGTGTCATTATACCGGGAATATCAATATCATTTGGGCATTTTACAGCACAAGCATAACAGCTTGCGCAGATCCAGGGAGTTTCATTATTTAAAACCTGATCTTCCATTCCAAGTGAGACAAGATGAATAACCAAATGGGGGAAGATATCCATCTCTTCCACAACCGGACATCCGCTTGAGCATTTCCCGCACTGGTAACACAGCGAAGTTTCCCGGTACAATTCCCTTTTCATCTTCTGAAGTTCCGTCATTTTATTATCCTCTGATCTTCTGAAATTATTTTCCCTTTTATCTTTCATCATATTTTATCCTCAACATCTTCCGGGCTGAAAAAAAGATGAATTAATCTCATTGAACTAACCGGCCTGTTATACACCGGCTGATACTGAAGTAACATTTAGAAATCCGGTCTAACCGACAGGATTATTGAAAAACAAATTCTCCGGCAAATAAGGCCTTATGTATTGTTTTCT
>SLCF01000103.1 GCA_007125955.1 Bacteroidales bacterium | reverse complement strand
TAGTAAACTGTTTTTCAATATTTTTCCGAATCAAGATTTTGAACTTTAGCTTTTCAATCCCATGGATTCCCCACATTTATACATGTCTTTTTGTGAGTCTTCAGAATCATGGGGAATTCATTCGTATAAATTATGTTTAGTAAATTAGTTATCAGTAGAGATCTTTTAAACTTGCTGAGAGTTTTTTTATTAAGAGATACCCTGCCCACAATCTCCATTTTTAAATTGTCAGAATCACTTGAACTTAACTCTCAAAAAGTATAATTTCCTCTTACTTAAAGATGAGCGGCACTTTATCCCAATGCCAATAATACAAAAAAAAATCGACCCTTCCAACTTAAGAAATGCTACTTGTTTAATAACTGCAAATTAAATATTTTTTGCTTCTCTCCCCTGAATGTTTTTCCGCAGTGAGCATAAAAGATTAAGCTGCATATACTAAACAATTCAGGGACTATCTTCCCTTCTGAGAAAATAGTCTGCTCTCCTCAAAATAAGATCAACATCTGTATACCTTACTATTATCATATCCTCATCATTATTCACAAGTCCGTACAGCATGAACGGATCGGTCTGCCTTTCACCTGTCTGGGGATCGGCTGAAAGTGTAACGCGGAATAGCTTCACATCACGGAAGTAACCATTCTCCGCATTAAGTGTTATTTTGTATTCAGGCCTGGCGTTTCTCAGGGAATCTGCCTTCTGTCTCTCTTCTTCATTAGCATACCGCTGAAAAGGAATAAAATAGAAGTTAGAAAGGAAAACGGCAACAATAGAATCGTTCAGGCTTTCAATCTTTTCTCCGGATGAAAGCCTTGTCAGCTCAAAATTATTTCTGCCTGCCGGTTCAAGCTGAAACGAATGCGCAGGTTCGCCTGAAAATTCGACCCTTACAAAAGCTATATCTGAAGGGTCGGCACTGAAGAGCGTATTAGGACGCCAGTATCCCTCATCAACCACAAACAGGTTATATACACTTCCCCTGTAACCGTAAATATCAACTGCGAAAGGCTGATCACTGTTTTCCATCATCATATATGCCTCATTACTGAGGTCATGTTCATGAACAAAAAAAATTTTTGACCTCCGCCCCGTACAGAGAAGCACTTTAACTGAACTGTTGCTGAAACCGGCCAGAAGTTCTTCCCTGAGTGAAACGGGTGAAGGACTTTTAACCCTTATTCTCTGGAGAGTCTGTAAAAACTGTTCAACAGCCTCTTCCCTTGTTTCAAAAATGCCGTTTAGAATCCATTTTCCGTTCTTTTTTTTCAGCTCAAGCCTTTTATCACCCTCCTCCATGATGATCCTTTCAAGGCGGCCCGTTTCCTGTACCGCAAAATCGGTTAACCCGCGGTCGAACGTTCTGTCATGATCCCTGGCGAGGAACCATAAAAGGGCTGATAAAAGAACCAGTAATACAAGTATGTAATAGAATATTCGGTTCATTGAAAAATCATTTTGCAAACCTTTTTTTTCGGGAAATGTTAAATATAAGCCCAAACAGCAACACAAACAGAACCGGCAGGAAAACATTTATAATCTGCCACTTAAGCTTCTCCTCTCTCACTCTGGGGCGGTCAAGCAATCTCAGGCTCAGCTCTCTGGTCCTCAGATCCATAAGCCCGGCATCATCAAGCAAATAAGAAACCGCGTTCATAACAAAATCCTTGTTCCCAAAAGTCTGTCCGGAATACCTGTCATACCCCAAAGGCAAAGGTTCCGGCCTGCCCGATTCAATTCTGACATCATTTCGTATTATGTCGCCATCGGAGACCACGATCATACTGGCAGGACTGCCTTCCCCTATAAAACCGGGATCATCACGACCGATAATATCTTCTATCATCCTGTTTGTGAAAACAGACCTGAATCTCCCCTCAAGGAGAACTGCGGCAACCTGCTCCCCCATATTGAACTGTGAAGGATCAGGAGCTCTTCTTGCCATATCGAGGCTAACTACAAGAGGGGCGTTAACCACCCTTGAATTGTCCGAACTCCGCAAAAGAACGGTCTTTTCGACATCTGGATTTCCCTCGAGCAAATCAATGCTGCTGACAAATTCTCCTTTAACCGGGTTAATTCCCCTTGTAACCGGATGAGTTGGATCAGGGCGGAGCAAGGGAGAAAAATACCACGGGGCGGGGTCAAAACGCGGTTGTTCTCCTGAAAGTGCAACATTTACTGGTATCATAACACAATTCATATCCATTATCAGATCTGGATTTATCCTGATCCCGTAACGGAAAAGCTGATCTTCCAGGTTCAGTTCTTTTAAAAGGGCTATTGCCTCACTTGCATAGGTCAGGCTGTCAAGGTCAATTGCAACGGGATCAATAAACCACAGCACATTCCCCCCTTTCATTATATACTGGTCTATCATGTACTTCTCCGGTTCTGCGAACCGATCTTCCGGCTTTGCAATGATAAGTGCATCGTAATCATCCAGTATCCCCGGATCTGAAGCATCTATCCGGCCCCTGTAAACATCATAATACAAAGAAAGCTCTTTCATAATATCACCGGTAAGCATTTCGTCAAGTTCACCGTGACCTTCGATGAATGCAATTTTACGATTGGCGGGGGAGGCCATCGAATAAACAGCGCTTGCAAACTCATATTCCAGTGCCTGTATTGAATTGTGCAGGTTTTCGTCAGCCGATCTGGCCGGGTTGTTTTTCAGCAGGTTTACAGGCATCTCCAAACCCTTGTATGTTACAAGTGCACCCGGGAAAATAATTTTCTGTGACCTTCCGCCCTCAATATCGGTTATATCAACATTCGTAGGGTGAAGACCTTTTTCATAGAGATGCATGAAAAAGTCATCCCTGGCCTTTGCATCAGCCTGATCGGTTGGATTAACAAACTCATACTGAATATTCTGTCCGCCAATTACACGAAACTCATCAAGCATTTCAAGTATTGCCCTCCTGAAGCGCCTGAATCCGGAAGGAAGCTCCCCGTCAAGATATACCCTGAAATATACAACGTCATCAAGATCTGCAAGCAGCTCCCTGGTCGGTTCAGACAGTGTATACCTTTTTTCGGAGGTCAGATCAAATCTCTTGAACACAAAGGTTGACATAACACATATTATCACTATGGCTGCCAGCCAGAATCCAAGGTTTAAAAGATTTTCGATTTTCAATTTTCTTTTGGTCATTTAGCCAGAATTTATTCCGGTTACCATCTGCGGCTCTGAAGGACTACCCTCGTAATCAATATAAAAACCGCCATAAGTGAAACAAAATATATCACATCACGGGTATCAATGACACCGCGGCTCATTGATCTGTAATGCTCATTTATACCCAGGTAAACTATAAACTCCTCAGTATTCGAGAATAAGGGTAATGAAGCAATTGAATCAAACCCGATATAAAAGAAAAAAGAGATTATAACTGCCGTTATAAAAGCAACTATCTGGTTGTCTGTTATTGATGATGCAAAAATTCCGATAGCAACATAAGCGCTTGCAAGAAAAAAGAGACCGGCAAACGAGCCCCATACACCCCCGGTATCGAGGTTGCCGGGGGGACTGCCCAGCTGATATACTGAATAATAGTATACAAGTGCCGGCAAAAGTGAAAACAGAACAAGTATAACCCCTGATAAGAATTTTGCCATGATTATCTGCAAATCACTTACAGGCCATGTAAGAAGCAGTTCAAGGGTGCCAGACCTTTTCTCCTCTGCAAACATTTTCATTGTCACAGCCGGCACAAGGAAAAGGAAAACCCATGGAGCAATAAGAAAAAGCGTATCAAGAGTAGCATAACCGCTGTCCAGTATATTGAGCTCGCCGGGGAAAACCCACATAAAGAGGCTGTTGGCCACCAGAAATACTATAATAACCACATAGCCGGTAATGGAGCTTAAAAAAATGTTTATTTCCTTAAGAACAAGAGGAAGCATTGCATTTAGGTTGAAATTAAATTCAAAAGTAAAGAATTTCCGGTGATTTGACAGAAAAAATAGTTTAAATTAACAGGAAAATATTTATTTCAAATAATTGGCCTTATGTATCTTGCCATGACCTTCTTACGTATATTATTTTATTAAATTAATATTTTGCAAGTTAACTTATAACAACATTTAGTTCTTCTCTTTTTGCCTTATGAATTTCAAATCTGATAAAGAAACTCAAAGAGCATTTGTTTACATTTGAAATCGACCAAAGGTCAAACCTCCGGATAGAGCTGTTAGTTACCTCCCCGCTTCCACACTGTTGAATTCCTGTTTCTGTTCATTCAGACAAATTGCTTATATCCGTTAAAGAAACCCCGGTATAGTAAAAATTAATTATATCCCTGTAGCTGTAACCTCTAGCAGCCATTTCCATAGCCCCTTCCTGACACATGCCCACTCCGTGCCCGTAACCTCTTCCTTTAATCAACAGTGTTCCTTCCCTTCTGCCGGACACAATACTGAAAAAAGAGGAACGCAGGTTCCAGTCATTTCTTATTTTTCTGTATGACACCCTTGCACTACCAATACTATAATATCCATCCCGTTTATAATCCCTTGTAAAATAGTTGTCTGAATAATCAACACCATATGATAACTGAAAACCCTGTCCGCTCAGATAATTTCTCCATTCCGGAATATTTATCTCACGTTGCCAGGTGAAGCCGTTACCGTTACTGCAATAGGGATCGGTTACCGACCGGAGGACAGGGTCGTGGATAAGCCAGGCATCTTCTGAATTGACCGTCCCGCCACCGCAATTGGCGTGGAAAGCTGCTGTTATAATTTCATTTCCCTCGCCAGTAATAACCTCATCTCTTGTTTGACGCACTGCTTCCAGAATATCGATGTTGTCTGTGCTTCTTCCCTTGTATACCTGGCAATATACTGCATCACAAACATGAAACCCGTTTATCCGGTATTTTTCTGTTTGTCCGTAAAGAAATGTGCGGCATATAACTGCCTGTGTCTTGTAAAATTCAAAACGGCCACTGTTACCCGATTCCGCCTCTACAACACCGGCAAGATAAAGATCCTTCTCAACAATGTTTATCATTTCAATTGTGCCAAACTCAACTGAAAAAACAATATCACCGTCATAGCTCCTTGCATCCTTTGAAGGGAATACGGGTTTCAGGCTAAAAACACCTCCCTCATTTGCCGATACCAGCTCAACCCTTCCAAATACCCCGGCATTTCCTCCCTCTATTGTCTGGACCCATATTTCGCCTTCAACGACCGACAAATATGCCACGTCCTGTTCTTCAAGAGTCATAATTACCCTGCTGTCTGCCTTGATCTGATAGCTGCCCGACTCAACAGAAAACACCACAGCAGGTATATTGTACTCATAAAACAGAGAAACTTTTACTTTTGATAGCTGCCCTTTTATATTAATAGTGAAGGAAATCAAAAAACAGAGAATTAAAAAGGTTTTTACTGCAGGGTTTATCCTTTTCATTTTTGAGTAATATCTTGGGTGTGATTTTCTTGTGATATCGTTGTAAATATTTTTTTTGCAGCCTTTTTTGAAGGAGAGCCTTCTCCTGCCAGGGAGGAAAGCTCGCTGTAATCATCCAGCATCCTTTTTCTCTCCGGGGTATTGTCAATGATTCTGTTCAGTTCTTCAGAGAGCTTTTCCTCATTAAGCTCATCCTGTATAAGCTCCTTTACCACCTCCTTTTGCATTATAAGGTTAACAAGGGATATGAACGGGACTTTTATTATTATCCTGCCCAGAAAATATGAAAGCCTTCCTGCCCTGTAGCATACAACCTGGGGCACTCCAAGAAGGGCGGTTTCCATTGTAGCTGTGCCGGAGACTACAACAGCGGCGCGGGAATGTTTCAAAAGTGCATATGTCTGATTGAAAACAATATTTACATCATGCCCCATGGTGAATCTTTCATAAAATGAGGGGTCAACCGAAGGTGCTCCTGCAATTACAAACTGGAAGCGCGGGTATCTTTTTGCCGGTTTCAGCATTACTGGCAGACATTTTTCTATTTCCTGACGCCTGCTGCCGGGCAATAGAGAAATGACCGGTTTTTCCTTAAGGTTGTTCCTGGATACGAAAGAATCAAAATCCTCATCTTTATAGGGATACTCTTTTATTGAATCTATAAGCGGGTTCCCGACATATTCAACACTGTAACCATACTCCTTATAAAAGTCGGCTTCGAATGGCAATATAACAAGCATATGCGGGATATACTTTTTGATGGTCCTGACCCTTGATCTGTTCCATGCCCATACTTTGGGAGATATATAATAGAAAACCTTTATACCTTTTAAAGTGGCATATTTTGCAATACGCAGGTTGAATCCGGGATAGTCGACAAGGATAAGTGCGTCCGGGTTGTATTGCAAAATATCATACTTGCAAAAGCGGATATTTTTCCATACTGAGGGCAAATTGATTAACACTTCCCTGAATCCCATAAAGGATGTTTCGCGGATATGCTTTACCGGACTGCCCGCCTGCTCCTGCATCTTATCGCCACCCCAGAAACGGAACCGGGCATCCGGATCGGATTTTTTTAACTCTCTGATAAGGTTGGAGGCATGCAGGTCGCCTGATGGCTCCCCGGCAATAATATAGTATTTCAAAACCGAACTAGTTATATGTTAAAAATCACCTCCCGGGCAACGGACAGCAACTTGAACCGCACCCATCAACTTGTGCAGGTTTACAACACAATAAACCTGAGTAGAAAGATGATGGCAGTAAAAAGTGCAGTTGCAATTAACGTACCCTTGGCGGAGGAAAGATAGCCATTTCTGACAAAAAGGAAAAATAGCAGCACATTGGGAACAATGCTCATGGTAACCACCTGAATGTAAACGTTCCTTAATATTATATAATGAATAAACTCTTTGAACGTCATATAATCGTGCCTGATAAGATAGAGAATTGCAAATGTAAAAGCAGGCACAATCATCCCCAACAAAAGCCCCATCTTCAGGCTGTTAAACTTTGATGCATTTTTCATATACCGCTGCAATTTTTTCCATGGCATGCATGGCCGAAAAATCTACGTTGACCGGAACCACTGAAACATAATTGTTTTTTATAGCCCACTGATCGGTGTCTTCGGCATCCGGTTCATAATTTTCGAAATAACCTTTCAGCCAGAAATAATCGCGCTTCAGCGGATCCACCCTGTGTTCAAATTCCTCTTTCCAGAAACCCCTTGTCTGCCTGCAAACCTTCACCCCTTTTATCTCTTCGGCCTTCTTTGCCGGGAAATTTACATTGAGGCATACACCCTCGGGCAATCCCTGGCTAAGTGTATTCCGGATTATCTTTTCCCCGAAAGTAACAGCAGCTGAAAACTGGGGATGAGATGAATGATCTACTACGGAAAGCCCTACTGATGGAATGCCGTGAATACCGCCTTCAATAGCTGCAGCCATAGTTCCGCTGTAAACAACACTGATTGAAGTGTTTGACCCGTGATTAATTCCGGAAACCAGCAGATCAGGCTTACGGTCGACCAGACGGTCAAGTGCAAGCTTCACACAGTCAGCCGGGGTTCCCGAGCAGTTATAAAAAACAAAGTTTTCTTCTTCCCTCAGCAATGCGATCCTTAGAGGGTATTTAATGGTTATGGCATGAGACATGCCGGAACGCCCCTCATCGGGGGCAATTGCTACCACATCCCCAAGAGGTTTCACAATTTCAATCAGGTTCCTGATGCCAGGCACATTTGACCCGTCATCATTAGTAACCAATATTAACGGTCTGTTGTTCTCTTTCAATTTTTTTCCTTTCAGTTAATCGTAATGCAAATGTACATGAATTTTTTTTATCCTAAAACAGACACAAACGCATGAAAAAAATTGGCTTCGCCGATTTCCCGTTTATATAGAAGAAAGTTTTGGAATTTTTTCAGATGGAAAATTGACTTCTTCGATTTCAGATTAAAACATTATTCTATTTACACAAGATATGAAATTAATGGGAAAGCGAAGCGGTTCTTCAGAAAACCCCCAGATTTAAGGAGGGACTGACACTGGCGTTTTTTCAGCCACTGAATAAAACTATTATTCCAATATTTCATTAGTTTTGTAGCTTGAATAATTCGTTCACAACATTCTCATACATAATCTTAATATGAACATTTCGCTTAACTGGTTGAAAAAATACATAGATGCAGAACTTGATCCCGAAAGAACTGCTGATATTCTGACTAATACAGGACTTGAAGTAGAGTCAAAAAAAATATATGAGCCTGACAGATTCGGGCTTGAAGAGCTGATCATCGGTGAGATCCTGACATGCGAAAAGCATCCTGATGCAGACAAGCTTTGGGTTACTACTGTAAATACAGGTAGCGGCAAGCCTCTCAGAATTGTCTGCGGCGCCCCTAATACTGCAGCAGGCTGCAAAGTCCTTGTAGCCCGGCCGGGAAGTAAAATAAAGGTTGAAGGGGAAAGTGTCGAAATAAAAAAAACCAGGATAAGGGGACAGGAATCAGAAGGGATGATATGTGCCGAAGATGAGGCGGGACTCGGTACTTCTCATGAAGGGATTATGATTCTTGAAGATTCGGCAGTACCGGGAACACCTGCAATTGAATATTTCGAAGTTAAGCGAGATTATATATTCGAAATAGGGCTTACCCCCAACCGCATAGATGCTGCATCACACATAGGGGTTGCCCGTGACCTTGCAGCATTCCTTGGACAAGCTAATCCTGTCACTTTGAAAAGACCGTCAGTTGAAGGGTTCAAAACTGACAACAATGAAAATTTCATAGATGTTGAGATAGAGAACCGTTCAGCCTGCCCGCGTTACTCAGCCCTGACAATTTCAGGAATAAAAACCGGTCCGTCACCCCAATGGCTCCAGAATCTTTTAAGGGCTACCGGCCACAAACCTGTCAACAACATAGTAGATCTTACCAACTTTGTTATGCTTGAGACCGGACAACCCCTGCATGCATTCAATGCCGATAAGATAGAAGGGAAAAAAGTGGTTGTGAGGAATCTCCCTGCCGGAACCCCTTTTGTAACCCTGGACAATGAAAAACTCTCCTTATCGGATGAAGACCTTATGATATGCGACACCCGGAAAGGAATGTGCATTGCGGGAGTTTACGGCGGAATTGAAACAGGTATAGATGGGGAGACATGCAATATATTTCTCGAAAGTGCACACTTCAATCCCGTCTCTGTTCGCAAAACAGCCAAAAGGTATGGATTAAGCACCGATGCTTCTTTCCGTTTTGAACGGGGGGCCGATCCGAACATTACGGTTTATGCTCTTAAAAGAACAGCCATGCTTATAAAGGAAATTGCAGGAGGCAATATCTCGTCGGACGTTGTGGATGTTTACCCCGAAACAATACCAAATGCTATTGTACGGTTGACATACACAAACCTTTACCGGCTTGTTGGCGAAAAGATAGATCCCTTCCTGATTAAAAAAATTCTTCAGTCGCTTGAAATAATAATCAGAAGCGAAAGTGAAACCGGAGTTCTGCTGGAGATCCCGGCTTACAGGACAGATGTGACAAGGGAAGCCGATGTAATTGAGGAATTTCTCAGAATATACGGATACAACAGGGTGCCGGTAAGCGAATCGGTAAGCTCAACAATCTCTTATGCACAGAAACCCGACAGGGAAAAGATCTTCAACACCGTTGCCAACATGCTTAGCAGCAAGGGGTTCTATGAGATAATGACCAACTCTATTACCAGGTCGTCAAACTATTCCGGACAATCGGTCTTCCCGGAAGACCATCTGGCCAGACTGCTCAATCCTCTGAGCGCAGATCTGGATTCGCTGAGGCAGACACTTATTTTTGGCGGACTTGAAACGGTTGCATACAATGTGAACCGGAAAAACAGCGACCTTATGCTGTATGAATTCGGAAATGTTTACCGTTACAACAACAAAAAAGGCAAAAGGGGGACTCTTGACAATTACAGGGAGAAAGAGTGCCTCTCCCTGCTACTTTCGGGCAGGAACCACAGAGACCTCTGGAATGAAGCGGGCAGAGAATTTGATTTTTTTGACCTGAAAGGATACGTTGAAGTTGTATTAGGTCGCATTGTCAACGAGAAGAGTGTTTTCAAAGCTGAAGAAGCTGAAAACGAGCTTTTCTCGGAATGTCTCAGATATTCTGCAGGTAACAGACAGATTGCCTGGTGCGGAAGGATCAGCAACCCTCTGCTTAAGATGTTCGATATTCAACAGGATGTTCTCGCGGCTGAAATAAGCTGGTCTGATCTGATAAAAATTGAAGGGAAACATAGTGTAACCTACAGTGAAATCCCAAAATACCCTGAGGTGAGCCGGGACCTTGCAATGATGCTTGACCGCAATGTAAAGTTTGAGCAGATCAAAGAGATAGCATTCAGAACCGAGAAAAAGCTGCTGAAAAGCATCACCCTCTTCGACGTTTACGAGGGTGAAAAAATAGAAAAGAGGAAAAAATCTTATGCAGTAAACTTTATTTTGCAGGATCCGGAGAAAACTTTGACAGACAGTCAAATAGACAAAGCAATGGAACTGCTCGCAAAAGCCTTTGAAAAAGAGGTGGGAGCAAGGATAAGACGATAATTTGAATATTTGATCTTTTGGCATACATTATGATGATAATTCTTTTTAAAAAATAACTTCAAACCAAAAAATATTTACTCCTATGAAACCATTCAAACTTTTACCACTTCTATTCATGCTTTTTATTTTTACAGTAAACATTGACAGCGCCAGGGCGCAATTCTACGATGAATTCAAAACGGAGGAGGGAGTTGAGTTTTCATACCGCTGGACCCGGTCAAATTTCTTTGACAGAAGCAGCCCGCTTGAGCTGCGGCTGAAAGTGAAAAACACCAACGACTATCCGGTTGAGGTATCTTTCCAGGTTGACTTTTATATGGGGCCTGTGGTGAAAGAGAGCAGTCATACAACAAAACTTTGCATCAGGCGAAAACTTGCCAAAACCGGGAGGCTTAACGGGGTTTACTACAGAAGCTCAGTGCTGAGCAACGAAGAGATAGAGTCGGATGAATTTGAATGGATGCTTGAAGAGCTTGAAATAAAAAGGGTTGAGGATTGCCCGTAATATCACTGAAAAAGTGATGTTTGTCTCCCGTATTTTTTCTGTTTATATTTTTTATACATTAATATCATATAAAAATGGCCGAATTTAAGAAAAACAAGGGAGTTATTGGAATACTTACAGGCGGTGGTGATGTACCGGGCTTAAACCCTGCCATAAGAGCGATCACCATCCGGGCTTTGCGTGAAGGTTACAAGGTTGTTGGCATAAGGCGTGGCTGGGCAGGATTGCTTGATATTGTACGCGACAAAAAAGCGGACAACAGTGAATCTTTTATCAGACTTGACGAGGAGATAGTGAACAAAATGGGACGTACAGGTGGTACATTCCTTCATACCTCACGTACCAATCCGGGGAAGGTCAAAACAATAAATGTGCCGGCTCATCTGCGTGAAAGTTACAGTAACGAATCAAACGACCTTACCCCTGAAGTGCTGAAAAATCTCTCATTTCTGGGAATTGATTACCTCATTCCAATTGGTGGTGACGACACGCTGAGCTATGCAGTGAGGCTCTACAAGGAAGGAGTGAAGGTTATTGCTATACCCAAAACAATGGACAACGATGTTCCCGGCACAGATTACTGTATCGGTTTCAGCACATGCATAACAAGAACTATAATGATGACTCACAGCCTTCGCACGTCAGCCGGATCTCATGAGCGGTTTCTAGTAGTGGAGGTTTTCGGAAGATATGCCGGTTTCACAGCAATGGTCCCAACAATGGCCGGATCAGCAAACAGATGTGTTATACCGGAGTACAAATTTGATATCAACAGGCTTACCGAACTGCTTGCAGAAGACAGGTTCAAAAACCCAAGCAGGTACTCGGTTGTACTGGTTTCAGAAGGAGCCATGTTCAAAGGCGGGGAGATGGTATTTAAAAACCAGGAAAAGGATGATTTCGGACATGCCAAGCTTGGAGGGATAGGCGATCTGGTATCATCTGAGCTTAAAAAACTGTCGGCCTCTTTTAATAAAGGAAAGCCAGTAAATGTCATAAACCAGAAACTTGGTTATCTTGTAAGAGGAGGTGATCCTGACGCCATCGATTCAATTGTGCCCATGGCTTTCGGGAACCTGGCACTCGACTTGATACTCAAAGGAATACACGGCAGGCTTGTTGTGCTTCAAAACGGAAGGTACGACAATGTACCTATTGACGTTGTTATCTCCTCCAAAAAAACCGTTAATGTAAAAAAACACTACAATACCGAACGCTTAAGACCTATATACAGCAGTTTTGAAATGAAACCGCTTTTCCTGATGACAGGAGAGCGTGAATAACCATTTATAATATTTGATTCAGAACTTCTAAATCCGGATAAATTCTTATATGGGCAAATACGATCTTCCTGAAGGTTCACTTATAAGCTTTATGAGCAACAAGGTGAAAAAGCAGGGCGGCATAAATCTTGCACAGGGGATTCCTGGCTTTGATCCGCCCGCTGAGCTGATCGCCTCTCTCAAGACGGTTATCAGAAACCCGGTTCACCAGTATGCCCCGGGAACTGGCAACAATATGCTTATAGAGCAGTTGATTGAACATTACAGCAAAGAAGCAGGTTTTACAAAAGACAATTTCCTGGTCTGCACAGGAGCAACAGAAGGGATAACACTGCTTTACATTTATATCAAAAACATAGTCAAAGGCAGCTATACAGTACTTGCATTCGATCCTGCCTACGAGAGCTACAGACACCTGCCCCGCATATTCGGTCAGCGCTATATTGATTTCCCTTTTGAAAACTATGAGGAAATAGACTATGAAAGACTTGAAAAAACCATAAAAGAGGAAAAAGTAAAACTCATCTTCATTGCTTCTCCGGGTAATCCACTTGGCAAAACATGGTCAAGAGGTGAAATTGAAAAGATAATCGAACTTTCAAATAAATACCGGTTTTACATAATCTTTGATGCAGTATACAGAGATCTCTATTTTGATGAAAAGCCCTTTATGCCCCTGAGCTATATTGGTGAAAGGCTGTTTTATGTAAACAGTTTTTCAAAAAAATATTCCATTACAGGATGGCGTATAGGTTACATCATCACATCAGCAGAACATATGCAAAAAATACGGTCAATACATGACTATACCCATCTCAGCAGCCCTTCCCCGCTTCAGCATGCAATAGCCCTGTATAACAGCAAAACAAACTTTGGGGAAGATTATCTTGCAGAGATGCGTGATAACCTGGGATGGTCTTTCAATATTTTGAAAAATGCGCTGAAAGAACTTGACTTTTCCACTGCTGAAACAGGAGGAGGTTATTTTATCTGGGCTGCCCTTCCTGGAAGGTTCGACAACGATTTCAAATTTGCCGTCGACCTTTACGACAAGAAAAAGGTGGCGGTTATCCCCGGAGTACATTTCACTGAGCAGAGCCGCAGATTTATACGGTTGAACTTTGCAAGAAAGGTGGATGAGCTTAATGAAGCAATCAAAAGGCTAAAGGATTTTTGCCGGGAATATTAATCAACGCTTCTCTTTCTGTAATCTCTTATATTCAGTATAACGGAAATTATGAGGGCGGCTGCAAGTCCCCCGGCCGTAAGCAGGTCAGCCTGGGAGGAGGTGATTTCTATCCCCGTTACACGATCTATCAGGTACTGGGTATACGAAGGCGGGAGCCCTCTTTCGCCCAGCCTGAAAAGAACATTCCAGTGCCAGTCAGTTAACGGACAATAGCCAATCCCGTAAAATATACCAAGTATAAGCCATGAACCCGCCGTCAATAAAAGTGCCAGCAGGTTAAGCCTTCGTGTCCTTCGCCAGACCCATCCGGTCATATTGAAAATGATCAGCAGGGTATGGAAAATGGTAAAAAACCAGTCCAGTATATGATAAAATACCATATATAGTAAAACTAAAAAAAATATAATCCATTGTGCCTGGAGAAAGCAGTTCTCTCAAAATATTTCCGGAAGAGCAAAATTTTTATATTTTAGCCATTCATTTTAATCACAACTGAATAATTTCCTTGTTTGTCGTTAAGTTTTTTTGCCGGTAAACTGGTTAAATGTCTGCTTGCTGATCAATGTAAGGTAAATATACAAGCTAAAATTAACAGATTATGGATTACGGCTGGCTGTCTGTCATACCCCCGCTACTTGCCATTCTTCTTGCCATAATAACCCGGCAGGTTTTTGTTTCACTCTTCCTGGGCATATTAGCCGGGTGGATTATTATATCGGACTGGAGCTTTTTTCAGGGTCTGGCTGCAAGCATCGAGTCTGTCATAGGAGTTTTCCAGGATCCCGGCAATACAAGGGTAATTATTTTCTGTGCCCTTATTGGAGCAATGATAACACTTACCCAGAGAAGCGGAGGGGTAAACGGATTTGTCAACTGGCTTCACCGCAGGAATATGGCACAAACCCGAAGAGGAGCTGCCGGACTTTCCGGTTTTATCGGGTTTGTTATCTTTATCGAATCCAGCATCTGCAGTCTGATATCGGGGGCGGTATCCAGACCGCTTTTTGAACGGCTTCGTATTTCAAGGGAAAAGCTTGCCTATATTCTGGACTCCACATCAGCGCCAAAATGTGTCCTTATACCTCTTAATGCATGGGGTGCTTATGTTATCGGCCTTCTGGAAACAGAAGGAATTGACAATACAGTGCAGGTTTTTGTGAGCAGTATACCTCTCAATTTTTACGCTATAATTGTAACATTGATGGTTGCCTTCTTTATAGTTACATTTCTGGATTTCGGTCCGATGAAAAAAGCCGAACACCGGGCACTTACCACCGGAAAAACTATTGCTGACAACTCCGTCCCCATGGTATCCGACGATGTTACCTCAATAAAACCAAAGGAAAATGTGCCTTTTCGTGCAGTAAACATGATCCTGCCGGTTTTAACAATGATAGTAATGATGCCTGTGGGATTGTATATTACCGGTGAAGGGAAAATAATGGAAGGTACCGGCTCAACAGCGGTATTATGGTCGGTTCTGGCCTCCATTTTTGTAGCGGGACTTCTGCCGCTAATTCAGAAAATCTTTTCGTTCAGGGAAGTATTTGATCTGATCCTCAAGGGAATAGGGGGCATGATGCCACTTGCCATTGTAATGATACTTGCATTTGCAATCGGCAATGTTAGCCGTGAACTGGGAACAGGGGTTTATGTGGCATCAGTTGCGGATGAGTTTCTGCATCCCGGTTATATTGCAGCAGTGATCTTTGTCACTTCAGCTTTTACTGCTTTTTCAACCGGCACAAGCTGGGGGGTCTTTGCCATTATGATACCTATTGCCATCCCTACTGCAATAATAACCGGTGCAAGCATACCGCTCTGTCTGGCTGCAGTTCTGGGTGGAGGCGTATTCGGCGATCATGTTTCTCCTATATCCGACACAACATTGGTCTCATCAATGGCAGCCGCAAGCGACCACATCGACCACGTACGCACCCAGCTTCCATATGCAATGATAGCGGCAGCCGCTGCCACCTTGCTTTACATTGCCTTCGGTTTCATCCTTCAGCCATAAAAAAACCGGATATCAGTCTGATCTTCGAAAAACCATTCTGATATCCGGACTGTTCGGGGTAATAGTTTTATTCTTCGAGGGTATCGAAGTCCAATATCCCTTTCCTGTAAGAATCAATAGGTTCACAGGAACAGTTCAGGTTCCTGTCGCCCCAGGCATCATCAACCCTGCTCACAGCCGGCCAGAGCTTGTTTTCGATTACCCATTTAAGCGGATATGCGGCCTTGTGACGCCCATAGGGCCTGTCCCATTCGTCCGATGTAACTACTTCCGCTGTATGGGGGGCATTCTTAAGAATATTGTTCTCAACATCGGCCTTCCCTACTTTTATCTCCATAATCTCGCCATGTATAGTTATCATTGATTCAATAAACCTGTTCAACTCCTCGAGAGACTCGCTTTCGGTTGGCTCCACCATTAACGTCCCGGGTACGGGAAATGAACGTGTCGGAGCATGAAACCCAAAATCCATAAGCCGCTTGGCAATATCTCCTTCTGAAATCTGTATCTCCTTGTCATTCCTGAAATTACGGCACTCGAGTATCATCTCATGGGCCACATAGCCGTTTTTCCCCATGTAAAGAATTTTGAAATAATCCTGAAGGGAGTATGCAATGTAATTGGCATTGAGTATTGCAAGCTTTGTGGCCTGAGTCAGACCATTACCTCCCATCATTTTTATATATCCGTGCGAAATAGGCAGGACGCCAGGACTACCGAAAGGTGCGGCAGATATAACACCTGCTCCTTTACTTCCGCCGGTTTTTACAACGGGATGGCCGGGGAGAAAATCCGCAAGATGTTTGGCAACCCCTATGGGGCCGACTCCGGGACCACCACCACCGTGGGGAATTGCGAAAGTTTTGTGAAGGTTGAGGTGGCACACATCAGTTCCCTGTATGGCAAAATTGGTAAGTCCTACCTGCGCATTCATATTTGCACCGTCCATATAAACCTGCCCGCCATTCTCATGGATTATCTCATTCATTCTGATGATACCTTCCTCGTATACTCCGTGAGTTGAGGGGTATGTCACCATAAATGCGGCCAGGTCGTTCTTGTGCTCCTCAGCCTTTGCCTGCAGGTCATCAAGGTCAACATTACCGTTCTCGTCACAGTCAACTACAACCACCTGCATTCCTGCCATTACAGCGCTTGCAGGGTTGGTTCCGTGAGCTGATGAAGGAATTAAGCAGACGTTCCTGTGGCCATGATTACGACTTATGTGATACTGGCGTATCACCATCAGTCCGGCATACTCACCGGCAGCACCGGAGTTGGGCTGGAACGAGAATTTTTCCAGTCCGGTTATCTCCGACAGGTCATTTTCCAGCTCTTCAATCAGTTTATAATAACCTTCAGCCTGATCTTTGGGCACAAATGGATGCAACCCGCCAAATTCGGGCCAGCTTAACGGCAACAGCTCGCTTGCTGCATTCAGCTTCATTGTGCAGGACCCAAGCGAAATCATTGAGTGTGCAAGACTGAAGTCCTTCCTCTCAAGCATTTTTATATACCTCATCAATTCGGTTTCGGACCGGTACTTTTTGAAGCACTCAAGTGTCAGAAAATCGCTTTTCCGCTCAAATTTTTTGTCAATGCAAATATTCTCCGGTTTTTCAATCTTCTCAGGAGCCTCTTTACCTGATGCTTCTGCAAAAATCTTCAGGATCAGTTCAACATCCTCATCAAGGGTAGTTTCATCAACGCTAATGCTTACAGTCTCTTTATCCTGATAGTGAAAGTTCACTTTGTGCTTCAGTGCAGTTTTTTTCAGTTTGACAGAATCCACTCCGTTGTTCAGCCTGATCCTGAGAGTATCGAAGAAGTTTTTGTTTTCCTGTTCAAATCCCATCTTCTTAAGACCTGACTGAAGTGTGCAGGCCATCTGGTGAATATGGCGGGAAATTCGCTTTAGTCCGTCAGCCCCGTGATAAACAGCATACATGCCTGCCATTGTGGCCAGAAGAGCCTGGGCGGTGCAGATATTTGATGTTGCCCGTTCACGCTTTATATGCTGTTCCCGGGTCTGAAGAGCCATTCTTAATGCATTTTTCCCCTGGGCATCAACAGAAACACCGATTATTCGTCCCGGGACATTGCGCTTGAACTTTTCGAGTGTAGCAAAGTAACCTGCATGAGGCCCTCCATAACCCATAGGTATTCCCAGCCGCTGAGTTGAGCCAACCACTACATCGGCTCCCCATTCCCCGGGAGGTGTGAGCAATACAAGACTCAGAATATCGGCAATTACCCCGATAAAAATATCCTTTTCCTTCGCCTTTTCAACAAAGCCGGTGTAGTCAATTAACTTTCCGTCGCCTGCAGGATACTGCACCATAAGGCCAAAGTAGCTGTCATCCAGATCAGTTTTTCGGTAGTCCCCCACCACCAGTTCTATGTTTAAAGGAACTGCACGTGTCATGAGAACCTCAAGGTTCTGGGGAAATATATTCTCGTCTACAAAGAATTTTCTTACATTGTTTTTTACTGCTTTTCGAGATCGTGAGTTAAACATCATTATCATTGCCTCGGCAGCTGAAGTTGCTTCATCAAGCAATGATGCATTTGCCAGCTCCATCCCGGTAAGATCCATAACAACGGTTTGAAAATTCAGGAGTGCTTCAAGGCGCCCCTGTGATATTTCAGCCTGGTATGGTGTGTAGGAAGTGTACCAGACAGGGTTCTCCAGAATATTTCTTTGAATTACCGATGGGAATATAGTGTTGTAATAACCCATGCCAATGTATGTCTTGTAGAGCTTGTTACGGGAGCCGATCTCACGTATCGTGGCAAGATATTCGTATTCGCTCAGACCGTCGGGAATACCGAGTGGCCTGTCAAGCCTTATCGATTCAGGTACAGTTTTGTCTATCAGTTCATCAAGCGATTTCACACCGATCTTGTCGAGCATTACTTTTATATCTTCGCCCCGCGGGCCGTTGTGACGTGATGCAAAATTATCAAGTGCCATATGTGAAGAATTTGGTTAGTATATTAGTTTGATCTCTTTTTCAAAGACTTTAAAAATAATAATAAGAATTTGAGTTAAAAACAAAAAGTGTCATGTTGCGCAACAACACGGGTTAAAGAGGTGAGATTAGTAGGCTTTCGCTGCAGTGAAAGCTCATCCCAGAAAAGGATTGCTCCTTCTCTCATCACCCACGGTTGTATAGCTTCCATGCCCCGGCATAACCGTTACATCTTCCGGCAGTACCAGTATTTTTTCTTTTATTGATTTTAAGATGGTGTCATAATCGCCTCCGGGAAGATCTGTCCTGCCAATGCCGCCGCTGAATAACAGGTCACCTGTTAATACAAACTTACCAGATTCACTGTATAGCGCTATACTGCCCGGCGAGTGGCCGGGAACATGCAGGACTTTCAGCCGGGAGTTTCCGACAGCGATCTCGTCGTTATCACTGAGTATTGTATCGGGTGATGGAGGCTCCTCCAGTTTGAAACCAAACATAAGAGCGTGATCTACTGCGTTTTCCAGCAAAAAAAGGTCGTCACCGTGAACTGCAAATCCGGATTTGTACCTGTTGAACAAAAATGAGCTGCCAAGAATATGGTCTACATGGCAATGGGTGTTTACGATCATTGCCATCTCAAGACCTCCTTCATCAATGTATCTGACAAGTTTGTTACATTCTTCCTCATCCTGGCATCCCGGGTCAACAACAATGCACTGCCCTGTTTCGTCATATAACAAATAGGTGTTTTCCTGGAACGGGTTGAAAACAAATTTTTCTGTCTTTATCATAATTTTAGCTGTTTGTTGTCTCTGCTCTGCACTGCTGTCCAGACTTCCGCTCGCAGTTAACAGGCCGTTTAACGGATGTTTTTTAGTTAAAACGACTTTCCTTTAAGTAAGGGAACAAAAACAAAATGTCCGTGTTCACTCTTTTTATATTCCTCATCTGATATTCTTTCGATCCTCATCATCACCTGTGAGGAACTTTCTCCCACCGGTACAACCATTATTCCTCCCACCCTGAGCTGTTCAAAAAGTTTCTCAGGTATCTCTGCTGCACCGGCAGTTACAATAATCCTGTCAAAAGGAGCATAGGAAGGTATCCCGGCATATCCGTCACCATAGAAAAAATGGGGTTTGTATCCAATTTCAGGCAAAAACGACTGGGCTTTGAGGAACAGTTCCCGCTGCCTTTCGATTGTATAAACTTTTGCTCCCATTTCCAGCAACACTGCAGCCTGGTATCCGGAGCCTGTTCCCACCTCCAGCACTTTGTCATGACGCCTTACCTCCAACAGCTCGGTCTGATATGCAACTGTATATGGCTGTGAGATAGTCTGATCACAACCTATGGGAAATGCCTGGTCCCTGTAGGCAAATTTTACGAAGCTACTGTCCATGAACATATGCCGGGGCACCCTCTCCATAGCTTCAAGGACTCTGTTATCCGAAACACCTTTTGAACGGATCTCTTCTATGAGCTTTTTTCTCAATCCCTTATGACGGTAACTTTCGTTCATTTCCGGCTTTTTTCTTACTCTGTTTCCAGGCAAGTGATGAAAATGTAATGCTCCTGCAAATATAAAATAACATATTTAAAAATTTAAGTCGACATAATCAACCCGTTTCAGTCTTCGGTATCAAAGACCTCCACCAGTGAGGGTTTTGAAGGTTTATGATGATAACTCGTTAATAACTATACCCGTTCGGGTGATTATTTTTTTTTCCAAACCTTTACTTTTGCAAAAAAACCCTTATGATCGAAACCTCTGTTTTCGGTACCTGCAGTGATGATATATTAAGCGCATTTACAGAACATAAAGGTTTCAGCATCAGAGAAACCTTGCACACTAACGTAAAAGAGGATAATCTGCCATCCTGTGTAAAAGATACAAGCACTCTGCCGGATGAAGCGGCCGCATCCGAAAAATGCATAGTTCTCTCCGGTATTAACGGAACCGGATTTGAAGTTGCCTGCGAAGCAATAAAAAAGTCAAAACACCTTTTTGTATGCGACATATTCGGAACTACGCCTGAAAAGATCTGCAAGCTGAAGAAGCTTCAAAAAGAAGCGGGGGTTAACATTCATTTCAGTCGTGCGGGCAGACTTATGCCGGGAATAATGGCTGCAAAAAGAGTGATAAGGAATCCGGTTTTAACAGAGCTGAGAGGCAGTATACAATTAAGCGATTATGACAGTCAGATATCTGAAATCAGGGAGTTGCTGTTTAAAATGACAGATGCCGTACTGACGCTAATCCCGTCCAACCACCGTAAAATTCACGTTAAATCATCTTCAACAAGAAAGGGGGTTATCGGACTTGTAAGCATAAGGATAGAATTTGAAAACGGCAGTATAGCTAACCTTCTTCTGACAACCGTAAGTGAAGATAAGGAAGTAACGGCCAGGATCTACTCAACCGGACAGAGCTGCAGCACAGATACCTCAAAGTCATACATCACCGTAAGCAAAATACTGTTCAGTAAAACAGGCGGGTCATTGAAAAATATAACTTTCCCGGTAAAAGAGAGCAAATACCTCCTGAAAGAGGAAATCAAGGGGTATCACAGTTCAATAACCTGCAAATCCGGTTATTCCGGGAATACAGAATATGTTCAAAGATGGGTGACCCTGACTCACGATATCCTTGATAAAACAGTGCATAGCAATCATCCCGGGACAGATTAAGCTTAAGTGTTAGATATGGTCTCTGGTTCATACCGGACTGAACCTGTATATTCCAAGCGGTTTATAAACAGGTCCGCCGGGCTTAAGTGTACTTTCGTTAAACAGGAAGCTGCCGATCGTTATGGAATCGAACTCTTTCTGTTCGTATTTGTTAACAAGAACCTCAAGTTCTTTCAGGTACACTCTTTTTTTCATCCGGGCAAAAGTAAGATGCGGACGAAACTCGCCCTGATCAACCGGAAGACCCTCTTCATGCAGCATCTCATCTATCTGATACTTCAGGTTTTCCAGGGCTGCATTGTCTTTAAACCCGAACCATAATACTGACGGGGTTCTTATGTTTTTGAACACCCCGACTCCTGCAGGCTCAATAATAAAAGGTTTCCAAAGTGCTGAAACTTTTTCAAACTTATCCGATAATAACGCTATTTTTTTATCATCAAGGCTGCCAAGAAAAGCCAGGGTTATGTGAAAATTTTCAGGACTGACCCATTTGACCGGTTCGTTTTTCAGTCCTGCTCTAAATTCATCATATACCCCCATAATATCAGGATCCGGTTCGACATGGATTGAAATGAAAACTCTTTTCATTTTTTTTTGATTTATTAATTCAATATTTTTATGGTTGATTATTAACCCCAAAAATAAGAAGAAGATGGTCGACAAGAAAAAATTTGCAGTAATTCTTTCCGGGTGCGGTGTTTTTGACGGAGCGGAACTGCATGAATCGGTTATGACACTTTATTCAATTGCGAAAAATGACGGAACCTATGAGATCTTTGCTCCCGATATACCTCAGCACCATGTTGTAAATCATACAACCGGCAAAGAAATGAACGAGAGTCGAAACGTATTTGTTGAAGCTTCAAGAATAGCTCGTGGCGACATCAAAAACCTGAAAGAGTTCAATGCCGGTGATTTTGACGCTCTGATCTTTCCCGGCGGTTTCGGTGTGGCAAAAAACCTTTCTTCTTTTGCATTTGACGGGCCTGAATGTAAAATTGACCCTGATGTTGAGAAAGCCGTTAAAGATATGGCAGGAAAGGGAAAACCAATAGGAGCACTCTGCATAGCACCGGTGTTGCTTGCAAAATTACTGGGCGACGTTGAGGTTACGATCGGCCAGGATGAAGCAACCGCATCCGCAATAGAGAAAATGGGTGCAAGGCACAAAAAAGCGGATCACGGTGAAATTATAGTCGACGAGAAGAACAAAACAGTTACAACTCCTTGCTATATGCTGGATGCAGATATAGTTCAGATTGCCCGGGGTGCTGAAAATGTTGTAAAGGAATTAATAAGGATGAGTTGATAAGGATTTTGCGCGCATCAAAATCCCGGAAGTTTAAAGGGGATACCTTAACTGGCGTCTCCTTTTTTATGAAGTCAGCTATGCCGATACTCTCTATTGTATCGGACTGTTTTATCACAACTCACCTATTTCAATCAGAAAAATTATATCTTCTATCAGCCGGTCTTCATAAAGGGGATCATATTCGCTTTTGAGATTGGAACCGAACAATCGGGCAATAGACTGCCAGAAAAAAGCCGAAAACGACCCTCGCAGCTCCCTCAGCAGCTCATAGGAAGTATCTCCGGTCTCCCTGTCTATCAGTTTTATCAGGATCTGCCCCTGTGTTATAGTAAGTGACTTGAGGTCATCCCCAAACTCATCCATAAGGCGTTCTTCAACCTTTTTCACATAACGCCTTCTTTCCCTGTCGGTTTCAAGCTTAAGGAATTCATGGTTCATTTCCTCAAGTATGCCGGCTGCCTTCTGTGCATAAGGGTATGCAACCTTTACATTGTGTATAAGTCTTTGATAACGGCGGTAATCCCGCCTGCTACTGAATCTCCTTTGTGCAGATATTGATACCTCTTCAATACTTGCATAATACAATGTATCGCCGTTAATTACCAGCACACCCAGAATAGCCGGGTTTACCTCACTTAGTGTGTCAGGTTGAGCTGAAATATCCGGCAAAGCACTGAAAACCAGTATAAACAATAAAAAAACCTGCTTTTTCATACACTAAATATAACGTATGTCAAAAGTTTTAATTATTCTTTAAAGCCCATTATATTTCATTCGCAGGCCGGATAAAAGACTGCAGCCGGTGATCACCGGATCAGAACTGTTTCTGAAGCGTTGAAAACATGTTGCTTGCCGGGTGTTACAATTTTATTAATTTTGCAAGCCTTTTTGTACGGCAAAATGATGAAACCGGATGCTGAATAAATGACATAAAGAGTATGTTAATAACTGTTTGACAAACTTGCTTAATAAATAACAGTTTTATTTTGAATTGAACTCTTCATGTAATAAAAGAAGAACACTGAACAAGCCGCTAAGGCTTCTGTTTGTTTCGACAGGAAGCATTTCTGTGGTACTTGGCTCTATAGGGATGTTTGTTCCTCTCATACCAACCACACCCTTTTTGCTGCTTGCGGCTGCACTGTACCTGAGAAGCTCTGACAAGCTTCACAACTGGCTAATGAATCACAGGATATACGGCAAATATCTCACAAACTACATGGTACACAGATCGATTCCGCTGAATGTAAAGATATTTACTTTGATATTACTGTGGGTGACAATTATTACTTCAGCTCTTTTTTTTATTCCTTATCTTTGGCTGAGCATTTTGCTAATACTTAAAGCAGTAATAGTAACAATACACATTTTGTCATTCAAAACTCTGAAGTAACTTGAAGGGCTTGCCAAAAAGGCGAGTAAACGGAACCGGAATTTTAGTAACGAAACTAAACCGAAATTATGAGTAAGAAGATAAAAGTAGACCTGCGCTCTGAAATAGGCAAGCTTGAGGCGGTTGTAATCCATACACCAGGGCATGAAGTAGAAAACATGACTCCCGGAAATGCTGAACGTGCGCTTTACAGCGACATACTGAACCTTCCGGTCGCCAGAAAAGAGTACGACCAGTTAAAGGGCATACTCCAAATGTTCACAAACACCTTCGAGGTAAGAGACCTGGTTAAGGATATCCTCAATAATCAAAAGGTGAAGGAAACCCTTATAAAGCGGATCTGCAAAAATGAAAACAAACCATGGATAATAGACCGGCTATTGTCAGAAGAAAATGACAATCTTTGTAAACTGCTGATAGAAGGAGTGGTAATGGAAAAAAACAACCTTACAAAATTCCTCAGCAAGGAAAGGTATTCGCTGCCGCCACTCCATAATTTTTTCTATGTCAGAGATTCAGCTATTCCGGTATGCGGAAATGTACTGTTAAGCAAGATGGCCAACAAGGTCAGGGAACGGGAGTCGATTATAATGGAATCTATTTTCGATTTCAGCAACAATTTTATTACCAAAACCCAAAATCCTCTGCAGGTCAATGATAACTTTTCTCATTCAGCCATAATAGAGGGAGGTGATGTGCTGGTAGCCCGCGAGGACATACTGCTTATTGGTAACGGCAGCAGAACTTCAACGCAGGGTATAGACTGTGTACTGGAGCTATTACGCAGGGAGAATAACGGGAAAAAGCACATTATTGTCCAGGAAATGCCCTATTCCCCTGAATCATTTATTCATCTTGATATGGTGTTCACTTTCCTGGATGTGGATACATGTATGATTTACGAACCGGTATTATTCAAGCTGGGGAAATACCAGACCGTTCATATAATAATTGACAACGGGAAGGTGAAATCGATAAGAGAGGAGAAGAACATACTGGAAGCACTTAAAGGCCTTGGCATGGACTTGAAACCGATATTCTGCGGGGGCACAAAAGACCCCTGGGTGCAGGAAAGGGAACAGTGGCACAGCGGCGCCAACTTTTTTGCCGTTGAACCCGGAAAAGTGATAGGTTACGGGCGTAACAACTACACAATGGAGGAACTTTCCCGAAACGGTTTTGAAATCTACAATGCAAAAGATATTATCAAAAACCGGATAGATCCGCATAGTTACAATAAAATTGCAATTTCCCTTGAGGGTTCTGAGCTCCCAAGGGGAGGTGGCGGGGCTAGATGCATGACGATGCCGGTGAAGAGATCTCCTGTTAAATGGAATTAACTTTCAAAAAGTGCCGGTAAATCGGTGATTGCAAACATATTGGACAAACCGGCATGAAAAAGGTTATACTTTTAAGGCTTTGATTTTTTTTTTATATATTTGCTGTCTGTTTTATGAGCATGGTGAAAAGACTCAGTAAAAACGGGATTTTTATTACCGGAAAAAGCATACAATATGATTGCTATTATAAATTTTTCATTGCAGATATTTGTTCTCGGACTATTGACTGTTTTCTTTGTACTAATCATGGTCGTTTTATTCGGGAATTTAATAATCATTACCACAAACAGGTATTTTGGAGTTGCCGCAAAGGATGTTAAACCTCCTTCAGAGCAGATTGATCCGGTAAAAATTGCGGTAATATCAAGTGCTGTGTTTAATGTTACTTATGGCAATGGCAGGGTGGAAAGAATAGAAAAACTTTAATCTGCCCGTTACTTGAGAGTTTAAAAATCCCAAATTTTTCACGAAGAAACAGAAGGTTGTCCCCAGCCTGAATATTTTAATATAAATTTTTTAACACATATTACAATGAGTAAACGTAAAATTAAATTTTCGCTTGTATATAGAGACATGTGGCAGTCGGCCGGCAAATACATGCCTCACGTGGATCAGCTTGAACGCATTGCCCCTGCCATAATTGATATGGGTTGCTTTGACCGCATAGAAACGAACGGAGGTGGATTTGAACAGATCAACCTTTTGTTGGGGGGAAATCCCAACAAATCTGTTCGTTCCTGGTGCAAGCCTTTTAATGAAGCGGGCATAGAGACACACATGCTTGAAAGAGGGCTTAACGGCATAAGGATGAGGCCGGTGCCCGAAGATGTAAGGAAACTTATGTTCAAGGTTAAAAAGAAGCAAGGTGTTGATATTGCAAGATCTTTTGACGGACTCAATGATGAGAACAATATTATTGATTCCGTAAAGTATGCAAAGGAAGCAGGTATGATAGCACAGGGTACTCTATGTATAACCCATTCGAAAATACATACTGTTGAATACTTTGTAAACATAGCTGACAAGCTTATAAAAGGAGGGTCTGAAGAAATTTGCCTTAAAGATATGGCGGGAGTGGGAAGACCGGCTTCAATAGGAAAAATTGTGGAAGGGATAAAGAAAAAGCATCCTGAGGTGCTGATTCAGTATCACGGACAAACCGGTCCCGGTTTCACTGTTGCCTCAATACTTGAAGCGGTTAATGCAGGATGTGATTACATTGATGTAGGCATGGAGCCCCTTTCCTGGGGGACGGGACATGCTGACATACTGACAATTGTAGCCATGCTTGAGGATGCCGGTTACGAAGTTCCAAAGGTGAACATGAAAGCATATATGGAAGCCCGGCGTCTTTCACAGGAATTCATTGATGAATTCCTCGGGTATTACATAGACCCCTACAACCGACAGATAAATGCATTGCTTATAAAACCCGGACTTCCGGGCGGAATGATGGGAAGTCTGATGTCTGACCTTGCAAATAACCTGAAGAGTATTAACAAGCACCTTGAGAAGAAAAACAAGCCTGTCCTGACACAGGACGACCTTATGCTCAAACTGTATGATGAGGTAGATTATATATGGCCAAAGATGGGTTATCCGCCTCTTGTAACCCCTTACAGTCAGTATGTAAAGAATGTTGCACTGATGAATGTAATGCAGATGCTTAAGGGCAAAGAGAGGTTCTCAATGATAGACGACAATACATGGGATATGATGCTGGGCAAATCAGGGAAACTTCCGGGCAAACTCTCTCCCGAATTAATTGAAATGGCTGAAAAAGAGGGGCGTGAATTTTATACCGGGAACCCACAGGATCTTTATCCTGATGAGCTTGACAAGTTCAGAAAGGAGATGGATGAGAACGGATGGGATCTTGGAGAGGATGACGAGGAACTTTTCGAGCTTGCAATGCATCCCGAACAATACCGCAATTACAAGTCCGGCGCAGCCAAAAAAGCTTTCGAGGAAGACCTTGCAAAACGCAAAAAAGAGGGAGGCGGATTATTCAGCAAACCAAAAGCAAAGGAAGAGGGCAGTGAAGCTGTAAGTACACAGCCTTCAACCATGAACATTGATGTAAACGGTGAAAAATTCAGGGTTACGGTATCATACGGAGACGAACCTGCAGAAGCCCCAAAGGTTAACGAAAAAGATAGTCAAACAGTTCACCATCATACAAAGGAAAAGGATCCTGAAATGAACGGGGAAGCTGAGGAGCTTACCTCACCCATTGCAGGCACATTCTACCTTACTAAAGAACCGACCGAAAAATCGCTAAAGGTTGGAGATACTGTCAGCAAAGGAGATGTTCTTTGCTATGTTGAAGCTATGAAAACTTACAACTCCATTAAGAGCGACATGGATGGAAAAATAGTTGCCATAGTTCCCTCCAACGGTGACGAAATTGTTGAGGATGATGTGCTTTTCCTAATAAGATAACCGGGTAAAGCATAAAAAGGTTTTTTTAACAGAAACAGCTTGTCCCCTTTAAACAGAAGGGGCGGACATTCTTAAAGCAATAAAAATGGATGCTTTCAATAGATTATTTGAAATGACCTCATTCAGGGAACTCTTCTCTGATCCGGGTGTTATAATAATGCTTTCACTGGGTGTGTTATTACTTTACCTCGGTATACGTAAAAAATATGAGCCACTTTTGCTTGTCCCGATTGGATTCGGACTTATTCTGGCCAATCTGCCCGGTGCAGGAATGGGTATTGTTCCGGATGAACTTGTTGAAATTGAAGGTGACAGGTACAAGAACCTCATTGAAATTGCAAGGGATCACGGAATAATGAATTTTATCTATTATTCATTGATTAAAACCGGGTTTCTGCCTCCTTTGATATTCATGGGGGTGGGTGCTCTGACCGATTTTGGCCCGATGCTCAGGAACCTTAGACTTGCACTTTTCGGCGCTGCCGCACAGCTTGGTATTTTTACCGTATTCCTTGGAGCAATTGCAGTCGGCTTTACTCCCCAGGAAGCCGGCTCACTCGGGATCATTGGTGGAGGTGACGGCCCTACGGCAATATACATATCAATAATACTGGCTCCTCATCTCCTGGGCCCGATTGCCATTGCAGCATATTCATATATGGCACTGGTGCCGATGATAATACCCCCGGTAGTTAAAGCCCTATGCACCAAAAAAGAGCTTCATATCAACATGAAGGAGATGGACAAGAAGTACCCCTCCAAAAGGGAGATTAAAAATCTGAATGCCGCAAAGATAGCTTTTCCCATTGTAATGGGAATTGTTATTTCATTGTTCGTTCCCACGGCAGTTCCCCTTATTGGGATGCTTATGTTCGGGAACCTTGTCAAAGAGCTTGGTGTTATAACAGGCAGGCTTTCCAGTGCAGCATCAGGACCTATACTCAATACCGCGACAATTTTCCTGGGGCTTGCCGTCGGTGCATCGATGACTTCCGCAACGTTCCTTGATTTAAGAACTCTTGGAATAATTGCAGGCGGGTTCATTGCCTTTTCCATTTCCATAGCAGGCGGAATTATTGCTGTTAAGATTTACAATACATTTGCAAAAAAGAAGATAAATCCGCTGATAGGTGCTACCGGATTAAGTGCTGTTCCTATGGCATCCAGGGTTGCAAATGAGATAGCAGTGAAATACGACAACAGGAACCATATTCTCCAGTACTGCATGGCCAGTAATATATCCGGAGTTATCGGATCGGCAGTTGCTGCGGGAGTTCTTATTTCATTCCTTGGCTGAAACCATTAAACAGACGATTTTCACTGGCCGCCCACATATCCGGGCGGCTTTTTTTATACATTTAATCAGAGTAAGATCAGTTCTGTCAATACTTTGCAGTAAAAGTTCATGAAGTTATTTCCGACTTTTTTAAGGGTAGCCGTACATGATTTTCTGAACCGGGTTATTGTTAAAAAAAAGATGGACTGATCAACATTCATATTGGTTAATCTTTGTAAATTTACAAATGAAAACACCGGAAAGGGGAAAATCAATAGTTTGTCCGTAAGGAGCAGGCCGGCCGCTTTCCATATTGCATTCTAACAATAACAGCATTAACATATACAATTATGCAAACAGATTTAAATCCCGGGGATAAAGCCCCCGATTTCAGTGTAACCGACCACAGAGGCAACAAATTATCACTTGATTCACTCAGGGGTAAAAAAACAGTGTTGTACTTTTATCCAAAGGACAACACCCCCGGGTGTACAGCAGAAGCCTGCAGTCTCAGGGATGGTTACGAAGAACTGTCGGAAAAAGGATTTGTGGTTATCGGTGTCAGTCCTGACACCGATAAGTCACATGCCGGCTTCAGCTCAAAACACAATCTGCCTTTCCACCTGGTTGCAGACACCGGCAAAGACCTTTTAAAAAGCTACGGAGCATG
Organism: Bacteroidales bacterium; assembly: GCA_007125955.1. Classification (GTDB taxonomy): domain Bacteria; phylum Bacteroidota; class Bacteroidia; order Bacteroidales; family PUMT01; genus PUMT01. Next base: position 3,590 of record SLCF01000103.1, on the reverse strand, counting down.
GGGAGAAAAAAAGATGTTCGGGAAGATTGTTGAAGGTGTTAAGCGTACCACTTTCATTATAGATGAAGATGGCAGAATTGAGCATGTAATAGGCAAAGTTGACACAAAAAACCATTCAGGACAAATACTGGAACTATACAAATAAAAAGAAGTGAAAAATGGAAAACGAAAAAACGAAAAAACCGGCATCAAAGGAGATAAACAAAGAGAAACTGAAAGCCCTTCAAATGACGATTGACAGGATAGATAAAGAGTATGGAAAGGGAGCCATAATGAAAATGGGAGATGAGGCAATTGTTAACGTTCCCTCCATCTCTTCAGGATCAATAGGTGTTGATATTGCAATAGGAGTAGGAGGTTACCCCAGAGGGAGGGTTGTTGAGATCTACGGACCGGAATCATCCGGTAAAACAACCCTTGCAATACATGCAATTGCCGAAGCACAGAAAGCCGGGGGTGTTGCAGCATTTATTGACGCCGAGCATGCATTTGACCGCTTTTATGCAGAAAAGCTAGGTGTTGACATAGAGAACCTGCTGATATCTCAGCCTGATAACGGTGAGCAGGCGCTCGAAATAACCGATCATCTTATACGCTCCGGTGCAATAGATATTGTTGTTATTGATTCGGTTGCCGCACTTACCCCGAAATCTGAGATAGAAGGGGATATGGGTGATTCCAAAATGGGCCTACAGGCAAGACTAATGTCCCAGGCTCTCAGAAAACTTACGGCAAATATCAGCAAAACGAAAACATGCTGTGTTTTCATAAACCAGCTTCGTGAAAAGATTGGCGTAATGTTTGGCAACCCTGAAACAACCACCGGAGGGAACGCACTTAAGTTTTACTCCTCAGTACGTATTGATATAAGAAGGATAAGTCAGATAAAGGAAGGGGAGGAGGTAAAGGGCAGCCGTACCAGGGTTAAGGTAGTAAAGAACAAAATAGCTCCTCCTTTCAGGAAGGCTGAATTCGATATTATGTATGGAGAAGGAATATCGAAAAACGGGGAAATAATTGATCTTGCTGTGGAATTGGGTATTATCAGGAAAAGCGGATCGTGGTTCAGCTATGGCGACACCAAGCTGGGACAGGGGCGTGACGCCGTAAAGCAGGTGATTGCAGACAATCCTGAATTGTCTGAAGAGCTGGAAAATAAAGTCAGGGAATCGTTATTCAAAAAATAATACCCGGTTCGGTAATGCATTACTACATCAAATAAGATGCTGAAAAACAATATTGATTCCCGATATACCATAACTCTGATATTTTGAATTATTAATAATAAATTACAGGTATGAAAAAATTAACCGGATCATTAATTCTGTCTGCCCTTTTAATGCTCATTTCCTGCGGCGAGAAGCCGGAGGAAGCCGACTTCAGTGGTAAACTCACAGAAGAGGAGATAAGAGGCGGACGACTCACACCCGAGATCCTTTGGAAATTCGGGCGCGTAGGCAGTTCACAGCTGTCTCCCGACGGCAGCACGGTTGTTTATACCGTATCCCGTTACGATCATAAAACAAACAAAAGTATGACTGAGGTTTGTGCTGTTGAAGTTCAAACTGGAGAAACAAATGTGCTGACATCTTTCCAGGGATCAAATTTCAGTCCGCGCTGGCGCCCTGACGGCGAAAAGATAGGTTTTCTGAGCAATGAAACAGATGAGGTACAGTTATGGGAAATGAACCCTGACGGAAGTGGTAAGCAACAGGTTTCTGAAATAGAGGGGGGAATTACCGGGTTCGGTTACTCCCCAACCGGTAACCATATATACTATACCAGGCAGGTGAAGCTTGATGAAACGCCAAAAGAGATTTATCCCGACCTTCCGCATATAAATGTGCGAATTGAGGATGACCTTATGTTCAGACACTGGGATTCATGGCACAATTACTCATACAGCCACATTTTCGTAGCCGGTTATTCAGACGGCAGACTGGACGAAGGAAAAGATATCATGGAAGGTGAAAAATTCGATTCTCCCCTTGCCCCTTTCTACAATCAGGCAGAAATAACCTGGAGCCCCGACGGAAAAATAATAGCCTATACCAGCAAAAAACTGAAAGGGGCGGAATATGCCACAAGCACCAATTCAAACATATATTTTTATGATATTGAGAACGGTGAAACAACAAAGATAACTGAAGGTCAAGGTTACGACAAATACCCTGTCTTTTCACCTGATGGCAGGTACCTGGCATGGCAAAGCATGGAAACACCCGGCTATGAGTCGGATAAAGCCCGCCTATTCATATATAACAGGGAAAACGGTGTTAAAACCTATCTTACACGTGACTTTGAGGAAAATGCATCGGATTTTACATGGAGCCCGGGAGGTGATAAAATATACTTTATCAGTGGTACAAATGCAACTTACCAGGTTTTTGCCATAAATATCAATACCCGTGAGGTAACCCAGATAACAAGCGGGCATCATAATTACAATTCTATTGACTTGTCGGGCAACACCCTTGTTGGTGAAAAGATGTCAATGTCAATGGCCACAGAGATCTTCCGTATCAACCCTTCGGGCGGTGAAGAGACTCAGCTTACATTCACCAACAGTCATATTTACGACAATATTGAAATGGGAAGGGTTGAAGAGCACTGGGTGAGAACAACCGACGGTGAAAATATGCTGGTCTGGCTGATTCTTCCACCCGGTTTTGATTCTTCCGAAGAATACCCGGCACTTCTTTACTGCCAGGGAGGACCTCAAAGTGCAGTAAGCCAGTTTTTCTCCTACAGGTGGAATTTCCAGATCATGGCGGCACACGATTACGTTGTGGTAGCTCCCAACAGAAGGGGACTGCCTACGTTCGGACAGGAATGGAACAGGCAGATATCGGGAGACTGGGGCGGACAGGCCATGCAGGATTATCTTACTGCAATTGATGCTATGATGGAGAAACCCTTTATTGATGAAGACCGTCTAGGTGCCGTAGGGGCAAGTTTCGGCGGTTATTCGGCATTCCAGCTTGCCGGTATGCACGAAAGGCGTTTCAGGGCTTTCATTTCACATAACGGGGTATTCAACCTGGAAAGCATGTATGGTGCAACCGAGGAGATATTTTTTGTAAATCACGACCTGGAAGGTCCCTACTGGGAGAGGCCAAAACCAGTGAGCTACGAGGAATCTTCACCCCACAGGTTTGTTCAGAACTGGGACACCCCGATGCTGATAATAACATGCGAGAGAGATTACCGGGTGCCATATACAGAGGGTCTGCAGGCATTTACAGCTGCAAGACTGCAGGGAATACCAGGCAGGCTGCTGCATTTTCCGGATGAGAACCACTGGATACTTCAGCCTCAGAACGGTATTCTGTGGCAGCGTGAATTTTTCTCATGGCTTGACAGATGGGTTAAATAAATTTAGAGCTCCGCCAGGTCAAATTAGATCTCTTTTGGCAGTTTCCTGCAGCCGGGCAGAATTTTAATAACCGTTAGTAACCGGAATTATCTGCCCGCTGCTGTGCCTGTTTGTATAACCGTACAGCCTTTTCTATTTTCAAAACCTCAGGCATATCTGCATCAAACCAGTGGATGATAAAGCCCTGACGTTCCATCCGGCGGAACCATGTCAT
>SLCF01000073.1 GCA_007125955.1 Bacteroidales bacterium | reverse complement strand
TTTACGGGAAATACTGTGGTAATCTTCGGGAAAGAATATTTTTTCGTCAACTTCACTGAAACTTGTTTCTTTAGCGACCAAATGCATTTTAAGTCCGTTTATTTCAAGCCTGAAATCGAGTAAAATCCCTTCAATATCTTTATAAGGGTTGAATTTGTTGATTCCGGGCACCGGAAAATCATCAGAGTAAAAAACAGAGTATGATTCATCGTAAGAACCGGAATTTGCTATTCTGGCTTTTCGGGCATCCAGCCCTGCAATTCTGTAATTCCCCTCTTCTGCTACTACTGCTTTTTCCTTATAATAACCGAATCCTGCAGCCATTTCTTCCGGCGAACCCGTATAAGTATATTTGTAAGGCCCTACTTTTAAATAGGTGTTATTGGTTATTTCATCATTACAGGCAATGTGAAAGATTGAAAAGAGACCCATTAAGCCGTCAATTCTTTGCATCACAAACTGCTCATTGAATGTAACGACCATCTTTTTCGGCAGGATGTGTTCAGGTACTCCCACAGTATTATTTTCAATATAATTGATATCGTATTCTATTCTCCCCTGTAACGGGATATCCCGGGTGCCGGTTTCACCGCAGGAAAGCAATATATTCATTAGTGTGACAAAAAATATGATTCTGAAACCGTGAGAACAGATTGGAAAATAAAAAGTTTGGGCTATTTCAGGAGTTAATTTTTCTGCTTTTTTTATGAAAATTATCATTCCGGGTTTTATAATTTGTTATTACTTTTAAAAAATACGGCTGAACCTGAATTTTGTTTGTTTCTGAAAGGAACTTGTGTGGAGTATTTGATAAATAACTGAAAATTCATGATGAAAAGGTTAATTCAGTCCGGCCTGTTTAATTTGAGAAATGAATACGGTATTATTATTTCTCTATGTAAGCCGGTTATCTAAAAAATATTTTTATATTTCAGATTAAATAATAAAATTTTCATTATGAGTAAATTAGTTGTTATTGCATTGGGCGGGAACGCCTTGCTTCGCGGTGATCAGGAGGGTACGATTGAGCAGCAGGAACAGAATACCACTGACACCCTGGAAAATATTGTATTCCTGATCAAAAAGGGGTATAATGTTGTACTGAGCCACGGTAACGGGCCCCAGGTCGGGAATATACTCATGCAGAATGATGCAGGTGAGCATATGTACAAAATCCCCCAGATGCCTCTTGATGTATGTGTGGCCGATTCCCAGGGGTCAATAGGTTATATGATAGAGAGAACACTGCGTAATGTTCTCAGAAAGCACAATATCAAAAGAGAAGTTGTAACTCTTGCAACAATGGTACAGGTAGACAAGGATGATGAAGCATTTAAAAACCCCACCAAGCGAGTGGGAAGAACATATAACAAAGAAGAAGCTGACAGGCTTGTAAAAGAGAAAGGATGGGTTTTCAAGGAAGAAGTAAAAATTGAGGGAGGGTGGAGGCGCGTAGTTCCCTCTCCCAAACCGATTGATGTGATGAATGAGAATGTGGTTGAAACCCTTTCTAAACAGGGCACAATCGTAATTGCATCCGGAGGGGGGGGGATTCCCGTTTATATAGATGAAAAAGGCGATGTAAGGCCCTCGGAGGCTGTGATAGACAAAGACCTTGCAACCTCTTTGCTGGCAGCAAATATCAGGGCGGATGAGTTTTACATTTTGACCGATGTGCCTTATGTTTACCTCAATTATAAAAAACCCGGCGAGAAAGTTCTTGAACACCTGAACAGGGAGGATACTTTAAAATACCTTGACCAGGGAATGTTCGGAGAAGGCAGTATGGCACCCAAGATACGGGCCTGTCTTCAGTTTATTGAAAAAGGTGGCAGCAAGAGTGTAATTACCGAAGCATTCAAGCTTGAAGACAAGTCCTACGGAACAAGGATCACCATGAACTATGGTGAATAAACATCATCTTTTTAAAAAATCCAACAAAAACATTAATCTTTAACAAAAACTTTTATGGCTTACAATTTAAGAAACCGAAGCTTTTTGAAGCTACTGGACTTTACACCCTCTGAAATCAGGTTTTTGCTCAAACTTTCTGCAGATCTGAAAACCGCCAAATATTGCGGTACAGAACAGCAAAAACTTAAAGGGAAAAACATTGCATTAATTTTTGAAAAATCTTCTACCCGCACAAGATGTGCATTTGAGGTTGCCGCATTTGACCAGGGGGCACTCGTTACCTACCTGGGTCCAAGCGGCTCACAGATAGGCCATAAAGAGTCGATGAAAGATACTGCCAGGGTTCTCGGACGCATGTATGACGGGATTGAGTATCGTGGTTTCGGCCAGGAGGTGGTAGAGGAACTTGCAAAATATTCGGGTGTTCCGGTGTGGAACGGACTCACGAATGAATTCCATCCAACGCAGATACTTGCTGATTTTCAGACAATGCTTGAAAACTGTAACAAGCCCATTGAAGATATTTCATTTTGTTACCTGGGAGACGCACGCAACAATGTAGGTAATTCCCTCCTTGTCGGTGCATCGAAGATGGGAATGGATTTCAGGGCTGCAGCACCGGCTAATTGCCAGCCGGATGAAAAGCTGGTTGCCCAATGCAGGGAGCTGGCTTCCGAAACAGGTACAAGCATTACAATTACCGAAAATGTCAGTGAGGCGGTCAGGAACGTCGACTTCCTTTACACCGATGTATGGGTTTCAATGGGAGAACCCGATTCTGTATGGGAGGAACGTATAAAGCTATTGAAACCCTATCAGGTTAACAAAAAGGTTCTGGAAATGACAGGAAATAAGAACGTCAGGTTCCTGCACTGCCTGCCTGCATTCCACAACCGCGAAACTAAGGTTGGAGAGGAGATCTATCAGAAATTCAGACTGGAAGCAATGGAGGTTAACGATGATGTATTTGAGTCGGATGCTTCTATTGTATTTGATCAGGCTGAAAACAGGGTGCATACAATAAAGGCTGTAATGGTTGCTACTTTAGGTGATTGATTTTTTTTTATTTTACAAGATTGTATTATCTTGTAATTGCAAACATTAACCGCATTAATTATGACCATTTATGTAGGCAACATCCCTTATTCCATGAAAGAAGCTGAAATTGAGCAGTTTTTTTCAGAATACGGTACAGTGTTATCGGTAAAAATCATAATCGATAAGTTCACAAAACGTTCAAAGGGATATGCTTTTGTTGAAATGAAAGATGAGTCTCAGGCTCAAAGTGCAATTGAATCATTGAACGGAAAAGAAGTTCAGGGGAGAAGCATTAAGGTAAGCAAGGCCAACCCACGGAAAGAGGAGTAATTTGATATTACCTGAAAGTCTTTCCGGAAAAGCAGAACCTTTTAATGCACTCTAAAAAATTGCGGCTGTTGCCTCCAGTTCAACTGAAAAACCAAAGTGAAGGGGTTTAACCGGCACTATAGCACGTGCCGGTTTGTGCGTATCAAAGAATTCGCTGTATATTTTGTTCACCCTACCCCATAATTCCACATCTGATATATAGATAGTGGTTTTCAGGACGTGATTCCTTGAAAGGCCCGCTGCCTTCAGTATAGCTTCCAGATTTGCAAGCACCTGGGATATTTGCTCTTCAATACTTCCTTTTACTTTTTCACCCCCCGGCTTAACCGGAAGGAGTCCGGATACATATACCAGTCCGTTGTGAATTAACGCCTGAGAATAGTGACCGCCGGGTTGCGGAGCATCAGGAGTATTTATAATTACAGGTCTGTTGTTTTGGGTCATATAAAAAAGCTGTTTTTAATATCAGTTGGTATGTTGCAATATAACAGATTAAGACCGGATTTTCCTTTTTTAAAAAAAGTTTGTGGTTTTTTTATATTTTTGCACGGAAAATAATCAAAAAATATGTTAGTTTACTGCATAAACCATAATACCTGTCCGATTGTCAACATACCCGGTTTTATTGATGAGGAGGAGAAAAAGGATTATTATGTAAACAATTACTGCAGGGGAGGAAAGGATAACTGGACAAAGTGTAAAAGATATCTGACTAAAGTTGACCATTATTTTTGTCCCGATTTTGTTATGCCAGATACTCCGGGCACTACAGATGAAATGATCGACATATTTGACGAAGATATTGAATAACAGTTTTATTAATTAAATTTCTAGAGATATGCCAACAATTGAGATTGAGGGTAATAAATTTGAATTTGACGGCGATGGTTTTCTGACAACTCCCGCTATCTGGAATGAAGAAGTGGCTGGACTGATTGCCAGGTATGACGGAATAGAGGAACTGACAGATCAGCACTGGGCAATTATCAATATTATTAGAAGAAACTATGAAGAGAAGGGAATGGCACCCATGATAAGGCATATATGCAAGGAAACCGGACTAAAGTTAAGGCAGATATATGAACTTTTCCCCCTTGGGCCCGCACGCGGAGCATGCAGGGTTGCTGGTTTGCCAAAACCTGACGGCTGTGTTTAATTAATTCAGGGATAATATGGCATGGTATAACTGGTTTGGAATTTTTTCACTGGCAATATGTCTTGCTGTTTGCCTGTACCATGTTATAAGACTTATCAAACTTGGTATGCCGGTTGAATACTCCGGCAGGTCAGGCAGCCCTGTTTCAGGCATAGTTTATTCCTTCACTTCCGCAATGAATCCGTCAGTGAAGGAGTCTGCCTCTCTGAATCTGCCTGTTTATATTGCCGGCATTGTTTATCATCTGGGTACGTTCATTGCCGGTATACTGTTTATGACTGTTATTGCAGGCTTAAGTCCTTCCGGATATCACTTACTGTTTTTTGCTTTCTTTTTGTTTATTTCTGCTCTTTCCGGGACAGGTATACTTATCAAACGGCTTACAGACAAGAAGCTTTTGTATATTTCATTACCAGACGACTACATTTCAAATGTGCTTGTTACCTTTTTTCAGGCTTCAGGGGGGGTATTTTTACTTTTACCTGGTAGTGAGCCTGTATTTATGATTTCTGCCGGATTAATGATGCTTTACCTTCCCGTTGGTAAGCTGAGGCATGCGATATATTTTTTTGCCGCCAGGTTTCACCTGGGATTTTTTTACGGCTGGCGTAATGTATGGCCTCTGCACAAACAAAAGGTAGATGAAAGAAGCAAATGAAAAAATAAGAAAGGGACTTGAGGTGCTGGGCTCTGGAGAAGACAGCAAACTGTTAAGTCACCTCAATGCCTGCGTGCGTTGCGGACTTTGTGCCAAAAGCTGCATTTATTATCTGTCCATGAAAGATGAAAAACTAATTCCTGCCAGCAAGGTTGATATTGTTGCTTCTGTTTACAGGAGGTACTTCACTTTTACCGGCAGACAATTACCCGGTCTTGTTAAAGCACGCGACCTGGACGACAAAACTGTAACTGAAATGGTCGATTTGCTTTTTGGTTCTTGTACAGTATGCGGCCGTTGTGTGAAGCACTGTTCTATAGGTGTTGACATTGAGTATGTAGTGAGAAAGGGGAGGGAAATGCTTTCCGTAATGGGTTATGTGCCTTCAACACTCCAGTCGACCGTCAGATCGGCTCTCAATACAGGCAACAACATGGCAATATCTCACGGGGATTTTGTTGATACTCTTGAGTGGATGGAAGAAGAGCTGCAGGACGAGGTTGATGATCCGGAAGCAAGGATACCCATGGATGAAAAGGGGAAAAAGGTAATGTACACTCTTAATCCCAGGGAGCCCAAATTTTTCCCCATATCCATATCGGCTATGGCGAAGGTCTTTTATGCTGCCGGGGAGAGCTGGACACTTTCAACCAGGATGTATGATGTAACCAATTATGCCTACTTTTCGTGTCATCCTGATGAAGCGGCTGTAATATCCCGTAGGATGTACGACGAGGTAAACACTCTTGAGGCAGGAATGCTTGTTCTTGCGGAGTGCGGACACGGTGTGAGGTCAAACCGCTGGGAATCGCCAAATTATATAAAGAAACAATTTGGTTTTGAAGTATTATCCTCAGTTGAGCTGATGGCAAAATATATCAGGGAAGGCAGGATAAGGACAGACAGGGGAGCTTTGAAAGAGAAGGTTACACTTCATGATCCCTGTAATCTTGTTAGGGGAGGGGGTATATTTAAAGATCAGAGGTATATTCTGAAGCAATGTGCTGAGGATTTTGTTGAAATGACGCCATACGGGACAGACAATTTTTGTTGCGGCGGTGGGGGAGGACAGCTGGCAATGAGTGAATACAATGAGCGGAGAATGAGGATAGCTGAGATAAAAGCTGAACAAATACGCAAAAGCGGTGCAAAAGTAGTTGCAGCACCGTGCCACAACTGTATCGATCAGCTTTCACAGATAAATTTTACTTATAAATTGAATGTAAAAGTCAAAACTTTAGCTGAAATAGTTGCAGATTCTCTTATAATATAGCAAATTTACCTGTAATTCATAACATTATATTTCTATGGATAAACTTATTTATCTTGATAATGCGGCAACCACTTTCCCTAAACCCAGGGAAGTTTATGATTTCATCTATTCTTTTTGCAGTAAACATGGCGTGAATCCGGGGCGTTCGGGTTTCGATGCATCAATAGAGGCAGAAGAGATGGTGCTCGAAACACGCAGAATGCTTATGGAGTTGTTTAACGGTGACGGGGATCCCAACAGGCTCACTTTTAGTTATAATGCAAGTGATTCGCTTAACATGATAATCCAGGGTATTGCCCGCAAAGGGGATCATATTGTTACTACAATGCTGGAACACAATTCAGTTCTGCGTCCTTTGCACCACCTGGAAATTGAAGGTATTGCCGAAGTTGACCATGTTCCTTTCGATAATAGCGGTTATATAGATCCGGATGATATAAAAAAGGCATTGAAACCCAATACAAGGATGGTTATTGTAAATCATTGTTCGAATATCCTCGGAACCATCCAGCCGGTTGCGGAAATTGGGAAAATCTGCAAGGAAGCAGGCGTGATTTTTGTAGTTGACGGGGCCCAGGGAGCCGGAGTAGTGGAAATGGATATGCAGGCAATGGGAGTGGATGTTTTTGTTTTTACAGGACACAAATCCCTTATGGGCCCAACCGGTATTGGAGGCTCCTATGTTATGGAGGATGTTCCCGTAATATCAACCAGATACGGAGGTACGGGAGTTCGTTCAGCTCAACTGACCCATCTTGAAGAATTCCCTTACAGGCTTGAATGCGGAACTCTCAATATTGCAGGAGTAGCCGGACTTAATGCCGGTGTGAAATGGATAAATGAAAAAGGTATTGAAAACATTCACAACCAGGAGCTGGTGCTGTGGGATAAGCTGCGTGTAGGTCTCCAGAATATTGACAATTTAACTGTTTATTGTGCTGAAAACACCGAAAACCAAAATCCGGTATTAAGCTTCAATATTGACGGCATGCCTTCAGATGATGTTGGAATGATGCTGGATGTTGACTACAATATTGCCTGCCGCACCGGTTTGCAATGTGCACCCAAAGTTCATGAAAGACTGGGAACTGATCGTATTCACGGCACCGTGAGATTCGGACTCGGTCCTTTCAATACGGAAGAAGAAATTGATGCTGCAATAAAAGCTGTTGAGGAGATATCAACTTTAAGGTTGTAGGGCATTTTTGCAAGGGTGGTGAATATATCCTTTTGAATTTGTTTGCGGGCAATTCTTTTTTTTTTACATTTATAGAACATATTTTCATGGACAACCTCTAATTAAGTGCTGTGTTGCTTGCTTAATTTCAAATAGTTAATATAAATTAACTAAAATTAATAACAGGAGGTATCACCATGATCGGAATGGATTTTTTAAGCTTTTTGATCCTGCTGGTAATAAGTATTATTGTATCAGCTGTTTTACATTACGGATTTAAATACTACATAAGGCCGGGATTTGACTCCTTCGTTTCAAAGGTAATAATAGGATGGGTAGGAGCCTGGCTGGGCACACCGGTTTTTGGAAACTGGTTTAGCGGACTGGCGTATGAGAATGTTTATATCATACCCGCTATACTTGGTACTTTGGCATTGCTTATAGTACTTGGGGACCTGGCCCTGACTTTCAAATGTGTTGAAGAAAAGTCGGAGGACTGACACATATTTTATTTATTCCGGGTTAAAAGTGACACAGCACTTTTTTATTTTATATATATTCTTTTAAAAAATCTGTATTTCACGTATCAGTATTAATTAAACGATGTTAGGAAGAATCAATGCTTGAAGCATAAGCATCTGCTTATCCGGTAAAGTGAAGCTGATATTTAAGTTATCACAGAGGTTTAGCATAACACCTGGCTCTCTTGTGCTGGCGGAAATCGTAACCATCCCACAGTTTCCGGATACTTTCGTTGTTTTCCAGTTCTCTTGTGGTTTCCACATACCTGATCCCCTTTTTCTGAAGATTGCCTATGATCTTTTCAAATATTAGTGCATGCACACCTTTTCTGCGGTATTCGGGTTTTACCCCTATAAGAAGCATGTCTGCGGTGTCATTTTTATTCAGTGCCCTGATTATATGAAATAAGCCAAAAGGAAAGAGGCGCCCTTTAGCCTTTCTGAGTGCTCCGGAGAGGGAGGGCATTACAAGCCCGAATGCTGCCACTTCGTTCTTTTTGTTGAGCACAATAGAGATATAATCCTTCTTTACAAGAGGCAAAAATTCTTTTGTAAGATTTTCCGCCTGTGAATGCGTCAGGGTTGAAAACCCGTAAAGATCACCGTAAACTGAGTTGATAAGTTCAAATATTTGTCCGGTATGCTTTTTTATATCCCTACGGGTTTTAAAATCTGCATTATGCAGGGAATATCGTTTTCTTACTTTCCCGGATAATTTTATTTCCCGGTAAGGAGCATGAAGCGGCACTGTTATCCGTTTTTCTATCCAGTCAACATCTTTTTTGTAACCTGATTCCTCAAGCATTCTTTTGTAGTAAGGGAAGTTATAGCTTCCCCAGGAAGTGGGCAGTTCTTCAAATCCCTCAACAAGAATCCCTGCCGGATCAAATGAAGTAAATCCAAGTGGTCCGTGTATCTGTTCCATACCTTTATCGCGCCCCCAGTTCTCAACAGCAGAAAGGAGCAGATCAAGCACTTTTTTATCCTCAATAAAATCAAGCCATCCGAAACGAATATTTTTTTCACCTTTTTCTGTATTGTACCGATGGTTGATGATCGCTGCTATTCTCCCGACAATCTTTTTGCCGGAGAAAGCAAGCCAGTATCTTGCTTCGCAGTGCCTGAAGGCTGTGTTTTTTTCGTCAGAAAGAACTGAAAGCTGTTGGCTGTGGATTGAAGGCACATAATAAGGGCATCCATTGTATAACTTGTCGGGGAACCTGATAAACATTATCAGCTCCCTTTTTGATTTTATTTCCTTGAGTTTTACGCTCATTTAATTAACTGTTTTGGCTTGTTCCTACCGTATTTTTCGTGTGCTGAAATAAAATCGCCCGCGACTACAGATGCAGATGGGGATATCATAGTTTTTTCTCTCCTTTGGCAACTTCATTACTCGCACTCTTGTTGTTGAAAAAATATTTCTGCTTAAGTTAAGGTTAAATGCAAATATAAGTCAATTTTCCATCTGAAAAATAAAGCATGACTGAAAGAGCATACATGGGGAAATTATTTGCCGGTAATTTTTTAAAGGCAAGGTATTTATTCAGAACCAATAGTTTTAAGGGACTTGTCATATAGCCTTGTTTTGTAATAATCAAATTAAATTATAAGTTTGGCATAAACGCAGGTTCTGAAAACATTAACCGTTATTGATTAAGTTAATGTGCAAACAAAAGATTCGGAGCATGGACCGAAAAGAGCTTTTTACTGTTCCTAATATACTTGGTTTTTACAGAATACTTGTATTTCCTCTTATTTTGTGGTTTGCACTAACAGAAAAGGAGAGCCTTTTTGCCATTTTCATCGTAATTAATTTTTTAACCGATATAGCTGACGGCTTTATTGCAAGGAGATACGGTCTTGTCACCGATTTCGGCGCAAGACTGGATTCAATGGCCGATAATCTCACATATCTTTTGGCATTTATTGGAATATACATTTTCAAGCTTGATGATTTCCTTCCTCATATTGAAAGTTTCATCCTGTTTGTTGTTATGCTGACCTCAACAGTGGTAGTTTCTCTTGTAAAGTTCAGGAGGTTCTCAAGTTTTCACCTCTATTCCTTCAAAATCGGTGGTTATATCCAGGGTATATTTTTCATTATTCTGTTCACTTACGGGTTTATAACGCCATATTATTATTTTATGATAACCTGGGGTATATTGTCTGCAGTTGAACATATTACTATTCAGTTTATCATACCTCATATGAGATCGGATGTCAAAGGTCTTTACTGGGTTCTTAAGGAAAGGTCATCTGAAAAATAATTGTTTACACCATGATATTTTACTCTTCTTTTCAACACAGTTACCTCTGGCTTCCCCTTATCGGTTTTGCAGTGGGTTTGACTGCCACCATGATAGGAGGGGGCGGAGGTTTTTTTTTCCCGCCCGCTTTGATACTTTTCTTTCAGACCGAGGCGCACGTTGCTGTTGCCACTTCACTGGCAGCTACTTTGCCCATATGTTTTACAGGAGCAATAGGTCATTACCGCCACGGCAACCTTGATCTGCATAAAGGGTTGATATTCGGTATTGCAGGTATAATCGGAGCGGTTGCGGGAGCTTTGGTTACGGGGCTTCTGAGCACTGATCAGTTAAAGACAGCATTTGGCATTTATTCGCTCATCCTTGGCACGATTATGGTTTGTAATAACCATCCACGCCGCAAAGGGGAAAGTGAACCCGTAACCAATAACGGTTATGTTAAGAATATTTTCAGAAGGCTTCCAAAAGGTTCTTTTTATGGATTTGCAGGGGGGGTGATATCCGGTACTTTTGGGACCAGCGGTACTGCACCCGTACTGGCAGGACTGTTTGCCATAAAGACCCCAATTAGACTTGTTGCCGGAACATCCCTGATGATAATATTTATAAATACCATTTCAGCTCTTACAGGTCATCTTTTCCTTGGAATGATTGACCTGACCCTGGTCTGGCTTCTCTCCTCAGGTGCTGTTCTCGGCTCCATTGCGGGACCCAGGCTTACAAAGGGGATGGATTTTGAAAAAAGGGAGGGGCTGATAAAGCATACTTTTGCTTACATTGTGATTCTGTTCGGAATGATAATGTTATTAACCTGATAATAAATTATATTTATATATATCTTTTTAATATAATGATACTTACAATTTATATTATTATACTGATCTATTTTTTACTGGGAGCTATAGGGTTCCATATTATTAACAGGAGAAGGGAAAGAAAAGAAGCTGTCAGTAACCGGGTAAAGTATATAACATATTTTTTTATAATCAATATAATTTTTTTTTCAATAGTATATTATCCGCTAATGTTCAGTTATATCGGTATGATGATAATCATTGCAGGTATGATTGAAACTTTCAGTCTTTTCCGCAGGTCCGGTTATTCGCGTAAAGGATTTTTTTCCCTGTTTATTATTATTTTTTTAACATTGTGTGGAGGCTTTTACTTTTTCACCACTCTTGAAAAAGGATTAGTCCTTTTTACATTCCTTGTGGTAAGCATATTCGATGCATTCAGTCAGATAAGCGGACAGTTGCTGGGAAGGAAAAAACTATTCCCCTCGGTAAGCCCCGGGAAGACATTTGAAGGACTTGCCGGAGGAATTATTGTGGCTTTGGGCAGTTCCCTGCTGCTCAGGAGGCTTATAGATGTAAGTCCTGTGAAGACCTTATTGCTTGCATCAGGAATTGTTATATTTGCTTTTATTGGCGATATGGGCACATCCCTTTATAAAAGAAGGCATAATGTAAAGGATTTCAGTAATCTGCTTCCGGGTCACGGCGGATTTATGGACAGGTTCGACAGTATTATTGCCGGAGGCGCTTTTGTTGCATTTTTGCAATTTTTTCTCTTATAGTAAAATAGAGCAGCTGAAAAAAATTATTAAAAGGTTAAAAAAATATGGGTAATCAAATCGGACTTGCAATTATATTCCTGATAGCCCTGTTACTGTTGCTGGTTTTCAATGAATTGGTTTACAGGAGACTGAAACTGAAAGGTGAGATTACACGTAAGTTTGCTCATTTTACAGCTACCCTTTCAACTATAACTTTTCCTTATCTTTTCAGCGACCACTGGTATGTCCTGATCCTTGCCCTGATCTTTTTTGTGTTGCTTTTTCTCAGCCGCAATTCCACCTACCTTAAATCAATTCACGATATTGACAGACCGTCTGTAGGCAGCTATCTTCTGCCTCTTTCGATATATGTTACATTCCTTATTTCAAGTTTACTGGGTGACAGGTATCTGTTTATTCTGCCCATTATGATCCTGGCCATATGCGACCCGGTAGCCGGAATACTGGGAATAAACCTGCAGCAATA
>SLCF01000054.1 GCA_007125955.1 Bacteroidales bacterium | reverse complement strand
CCGTCAGAAGAACAGCAACGGCGCAGGAGGGAACGTGAAGACGTGAATGTGGTTGGAGAAGACCTGAACTATTCCCACCTCTACGTATTTGAGGTCAACCCAGGATGCGACGAAACTGCAGAGATACAGCGGCTGACCGAAGGGGAATTCCATGTAGGCAGTTTCGACTGGTCACCTGATGACAATACGCTGGTTTTCGACCATCAGCCCCGCCCGGGTTTGGAGTACTGGCCAGGAACAAGCATTTCCACGGTTCCGGCGGACAGCGGAGCTGTAGAACTGCTGGTCGACCTTGGAGGAGGCGATTCAGGTCCCCTTTACTCCCCGTGCGGCAATTACCTTGCTTTCACAACCGATCAGGGTGATCCGCGGTGGCCCGGCTACGAAGTGATCATGGTAAAAGATCTGCGCGACGGATCAATGAACCGTCTTGGAGAAACACACGATGACGAACCGGTGTTGATTGAATGGTCGCCCGACGGTAACGAGATATTCTATTCTGAGCTGCACAACACTTCGGTTGACCTGTTTGCAATGCCCATAGCGGAAGGAGAGCGTGGACAATACCGCCAGGTCACAACCGGGCCCGGCAGGTTCGGAGGCTTCTCGCTCTCTGGTGATGCATCTACCCTTGCAGCAATACACCAGGATTTTGACAAGGCACCCGACATTATTGTATCAGAAGCTGCAAGGTTTAATCCCATAAGAATAACCGATGTTAACAAGGGCTATGAGCAGACCGAAATAGCAAGGGCGGAAATAATCAGATACGAATCCTACGACGGCACCATGATTGAATCGCCTCTAATATATCCGCTTGATTACGAAGAGGGCAAACAATATCCCGTATTGCTTCATGTTCATGGTGGTCCGACCGGTGTTTTCGGAGAAACTTACATTGCGTCACCCGGCGTTTATCCGTTGCAAAAATTTGCTGCCGAAGGATACTTCATTCTAAGACCCAACTTCAGGGGATCGGGCGGCTACGGAAAAGACTTCAGGTTTGCCAACTTATCCGACTGGGGGTATGGCGACCTTGAGGACATGAAGGCCGGACTCGACCTGCTCATTGAGCAGGGGAAGGTTGACCCTGGTAAGCAGGTTATAATGGGATGGTCGTACGGTGGCTACATGTCATCTTTTGCCATAACGCGAACTGATCGTTTCATAACTTCCATGGTCGGAGCAGGTGTGACCAACCTTATCAGCATGACGGGCACTTGTGATATCCCAAGCTTCCTGCCCGACTATTTCGAAGCTGAATTCTGGGAAAACTACCAGCGTTTTATGAGACATTCTGCAATGTTCGGCGTGGAAAACATAACAACTCCCACACTGATACTGCATCCGGAAGAAGATGTCCGTGTACCCCCGACACAGGGATACGAACTGTACAATGCCCTGAAAAGACTGGGAGTTGAAACCAAAATGGTAACCTATCCACGTCAGCCCCACGGCATAAGGGAGCCCAAATTCACTATAGATGCAGCAGAGAGGCAGATAAACTGGCTAAGGAAGTATCTGGAAGACGAATAATTGTTACAACCGGTATACACGACACGACGAACTTAACCTGGTACTTTCAGGGGAATTTTGGATACTTAATGGCTAATTAATATTCATTACAGGACGAACTTAACCTGATTCACTCCCGGCCGGGATGATTTTCCCGGCCGGGTTAATTGACAACAGCAACCACAATACTTAACAAAATGAGCCGCTTAAAGATTCTGATCTTTATTTTCCTGGGCATAACACTGTCTGTGGTTGTCTATTCTATTTATGCATACAGGGGGTTTTTAAGTACCTGGAAAGATACATACCGGGAAGTTAAGATTTATGAAAAAGATACGAATATTCCTGAAACTGGTGAAAAGATTGTTTCAATCCTTTTATTTGTTATAGATCAGGAAGGCCTCAGGGTAGAAGGTGATATGGACAAGCCGGGACGGTCGGATGTGGTACTGTTCTGTGTTTTAAATATGGAAACAGGCAAAATCACCTTATTATCCATACCTCGTGATCTAAGGGTCAGGATAGGCCCGGGCAAATTTGAAAAGCTCAATCATGCATATGCATATGGCCCTGAGTATTCTATCAACATAATTGAAGACTTGCTGAAGTTTCCTGTAAACTATTATATTGCTTTCAATTACAAAGCCTTTGATGAATTAATTGATTTAACAGGAGGAATCAGGATAATACCCGATAAAGCAATTGCATCCAGGACAAACAGGATAGATGAAGGCTTCCAGCGGATGGACGGGGAAAAAGCCATGTTTTATGTAAGATTCAGAAGTGATCACGAAGGTGATATGGGGCGTATAAGGCGACAGCAGCAGGTTGCAGAAGCTATCATGAAACAATCAATCAATCTGCACACATTTTTTAATAGCGGGAGGTTGTTTGATCTTGCCAAAAATAATCTCCGGCACAGTATACCATGGGAGTTTGCGGGTGAACATGGGAGGGAAATTCTTTCTTTTAAAGGTGCAGATTTTGAAAAAATAACCATGGAGGGATACGGAGTAACAATTGACAGCCTCTGGTACTTTATTCCCAATCGCCTCCAACTCCTTGATATAAGGGAAAAGCTCAGATCGGAACTGAATGATTAAATATCACCGGTCGCTTAATACCACCTAAACCATCAGTTTAGGGATACAAACGCAGCATCTTCCATGAATTGTCCTCATCAAGTTTGTATACAATGCGGTCGTGAAGTCTGTGGCTTCTTCCCTGCCAAAACTCGATCCAAAAAGGGATAAGACGGTAACCTCCCCATTCAGCCGGTCGCGGAATGGCAACTCCCTTGAATTTTTCCTCTGTGAACCTAACCTCTTCTTCAAATTTTTCCCGGCTTTCAATTACTCTGCTTTGTTCCGATGCATATGCGCTTAACTGGCTTTCCCTGGGCCTGGAGCTGAAATACCTGTCTGATTCCACTTCAGGAATTCGTTTTACATCCCCTTCAACACGCACCTGGCGATGCAATCCACTCCAATAGAAAGTGAGCGCGCCATAACCATTGTATTCCAGTTCTCTGCCTTTTCTGCTTTCGTAGTTTGTAAAAAAAACAAACCCGTTTTCATCGACCCCCTTCAACAGTACAATTCTGCCTGAAGGCCTTCCCTCCTTCCCTACTGTTGAAAGATGCATTGCATCAGGCATCTCCACATTGTGTTTAACAGCGTCTTCAAACCATTTTTCGAACTGGTCAATGGGATCCGCGGTAAATCTTTCGTAATTCCTCCCGGGTGATGAATATTCTTTCCCGGACCGGTTAAAAAATTTTTTCATAGAGAAACAGAGAAATTATGTTGACTGGTAAAACAACATTATAAAAGAGCTATTTGTTCAT
>SLCF01000165.1 GCA_007125955.1 Bacteroidales bacterium | reverse complement strand
GTAACCATCAGGTCGTAAGAAGGCTTGTTTGAAACCAGAAGTTCCATATTCCTGTCATATATCAATCCGCGTGACGGGTACTGTGTGACATTCCTGACAACATTGCTGCTGGCGCTCAGTTTGTATGAAGGGTCCATTATTTGGAGCGAAAACAGCCTGCCGATAAATATCACTGATATAACAATGATAAATGCACCAATAAGATATTTCCTTTCAGAGTATAATTCCATACTAACGCCTGTAAATAAAATACTGACTTAAAACAACCAGCAAAATTGAAAATCCTGAACTTAAAAGGGCCCTCCATAAGGTAAAGAAAGGGTTGTGAAAATGGAAAACCTCCATGAAAAAAAGTATAAGGTGGTGTGAAACTATCAATATGGATGCATATTTGAAAAACCATGAAAACCCGTAATAATGAATTCTGGGGAATGTTCCTGGTTCATAGCCGTCTCTTGGTGCAAAGTGGCTTAATACAAAAGGCCTCAGAAATGCCATGAAAACTGTTGCAGATGAGTGAAGTCCGGGTGTATGGGAGAAAAGGTCAATCGCTATCCCAAGAGTAAATGCAGCCACAAGCAAAAACCATTTTGGGGTTTCAAAAGGGAGAAGAAGAATGAATAATACATATATGTATGGGTTAATGTAACCCAGAAACTGAATATTGTTCAGGATGAAAACCTGGAAAATAACCAGGGTTATAAATCGCATAATATTTCTTGGCAGTACCTCAATCATTCAGGTTGATATTTTCCAGTTCAGATTGTTCTTCCCTTAGATAGTTCACTATTACATATACATGGCTCAGGTTTTGAAAATCAGTTGACAGTTCAACGGTTGCATTGTAAAAGTTTCCACCTTCTATTTCATATCCTGTTATGGTTCCGATCCTTATTCCTTCCGGGAATATTGCTGAATATCCGCTTGTTACAATATTATCTCCTTCGTTTAACTCTGCATGGTGCGGTATATCTATTAGTGATGCTTTGCCGGGATCCCTGCCATTCCAAAAAAGGGAACCGAAAAAACCACTTTCTTCAATTTTTGCACTAATGCGCAGATTGATGTTCAGTATTGGCATGACTGTAGAAAAATGGTCTGAAACCCCGGTAACTATACCAACAATACCATCAGTTGAAACAACACCCATCTCTGTTTCAACACCATGTATTTTTCCCTTGTCTATTGTAATGAAATTATGTTGTTTGTTTGTAGAATTGTCCGCAATTTTTGCAGATATATACCGGTATTGCTTTTTATAAACAGAGTCAAATTCAATTACAGTATCTGCTTTTACCTGAAAGAAGGAATTCATGAGCTGGTTCCTTAACTTGCTGTTCTCATAAATCAGTTTTTCATTTATTTCCCTGAGCTTCATATACTCCTTAAAATTGAATATGCGTTTGTTGACAGCGCCTTTGACGCTCCTTACTGCATTAACAGCAACGCTTTTATGAAAATTATTGTGCTGAAACATAAGCGTCAGGGAAAATGTCTGAATTATCACAAACAAAAGAATAAAATGGTGTTTCAGTATGAACCTGATTAAATTGTGCATTATTTATCTGCCTGGTATCATTTTTAATCTATCTCATCAGAAATGAAAAATTATCAGAGTTTTTGAGGGCTATGGCGGTTCCTCTTGCAACTGCATGCATCGAATCTTCAGCTATATGGAAAGAGATATTTATTTTGTCGGTCAAACGCTTGTCAATACCTCGCAAAAGAGCTCCTCCGCCGGCAATATTGATCCCTTTGTTTACAATATCAGCATATAGCTCAGGTGGTGTTTGCTCCAAAACGGTTAAAATTGCTGATTCTATCTTTGAAATTGACTTGTCAAGACAATGAGCAATTTCCTGGTAAGAGACAGGCATCTCAACCGGCATTGCGGTCATAAGGTTAGGCCCCCTTACTATATAGTCTTCGGGGGGACTTTCAATATCCGGCAGTGCTGATCCGGCGTTTATCTTAATGTTTTCTGCAGTTCGCTCACCTATTTTAATATTGTGTTGCTGGCGCATATAGGATTGAATATCTGCAGTGAACCCGTCTCCTGCAATACGGATCGATTTGTTGCAAACTATCCCTCCCAGGGCAATTACAGCAATTTCAGTTGTCCCTCCGCCTATGTCTACAATCATGCTTCCGTGAGGGGCTTCAACGTCTATACCTATTCCAATTGCAGCGGCCATAGGTTCATATATTAGGAAAACATCACGTCCGCCTGCATGTTCGGATGAATCTCTAACTGCGCGCACCTCTACTTCTGTACTCCCGGAAGGTATACAAACAACCATTTTTAAGGATGGGGTGAACAGTCTCGGTTTACTGTTTATCATCTTGATCATACCTCGTATCATCAGTTCAGCGGCATTAAAATCTGCTATAACCCCGTCGCGCAGGGGACGAATAGTTTTAATATTTTCATGCGTTTTACCGTGCATTTGGCGGGCTTTATCGCCCACAGCTATAAGCTTTCCCGTTTTCTGATCGATAGCCACTATAGATGGTTCATCAACCACCACCTTATCGTTACTTATAATAATAGTATTGGCCGTGCCCAGGTCTATAGCCAATTCCTGTGTGAAAAAAGAAGACAATCCCATCTTTAGGTTTTTTATTTAGGTTGATAAACAGTTAAATTAATGCTTAAAATGCCTTACACCAGTAAATACCATTTTCATGCTGTTTTGGTTACAATAATCTATTGAATCTTTATCCCTGACAGATCCGCCCGGCTGTACTATTGATGTAATGCCGGCATTACCCGCTATTTCAATTGAATCAGCAAAAGGAAAAAATGCATCTGATGCCATTACAGCCTCTTTCAGGTCGAGATCAAAAGATTCCGCTTTTGCAATTGCCTGCTTAAGAGCATCGACCCTTGAAGTCTGTCCGGTACCCGATCCTACAAGCTGCTCATTTTTAGCAAGGACTATAGCATTGGATTTTGTATGTTTGACAATGATATTTGCGAATTCAAGATCTTTGAGTTCTCTGCCGGAGGGAGGCTGGTCAGTTACAACCATCATGTTATCACTGGTTTCTGTTTTCCGGTCCCTTTCCTGTAAAACAATTCCGTTCAGAACTGATCTTGCCTGTTTTAAGGGCAACTCCAACTCCTTTTTTAAAAGAATTATGCGGTTTTTTTTCTCTTTTAGAATATCAAGTGCACTTTGTTCATATCCGGGAGCAATTATGATTTCGAAAAAGAGTTTGTTAATTTCATCGGCAGTTTTTTTATCTACAGTGCTATTGGTAACCAAAATTCCCCCGAATGCTGATACTGGATCACCGGCCAGAGCATCTTTCCATGCTTCGGCCAGATTATCACGGGAGGCTACACCACAGGCGTTGTTATGTTTTATTACTGCAAAAGTTTTCTTTTTGAACTCACC
>SLCF01000091.1 GCA_007125955.1 Bacteroidales bacterium | reverse complement strand
TTGAAGGAGTTGCAAATACTTCCTGAAGTACGTTCTCCCCTCTACGGACACGGGCCTTCCAGGGATAATACGGAGATACTGAGACAAAGAGCGTTGAGGCAAAAGGTAAACGATTTCTTTGAAGAAGAAGGTGTGGCAGCAGTCCTCGGTTCCGGGGGAACATTCGGCACTGTCAGGGCACACGGGAGAGGATACTCAATGGATTCTGAGCCCGGATTACCCCAGATATCGCTAACTTTTGAACATTACGGAAGGATCGTCAGGCTTCTAGAGGAAGGGATTGATGTGGGACTCGAACTGGAAGTGCGTAACCGTTTTCTTGAGGAAGATACCAAAGGATATAACGTGATAGGCGAGATACGCGGCACTGATCGCAATTTAAGGGATGAGGTCGTAATGATTGGCGGTCACCTGGATTCCTGGCACGGAGGCACAGGCGGCAATGATAACGCTGCGGGTGTTGTTCTTATGATGGAAGTTATGCGGATACTTAAAGAACTTGAGATTGAACCCCGCCGAACTATCAGGATAGCATTGTGGGGAGCCGAGGAGCAGGGACTTCACGGTTCAAGAAATTATGTTGCTGAACATTTTTATGACAGGAGCACCGGAGAAAAGAAGGCGGATTTTGATAATTTATCTGCATACTTTAATGTTGATAACGGATCAGGCAAGATCAGGGGAATATGGCTTATGGGCAATGATGAAGCCAGGCCGGTTTTCGAACAGCTGCTTGCACCATTTGAAGATATGGGAGCAGGAACAGTGACGCTGAGAATGACCGGCTCAACAGATCATGTGGCATTTGACAGGTCAGGTCTTCCCGGTTTCAATATGTTGCAGGACAGGCTTGATTACCGCAGGGGATACCATACTAATATGGATACACTTGAACGGATGCAGCTTGGCAACCTGATGCAGGGTGCTGCAGTTGTTGCAAGTCTTGTTTACCACGTGGCACAACGCGACGAAAAGATCCCGAGAAAGGCTTTTGATTATTAAGAGCAGTGCCTGCTTTTTATAAAACACAGGACTACTGATTCAATTTGCCACTGTCGGTTCCCTTCAGGGGACCGGCAGTGCTATTTTATAAATAGCTTAATACTAATGTCATATCCGTTATTTTAACCCGATTCGATTTCGCTCAATTCAACCCACCTGTCAGTTTTAACATTCAGTTCATCTTCAATTTCTGCAAAGCGCTTTGATTTTTTTTGCAGCTCTTCGGCTGAAAGTTTACCACCTGAAAGAGCCTCTTCCACCTCGTTCATTTCAGCTTCAAGCACATCTATTTCCTTTTCAAGCTGTTCCAGTTCCCGTTTTTCTTTAAATGTGAGCTTTTGCTTTCTGTTTTTTTCAGCTTTTTTTCTTTCGGTTGATTTACCACGGTTACTTTGAATGGCCTCTTCACCGGCTTTGTTCTGTTTCAGATAATTACGGTACTGAGAATAGTTGCCGGGAAAAACTTTAATTAAACCATCGCTTTCAAATACAAAAAGCTGTTCTGCAACCTTGTCAATGAAGAATCTGTCGTGTGAGACAACCAGAAGGCAGATCTTTGCCTGTGAGAGATAATCTTCAAGTATATTGAGTGTATCAATATCAAGATCATTTGTAGGTTCATCAAGTATCAGGAAATTGGGATTCTGCATAAGAACAGTTACCAGAAAGAGCCGCCTTTTTTCTCCCCCGCTGAGTTTGCCGATATAATCGTTTTGCCTTGCAGGTGGGAAAAGGAAGTGGTTCAGGAACTGTGAAACTGTAAGTACGGAACCGTCACTCATTTTTACGGTATCTGCAATTCTTCTTGCTGCATCTAATACTTTTTCGCCATCGTTGAATGAGATACCCTCCTGGCGGAAATAACCGAACTGAACTGTTTCTCCTGTCTTTATAATTCCGGAATCGGGTTCAAGAGAGGATGTTATGAGGTTCAGGAAAGTTGTTTTGCCGGTTCCGTTTTTTCCGGTAACCCCAATTTTCTCAAACCGGCTGAAAGTATATGAAAAGTTTCTTATAACGTTGTTTTGCCCGAAGCTTTTATTCAGGTTTTTTATTTCCAGTATTTTGCTTCCAAGCCTTTTACTGCCCGATCTGATTGATATATTTTCTGTATGATCTTTTTCGGCCGACTTGTCTTTAAGCTCGTGAAATGAGCTTATACGTGATTTTGATTTACCGGTTCTTGCTTTCGGGGTCCTTCTTATCCAGTCAAGCTCTTTTCTCAATAGGTTGCGGGCTCTTTCGGTTTCAGCTTTTTTCTGTTCAAACCTCTCTGCCCTTTTTTTCAGGAAATAGGAGTAATTACCATTGTATTCAAAAAGGCTCCCATTGTCTATCTCCATTATCCTGTTGCATATCCTGTCTAGAAAATAGCGGTCGTGTGTTACCATTATGATTGTCATCCCCGGTGCGGAAAGATAGTTTTCCAGCCACTCTGTCATTTCGGTATCAAGGTGGTTGGTCGGTTCGTCAAGGATTAAAACCCGGGGATATTCCAGCAATACTTTAGCAAGGGCAAGCCTTTTCTTCTGTCCGCCTGAAAGAAGACTTACCGGTTTGTCAAACTCATTCAGGTCGAGCTTGCCAAGCACCTGTTTGGCTTTGGCCTCACTATCCCATGCCTGGAGGGCATCCATTCGCAGAGCCATCTCATTGATCTGTGATTTATCGCCCGATCTTACAGCCTTGTAATACTTTCTGACAGTCTCTGCTATTTCCCCTGAAGAAGCAAAAACCTGACCTATAACCGTTTCGTCATCATTGAGGATTGGCTCCTGCTGCAGGTAACCCGTTATTAAACCGCTTTTTGATGTAACAGTCCCGCTATCGGCAACATCTGTCCCCGCAAGAATGTTCAGCAGGCTTGTCTTGCCTGCACCGTTTCTTGCAACAAGCGCTATCTTGTCGTTTTTAGCTACTGACAGCGATATATCAGTGAACAGACTCTTTTCTCCGTAAGATTTGGTGACTTTTTCCGCCTGAAGCAGTGTTTCCATATTATTACCTCCTGTTGTGCCAGCCATTTTTACCAGGCCGGATTTCTTAAAGTTTTGACAGCTTTCTTCAATCCGGCAAACATCCGTATGTTGCCTTTTAGGCCCGGCCAGTTTGCAAATGCCGGACTTATTCTTTTACAGAATTTTCAGTCAAGTTGTAAAGACCCTTTATTGGAATGCAAAAGTAGCGATTATTGAAAAAGATTTTATCTTTATCAGAATTAACTGTTCAGGATTAATATATGAGAAAGGAAGAAAGGTTCAGAAAAGTGATAGAATATTTCCGCAGGGAGCAGCCCTTCCCGGAAACGGAACTAAGATACAAAGAACCTTATGAACTGATTGTGGCTGTAATCTTATCTGCCCAGTGCACAGATAAAAGGGTGAATGCAATAACCCCTGTTTTT
>SLCF01000045.1 GCA_007125955.1 Bacteroidales bacterium | reverse complement strand
TTTGAGGTTTTATGAAGAGAATTGAAATTCTTGATTCACTCAGGGGATTTGCCTTGCTCCTTATACTGCTGTATCATTCTCTTTACAACTTTGGTGCTGTTTATCCAGGGGAGGAGACTTTTTTGGCCTTCCCTGGCCTGGATGCCCTAAGCACAAGTTTTATATTCCATTTCGTTGCAGACAGGGCATTTGCAGTTTTCTCCGTTATTTTCGGCATAAGCTTTTTCATTCAGCTGAACAAAAGATCAGAAAGTGAAAAATTTTCAGTTCTTTTTATAAGAAGGTTAATTGCATTGCTTATTATAGGTTATCTGCACTCACTCCTGTTCAGGGGTGACATTCTTATGAAATATGCAGTTATTGGCTTACTGTTATTGCCGTTAAATTATCTGAAAAATAAGATCCTCACGATAATATCAGTAATACTGTTAATTCAGATCCCGGACATCTACATGTTATTGCAAAGTGAACTTGGTCAAACCGCCCAATATTTAAACGGTAATGACCCGGTATGGGAAGAAATAATTTCAGTATCAAGGGAAGGCGCATTCCATGAACTTTTAATGCTCAACATGTGGACGGGGATCAAAGAAGTTTGGATAGCCTACATTAATACCGGAAGGCTTTTATTTATAACAGGCTTTTTTGTAATCGGACTGTTAATTGGAAGAAGGTTCATAACCGGGGATTTTAAAATAAACAGGTTTTTTATGGTCAGGATTTTTTTCATAAGCTCGGCATTATATGTTGCATTGGGGGTTCTCAGCAATAAACTTTCACTCTTTTCACTTAACTCTGCTGACAGTTATGAAATATTGTACAACCTTCTCAGGAAATATATGAGCGTATGCATGACCTTTGCACTGATAACCTTTTTTGTAATAATATATCAGTTTCCACTGATAAAACGGAAAATGGATTATCTGATACCATACGGCAGGATGGGTCTTACAACATATTTAACACAGTCTCTTATCGGCGTGCCGTTTTTTTACGGGTTCGGCCTTGCCATGTATAATTATTCAGCGCCTTTTTTCAGCATACTGGTTGGAATGGCAATATTTACAGTACAAATGATTTTTTCTCATCTCTGGTTCAGGCATTATGCCTATGGCCCGGCAGAATGGGTGTGGAGGTCAATAACCTATCCTGACAGGAAAATACCCTTTAAGATCAAAAAAAGCAATCCATAAAAATTGTTATAATTGCATCTAAACCGGGATAATTATGACAAAGCAAATTAAAGAAATAGTGGTCTATAAGAATGAGGAGTATGGAGTAAATGACACCCCCCTTGATCCTTACATGGACAGGATAGTAGAAAAAAAAATTGATATACTGCTTTGCACTGACTGCTGGAGGGGGTACCGGGGATACTGGGAGATCCGGGATGATAAACTGTACCTTAATCAACTGGAGGAGCGTGGGGTCTTTTTTGATTTTCCGTCATGTTCTGACCTTGACATATTTGCCGGATGGTATAGTGGAGAAATTAATATCCCAACAGGCAAAGAAATAAAATGCAATTTCAGGGATGAACCACATAACCATGAAGAGTACCTCGTACTTGAATTCAAAAACGGGGTATTACAAAACAGCAGGATAAGGGACAACAGGGGTTATAAAGGGAGTCTGCCGGATCAGTTTTCTTAAAACAGGAAAGTTTCACGCTTAGAAAGTCAGCACCTTAGCCCCGCTTTTAAGATAATCTGTTAAAGGCCTGCCCATACCCTTCACATCGAAATCCATGTTTTTCAGTGCATCGGTTACCCCGTATTCATTGGCACAAACTATGCAGGCCTCAATTATCACACCGTCTTCCTTCATTGCTTTCAGCTTCTCCTGAACCTTTATATTCTCAGCAGCCAGTTTGGCAGAAGGCCCCCAAATAATAAGTGTTACCTCACTGAACCATCCGGCTGTTTTTGCTGCGTGGGTGTACATGAATGCCACCCTTTCTGCAACATAGGGATCATCGCTCGTCCACAGTACCACAAGCTTATCCTTGTTATCCGGCGGAGTACTTTCACCGGTAAAGGAATTACCTGTGGCCGGATGAAAAAACGTCAGAAACAATAAGCAAATAAGTGTCTTCATTAGAAAATGTTTTTATTAAGTAAATTGTCTTATGTATCTTACCATGACAATATTTTGAGCTTCGGTCGATTTTTCATATCAAAGCAAATGCCTGGATATAATACAAAAATTTTATGCTTTTGTTTAATCCACAATAATCTCCATTACCAAAACCACGGTTAAGATTATTCTTTGTAAATTTAACCAACCAACCAGTTGTCCGGATATGGATAGTACTTAAGAAGGATAATTTTTTGGTATTAATAGCTGCCCGGGAATTTGGTGGAGATTGAAAAATGTCTCTATTACCTAAAAAAAGTGTTATTACCAATACTCAAAATATGAGCTCAACCATTGCAGTTAAACCTTTGAAAGGCCAGGAAAGGAAAGAGATCCTGGATTTCCTGAGAGGAATTGCCCTGCTGGGGATTCTTCTGGTTAACATGGCATATTTCAATGCACCCTTTCTGGCGCAAATATCAACAGATTTTGCCTTATGGGATGATTTGCCAAACACTGTTTTCAAATGGATCAACTGGCTTTTCCTGGAAGGGAAGTTTTACCCTATGTTCTCGATGCTTTTCGGACTAGGATTTTACTTTTTTTTGAAAAAAGCTGATAACTCGTTAGATCCTGTGGTTTTTACATACAGAATAAGACTGATGTACCTGCTGTTTTTCGGCATATTGCATGTTGGGTTACTGTGGAATGGTGATATTTTGATATTATATGCCCTGTCCGGTTTTGTGATGACGTGGTTCAAGAAAAGTTCAGATAAAACCATCCTCATATGGGCTATTGTGTTCATACTTTTACCTGTTGTATTGATTGCAGGCCTTGTTGGACTAATAAGGTTCGCCATGCTTATCCCCGAAGCAGCAGATGAGATAGCGGCTGCTTTTGAAATGCAGGATGAGATACTTGATCAGATGACTGAAAAAGCATTGATCGTTTACAGCACCGGAAGTTTTGCCGAAATATTCCGCATCCGGTTACAGGAATACGCCTTTATTCTGAACAATTTATTATTTATGATACCGGCGATTGTATCCCTCTTTCTTGTCGGGATATATTTGGGAAGAAAGAAAATTTTTCAGGATATAGATCATGGTGTGAAGGTGATGAGAAAGATATTCTTTTGGTGTTTGCCGGCAGGATTACTGTTGAGTTTGGGATACGCATACTATATGCATGCCGGTTATTTCCAGATTACCAACTGGGAGTATGTTGTAATTCTCGCAGGTGTTTTTATCGGCGGCCCTGCTATGACGTTTGTCTATCTCTATTTGATTATGCTGTTGTATCAAAAAGGGTTCTTTCGAAGAATTACCGGGTTTATCTCAAAAGCAGGCAGGATGGCATTCACCAACTACCT
>SLCF01000150.1 GCA_007125955.1 Bacteroidales bacterium | reverse complement strand
ACCTCCGCATACCATTATTCATACTGATTCTTTTGTCCTTTCATTCAGGTGTGCTGAACGGGGCCGGAAACGATACGATTTATGTAAACGATCTAAATATTTCAAATAATACAAAAGTTTATTACCCCGGTGAATCACTCAAATACCAGCTCTATTACGGAATAGTCAATGCAGGCGAAGCAACTCTGACTGTAACTGAAACCAGACTGGAGAGGAAAAATGTCCATCACCTTGTAATGAACGCATACTCAACCGGACTGGCAAACAGGATCTACAGGTTGAACAATTCTTATGAAAGCTTTGTGGATCCGTCAAGCGGCCTTCCGGTAAAGTCAATCAGGGATGTAAATGAGGGAAGTCACAGCCGTTACACGGAAGTTCTCTACGAACGTGAGAAAAATATTGTAATCAGCACCCGCTCAGGCAATCATGATGTTCCATCAGATATAATGGACAAAATTGCGGTTTTTTACAAACTTCGTAACATCCTTGGACAAAACACTTTTAAAGAAGGTGATGTTATTGTTTTCCAGACCTTTATCAGCGAGGAGGTTTATCCGATGTTATTGAGATATATGGGAATAGAAGAGGTGCGCACCAAATCCGGCAGCTATGAGGCACTCAAGTTCATGCCCGTTGCCGAGCCCGGAAAAGTTTTAAAATCTGAAAATGCCATTACAATCTGGCTTTCCAACGATCCCAATTTTGTGCCGGTCAAGCTCAAACTCAATATGTTCATAGGTTCTGTTAATGCGGACATTATTGAATATTCCGGTCTGAGAACAGGACTGAACAATTCAAGATAACTGTGAAAAAGTTTAGTCAAACCTGATCTTTTCCCTGTCACATGATAATATCAAAGGTATTTTTTTTATTATTTTTACGCCTGAATATCAACTTAAAAATTTAAGATGGCTACAACTTCAGATTTCAGAAACGGGTTATGCCTTGAAATTGACAAGGAGCTCTATACAATAGTTCAGTTTCTTCACGTAAAGCCGGGCAAGGGGCCAGCTTTCGTCAGAACCAAGCTAAAGCACCTTAAAACAGGAAAAGTGCTGGACAAAACTTTCAACGCAGGGGTGAAGGTTGATATTGCAAGGGTTGAAAGAAGGCCATATCAGTTTCTTTACAAGGATGACCTCGGTTTTCATTTCATGCATAAAGAGACATTCGAGCAGGTCATCCTTTCAGAAGACCTTATTGATGCGCATGAGCTTCTAATAGAAGGTCAGGATGCAGAAGTGGTTTATCATGCGGATTCGGAAACTCCTCTTTCATGCGACCTGCCTCCCTTTGTGGAAATGGAGGTAACATATACGGAACCCGGTGTTAAAGGGGACACCACTTCGACATCTTCTCAGAAACCTGCTACCATCGAAACAGGAGCTACCATAAACGTGCCGCTTTTCATAAACAAGGGAGATAAAATCAAAGTGGATACCCGGACAAAATCGTATGCCGAAAGGGTAAAATAGGCCCGGTTTTTTTTATAACACCATTTTTTTACTATTTTTAGAGTTGATAATTTATCAACCTGATATAAATGAGCGACAGTTCATCTTCCAGCAGACTTGAGCTGATTAAGTTCAAGCTCCGCGCTTTGCTTGATATCACCAAGGGTATTAATGCAAACCTTTCGCAGGAGGACCTTCTGTACAGTTATGAAAACCTGTTGCGCAAGGAATTGAATATTGGCAAAGTTCTTATATTCAAGCTTACAAATCAATGGGAGTGCCTGCTCAATTCAGGTTTCGATCCCAAAGCAGATGAAATGATAGATGTTGAAAGTGACCTGTTACGTCACAATGACATTTCATTCGTTTCATCCGATAAACCTGAAAAGCTTAAGCAATTTGACATTATTATACCTGTAATTCACAATAACAGGCATATTGCATTTGTTCTGATAGGCGATATAGATGAGGAAAGCACCGGGGTCAGTCCCATTATCAAGCATCTCCATTTCATCCAGACTCTTTCGAACATAATCATAGTAGCCACCGAAAATATCAGGCTCAATCAGGAGTCCATAAGACAGGCTGCAATAAAACGGGAACTTGAGGTGGCAGCAAAACTTCAGTCCATGCTTATCCCCGACTCAAGTAAACTGCCCTCCAACAAAACAATCAGGGCATCAGCATTTTATCATCCACATTTTGATGTTGGAGGAGATTATTACGATTTTATCAAGCTCAACAATAACGAGTACGGATTTTGTATGGCAGATGTTTCGGGGAAGGGAATATCCGCTGCAATAATAATGTCGAACTTTCAGGCTAACCTCAGAGCTTTATTCACATCAGCCATAAAGTTTACAAGGCTTATTACAATTCTTAATGAGAGGATCAACGAAACCACCAAAGGGGAACGTTTTATTACCATGTTCATAGCCAAATACAATTTAAAGACTCATGAACTGACATATATAAATGCCGGACATAATCCCCCGATGCTTTATGATATGGTTAACAAAAAATTGACTTACCTTAACAGCAATTGTGTCGGCATAGGAATGCTCGACAAAATACCGTTCATAAAGCAGGAAACCATAAAGATCAGGAAAAAAAGCAAGTTGCTTTCCTATACTGACGGACTGATAGAAATACTTGACGAGAACAAAATTGAAATGGGAACTGAAGCACTTGAGAAATTCATTCTCAACAAAGATCCTGTTGAAGCAAACATAGAGGAAATGGTAAAAAACTATGGGATACTGGAAGGGAATAAATCAATCTTCGATGATATCTCAATTATGGGATTTGAATTCCAGTGAATTCCACGGTTTTTTCATTAAACCCCTGATAACTTTTTTGGCAGCAGCAATGCTGAATCTGTTCAGGTTAATTTACCCCTGAAATTTTCATTACCTGACAATAATCAGATAGTAATTCTTCTTGCCTTTTTGAACCAGCAAATACTTGTTGTTTATAAGACGGGGGTTGTCAACAATCTCTTCAGGGTCATTAACTTTTTCTTTGTTAATGCCAAGGCCTCCTCCTTTAACAAAACGGCGCATTTCTCCTTTTGATGAAAAAACTGATGTTATACCGGCAAGCAGTTCGGATAACGTAGTCTCCCCTGAGAACAGGTCTGTTGAAACCTCGTATCTTGGCACACCCTCAAAAATATCCAGAAATGTCTTTTCATCAATTTTTCTGAGCGTATCGGTAGTACCTTTCCCGAAAAGGATCCCGGAAGCCTCCTCAGCTATCTCAAGATCGGCAACAGAGTGAATCATAAGTGTCATTTCCCTTGCAAGGGTTTTTTGAAGTAATCTGCGCTGTGGCGCTTCCCCGTGTTCTTTAATTAGTTCTTCAACTTCAGTTTTTGAAAGCAATGTAAATATCTTAACAAAGCGCTGGGCATCAACATCGGAAATATTCAGCCAGAACTGGTAAAAACGGTATGCAGAGGTCATTTCAGGATCGAGCCAGACATTACCCGCTTCAGTTTTGCCGAATTTTGAACCGTCAGCTTTTGTAATAAGCGGACAGGTCAGCCCCCAGGCTTCACCTCCATCCTTGCGCCTTATCAATTCTGTGCCTGTCACTATATTACCCCACTGATCTGACCCTCCCATTTGAAGTTTGCAGTTTTTTTCCCGGTAGAGATGTAAAAAATCGTAACCCTGTACAAGCTGATAAGAAAATTCAGTGAACGACAATCCGCTTTCAAGCCTGTTTTTCACCGAATCTTTTGACATCATATAATTTATAGTAATATGCTTCCCTATATCCCTGATAAACTCCAGAAAGCTGACATCTTTCATCCAGTCGTAATTATTCACCATTTCTGCTTTATTCTCACCTTTATCAAATTCCAAAAATCTGCGAAGCTGTTTTTTCAGCTGCTCCTGGTTATATCGAAGTGTCTCCTCGTCAAGCAGGTTTCTTTCTTCAGACTTCCCTGACGGATCGCCAATAAGACCGGTTGCTCCCCCTACAAGGACTATTGGTTTATGGCCGCAACGCTGAAAATGCTTCAGCATCATAACAGATACAAGATGACCTATATGGAGAGAGCTTGCGGTGGGATCTATTCCCACATATGCGGTAACCATTTCGCTTTTCAGCTGGTCTTCAGCACCGGGCATCATATCGTGGATCATGCCCCTCCATTTCAATTCTTCAATAAAATCCGGCATAGCAAAAAAATTTCCCGTAAAAATAAATAAATTTTCTCTACTTTAACCCTACTTCAATTGATTCTGATACTTTTAATAAGTAACTACGGGAGCGTGTTTATGAAACTCAACCCGATAAATTTTCTTAATTTTGTAGCTGAAAAGGTAAAAGCCAAACAGTAAACTATCTTCATGAAACCCTCATCAGCCTTCGGCAGACAAAATGATATGAACAAACATGAGGGTTTCATCAGTTGAAATGCCTTTTTTTTGCTCGCAATATATAATTTATTGATAGTTAATTTAATTAACCCGGTTAGTTCTGATGAAAAAGAGAAAAATCGTAGTTCTGGGCAGCGGACTGGTAGGTGCTACTATTGCTGCTGATCTCCACAGGGATTTTGATGTAACTGCTGTTGACAGGAACAAAAAATCGCTGGAAAAACTTAAAGATTCAGGTATAAAAACCTTTGTCGCCGATCTTTCAGATAACGGCACACTTTGCCGCACCATCAGTCCTTTTGACATTGTGGTTGGAGCACTACCCGGATTTATGGGTTACAACATGATCAGAGTGGCTGTTGAAGAGAAAAAGGATGTGGTGGATATATCCTTTTGCCCTGAGGATCCCTTGCAGCTCGATCATCTTGCAAGGGAGAAGAGTGTTACCGTCGTAACCGATTGCGGGGTAGCGCCGGGTATGGGCAATATAATACTGGGCTACTACAATAACTTGATGAAAGTAGAAAATTACGAATGCTATGTAGGTGGTCTTCCTTTTGTGCGTGAGTGGCCATACGAATACAAAGCAGTTTTTTCACCTGTTGATGTTATTGAAGAGTATGTAAGACCGGCAAGGTACATTGAAAACGGCAATCTCATTGTAAAGGAAGCCCTGTCTGATCCGGAACTGATGCATTTTGACAATATCGGGACACTTGAAGCGTGGAACTCTGATGGATTGCGCTCTCTTATTAAAACAATGAAGGTGCCACGCATGATAGAAAAAACCCTTCGCTATCCAGGATGTATCGAATACCTTAAGGTTCTGCGCGAAACAGGCTTCTTTTCAACTGAACCGGTGGAGGTTGATGGTGCAATAATCAGGCCGCTTGACCTTACCGCAAAGCTTCTTTTCCCAAAATGGGAGATGAAACCGGGCGAAGAAGATTTTACTGTTATGCGGATAATTATAGATGGGATTAAAAACGGGGAGGGAAAAAGGCATGTCTGGAATATATTCGACAAATACGATCGATTAACCGGAACGCTTTCAATGGCGCGAACAACAGGCTTTACATGCAATGCAGCGGTTAACCTGCTGGCATCGGAAAAATATGTGGAGAAAGGTGTTTCCCCGCCTGAATACCTTGGAAAAAACAGTGAAAATTTCAACTTCATCATAAATTATCTCAGGGAAAGAAACGTGATATACAATGTTGATGAAAAATAGACAGTTATTTATACCGATTATTTTTTCTCAAAGTGTAGTGCAATAAAAAACTAACAGATGCAACAATATTTAGATTTGCTTTCGCACGTCCTTAAAAACGGAAAGAGGAAAAGAGACCGTACAAAAACAGGAACACTCAGTATTTTTGGTTACCAAATGCGTTTTGACCTTAAGGACGGATTTCCCTTGCTGACAACAAAAAAACTGCATCTGCCTTCAATAATTCACGAACTGCTTTGGTTTCTGAAGGGTGATACAAATACCGGCTATCTTAATGAAAATAAGGTAAGGATCTGGGATCCATGGGCTGATGAAAAGGGCGATTTAGGCCATATTTACGGTTATCAGTGGCGTTCATGGCCTGCTCCTGACGGCAGGAAAATAGACCAGGTAAGCGAAGTTATAAATTCACTTAAATCTGACCCAGACTCAAGGCGACATATCGTATCGGCATGGAATGCAGGTGATATTCATAATATGGCTCTGCCGCCGTGCCATATTTTATTCCAGTTTTATGTCTGCGACGGGAAGCTTTCCTGCCAGCTTTACCAGCGCAGTGCTGACATATTTCTGGGTGTACCGTTCAATATAGCTTCATATGCACTTCTTACAATGATGGTTGCAAGAGATACCGGACTTGAACCTGGGGATTTTATACATACTTTCGGTGATGCTCACATATATCTGAACCATATTCCGCAGGTTGAAAAGCAGCTAACAAGGGAACCGCGCAAACTGCCCCAAATGGTAATCAATCCAGGGAAAAAGAGTCTGTTTGATTTTACATTCGACGATTTCAAAATAGTTGACTATAATCCTCACCCTCATATAAAAGGTGAAATATCTGTTTGAAATATGACAATTTCGATTATTGTTGCAATGGGAAACAACCGTGCTATCGGAAAGGATAACCGGTTGCTCTGGCACCTGCCGGCAGACCTGAAATACTTTAAAAATACCACTATGGGTAAGCCTGTTCTGATGGGCAGAAAAACATTTGAATCGGTTGGCAAGCCGCTGCCGGGAAGGAAAAACATAATTATTTCAGGAAAGAAAGATTTCAGAGCTCCCGGTTGTGTTACGGCAGGGACCATTGAAGAGGCAATAGAAAAATCAAAACCGGCTGAAGAAATATTTATTGCCGGTGGAGGAGAGATCTACAGTCAGTCCATGCCTCTGACAAATAAGCTTTATGTTACGAAAGTCAGTTACAGTCCGGAAGCAGACACTTTTTTCCCTGAAATTGACCCTGAAATATGGAAGCTTATAAAATGCACCGGTCACAAAGCTGACGAAAAGAATTCATACGACATGAGATTCATGGTCTATGAGCGGATCAGGAATTCATCAGTTTAATAATAATACCAAATTGTACGGTAATCCCTTATATTTTCCCCTCTGGCTGCCAGCTCCTCAAGGTAGTAATATATAGGAACATCCACATAATTGTATGGAGGAACAGGTTTAATATTCTTTTCCCATGGATGGAACTCATAAACCCTTGAACCGTCCGGCAGAATCATTACAACCCTGTGATCCTGCCAGGCATTAAGATTGTTTTTCCCCAGCTTGGGAACATTGAATACCGGTTCGTCAGTACGGTCAAGGCCCGGCAGTAGTCTGGCTTCCTCTTTTCTTTCCTGAAGTATGCGGGCAATAGGCACCATGTAGCGACGTGTTTCCTCCTTGCCTTTCATGTTAAAGGTATAATAGGGATCAACCCCTATAGATCTAAGATCAACACGCAACTTGGCTGATTCAAACCTGCGTGAGTTTTCAACTGTAAAAACCTGCTGGTTGTAAACACCAATACCCGCTTTTTTTATTTTGTTAACTGCTGCTGCAGCTTCCGGTGTTATTTCATACGGATGCTGAAAGTGGGTAATTACAGATATTTGCCTTTTGCCGGGAACATTGTATTTTTCAAGTATACTTACCAGCTTGTCAGTCCACCTCATTGGAAGAACCGCCGGTGTACGGGTGCCGAGACGGATCCTGTAAACATGGTCTTTTTCCGAAAGTTCCCTGAGAATTTCTTCAATTGTATCGTCTTCCATGACCATCGGGTCACCACCGGTTATGAGTATATCGCCAACACTACGATGATTGTCAAGCCACTTAATTGCTTTTGCTATTGTTTCTGGCGATGCCATGGCCTTCGGATCGAGGCATTCGTCTATTTCCCAGTTTCTCTGGCAATAAACACATATCTGGCTGCAGGTATTGTAAGGCTTGAGTATTGCAATTCCCGGATAGCGCCTTGTAATAAGTTCAGCCGGTGAAGTATCGTGCTCACCCATGAAATCAAATCGCATACCCCTGACATCCCTGTTTTCGATCATCATATCAATATAATCCGGGGGTGGTATTACCTGAGCCCTCACGGCATGATCATAACCTATCGAAAGGTCCCTGTCCATCAGACCGAGATAATAGGGGGTGATCCCAAAAGGTATTTTGTTGCCGGCTGCTTTTACAATAGCTGTTTTTTGCTGTCCGGTTAATTCTATGAGAGAAAGAAGTGGCTTTTCATCTTTTATTACATTTTTCAGATGCCATTTGTAATCATACCAGTCATTCTCATTTCCCCCGAAATAATCGAGTATCCGTTTTTTATTCTCCTCCCTCCAGTTTATTACATCAGGGTCCAGTCCGCTTGGGTATTTTTTAAAATATTTGTTCATCTTTGAACCCACTTCATCAAGCAACTGAGTTCGCAGTTCTGAGGCTTTCCTTCCTTCCATCCTCAGGAAATCCGGGATACCTTTTTTTGCTCCCTCAGACTCAAAATAGATATTGGCAGCTCCGGCCACACCCTTGAAGAGATTGATAAACTCCATTAAAAAACCAATATATACTTTCCCTGTCATCTCTTCATTTTCAGTTGCCAGCAGCCAGAGGTTTTTCAATGCAGAAGTTTCTGTCCGGCGTTCGTTTATAGGGCCTATAACACTCTTGAAAGTTCTGACACACTCCCTTACAGTGGCTTTTTCCAGAATATGCATCTCATTGTCAAGATCAAAGACTTTCCTCTCACACCTGTCGAGGTAATTATACATAGCTTCCCTGGCTGATTCCAAATCAGGGGCTTCTTTCAGAATATCGTATATCCGCGGATTTGAAGACCATAAAAGATTGACGTAAGCATTGAAATCTATCTCAAATTTTGTTTTCAGCATTTCAACCTCATCTGTAAACACATCGTCAACTATGCGGGTTTTTACCAGCTGCCTGGGAGCTTTTGCCCCTGAGGGTTTACTGTTATTTCCGCTGGCGCCTGTTTGTTTGTTTTTTTTCATATTCTGTGAAATTTATTATTTAAAATTCACCTATGCCTGCGGCATCAGAATGCTAATTCATAATTTATACGGACCGGTTTGTTAAACTAATATTCCGTTATTGATGATGATTCTGAAACCGTCCCGGAAAATTTAACCGGGAAAATGAGCTGTTTAAGAAAAATATCATTTGCAAAATTAGTTTTGTTATTACTTTTGGTTATTTTCACAATATAATGATTTTTGTCTTTATATTTTTCCTGTTCTGGCAGTTATATTATTAATTAAAATAAAAACCTATGAAGCTTATAAAGAACTGCATATCAATAATTTGTTTCAGGCTTTTTATTTTCATCATTTTGCCCTCTTTTATCCTTTTTTCCCTTTTTTCATGCAAAAGCGATAATGATGAGAGTATTCTTATAAGCGATATAGTTCATGCCGAAAAACTTACCGGTTTGAACTTCAGCCCTGACCAAAGGGAGCTTATGCAACGTTCACTTGAGAACAATCTTCGTATGTACAGGTCAATGCGTGAACACACTATAGATAATTCCATCCCTCCCGCCCTGATCTTCAATCCGGTACCTCCCGGGTTTTCACCACCTTCCCCTGTATGGGAAAGGAATCCAGGGCTTCCTGAAAGAGTTGAAATGCCTGAAACCCTTGAGGACCTTGCATTTTATAACGTTTCGGAACTATCTGTGCTGATCAGGAACAGGCAGGTAACTTCTGTTGAATTGACTTCCATGTACCTTGAAAGGCTGAAAAAGCATAATGAAGTATTGAAATGCGTTGTTACACTTACAGAAGATCTTGCAATGGAACAGGCAGAGAGGGCAGACCGTGAATTGGCGGAGGGAATTTACAGGGGGCCTCTTCACGGGATCCCTTATGGAATAAAGGATCTTTTTGCAGTTAAGGGCTACCCCACAACCTGGGGAGCAACACCTTACAAAGATCAGATTATTGATACGAATGCCACGGTTGTTGAAAAGCTTGAAGAAGCCGGAGCCGTTCTGTTGGGGAAGATGACTCTTGGAGCCCTTGCAATGGGCGATGTGTGGTTTGCTGATACAACAAGAAGCCCCTGGAATCCCGAAATAGGGTCAAGCGGTTCTTCAGCCGGTTCCGCTTCAGCTACCGCAGCAGGTCTGGTTGCTTTTTCAATTGGCACAGAAACTCTTGGGTCAATTGTCTCCCCGTCAACCCGGTGTGGTACAACAGGCCTCAGACCAACATTTGGTCGTGTTAGCCGTGCAGGTGCAATGGCATTGAGCTGGAGCATGGATAAGGTTGGGCCTGTTTGCCGTTCTGCCCATGATGCGGCACTTGTTTTCGAAGCCATACACGGGCCTGACGGCAAAGACCTTTCGCTTATGGACTTCCCCTTTAACTTCAATGCAAATGCAGGGATTGGAGAGTTGAAAATAGGTTTCTTTGAAGATTTTTTTGAGGAGGAATACCGTGGCCGGGGGAATGATCTCGCGACTCTGGAAGTCCTCAGGGAGATGGGTGTAAATCTGATTCCTGTACAAATTGATACAGACATTCCGGTCAGCTCATTAAGGATTATATTGAATGCTGAAGCAGCAGCTGCATTTGACGACCTTACTCTAAGCGGGGATGACGATATGCTGGTAAGGCAAAACAGGGGAGCATGGCCAAATATATTCAGAACAGCCCGTTTTATTCCGGCAGTTGAATACCTACAGGCAAACAGGTTCAGGCAGATTCTTGCCTACGAGTTCAACCAGCTTATTAAGGATTATGATGTTATTGTAACACCCAGTTACGGAGGCAACCAGCTGCTTATTACAAATCTGACCGGTCATCCGTGTGTTGTTGTGCCCAACGGATTTGACGATAATAAAAATCCTACAAGCATCAGTTTCCTTGGGAATCTTTTTGATGAAGCAACCCTGTTAACATTTGTCAAAGCTTACCAGGATAATACAGGTTTCCATCTTCATCAACCGCCCGGTTTTGGAACTGAAAATTAGCAGCTTCTAATTATCAAGCCTTCGGGAGAGAAAACGCCTCAGTGACCTTACTTGATGGGGTTTTGAAACTACGTTTCTTTCTCTGTCCAGCAAAAACATGGTGGGGGTGCCTTCAATAGTGTATTTTCGTGAAACCGGGCAATCCCACATCATAATTGAACTGCAGTTTATCCATCCGCTCAGTCCCCACTCGGCTATAGCCGACATCCATTCCCCCTCGTCTTCTTCAATGCCTATTGCAATAACTTCAAGCAAAGAGGGATCTGCTTCCATGAAGTCCGTGTACATATCAAAAAGGCCTGATGCAATGTCCCTGCAGTACGGACACCAGCTTCCCCAGAAAAAAACCAGTATATATTCATTATCCAGGCTGTACAGCTCAACTTCATTTCCGTCAAGTGACCTGATCCGGAAACCGGGTGCTCTCATACCCGTTTCAAGAGGCTCACCTGAAAGGATCCTCCTGTCTTCTTCCATGCAAATGTCAGCATGCAAAAAATTGTTTACCAGGTAAGAGGCGACTTCTTCCAGTTCTATGTTCATTAAGTAATTTACTAAATATTCCAGAACCGTGTAAAATACTTCCTCATCGGTCATTGAATAATAAAGAATGTTTTCCGCTGCATCTTTCAGCTCTTTCAAATGAGATTCATCCCGCCCTTTTTCATGTGTATATAAACTGATGTAGCGGTCTATCCTGGCAGGTATTCTGCCTGTATTAAGCAATACCGGTTCAATAAAATGATCCTCGCTGAAAAAATTTTTTTTCAGGAAAGCTGTATCCCTTCTTGTGTCTGAATCAGTTTGCGGGATCTTTTCAAAAGCTGCTATTGCAGAAAACAGTGTACCTTCATTTCTTCCAATGATTTTCTCCTCAAATTTTACTCTGCTTTTTTCCAGCCGGTTGTATTGGCGCTCCATCCTTCTGTAAAACCAGTCTCCTGGGGGATATTCCGCCAAAGCTGCATCAAGTGCCGTTATTTTCTTAAAAAATTTATTTCTTTCCCTTTTATATTCATAGTACAGGGAGTTTTCAACTGATGAACTGATCTTCATACTACCGGCGGGATCCGAAAAATTGGTGCTGAAAACCACATCTTCATAGTTGAAAATTATTTCGATTCCATCATTATTAAAAACTGCGGTTCCATCGTCCTGCCGGGGAACTATCCTGTATATGCCGCTTTTATCGGAACTTTCCAGGATGAATTCAAAATTACCTTCACTTCCGGCTTTTGCAGAATCCACGGCAACCATTTTTTCAAACTGAACACTGAACAGGATAACTGTTTCCTCTTCCAGGCCTTCAACATTTCCTTTGATATAATAATGCCCCTTCCCCTGATTTCCGGCTGTCTTTGAACTATATAAAGCACATCCGGGAATCATAACTATCATAATATAAACAACTATGCGCACCATTTGCCAGATATTCTGTTGCAATTATACACCTTCTGAATTACATTAAAAAAACCTTACCCTCTTAAACATGAACATGAGCAGAAAAATTTAAAAGTTTCTACCCGGTTATGAAGATAATCCTGGAGCTTTAATTTATTACATTTTTAACAAAAAGTTGTTAAAGTTGAAAAAAAATTAATCAATACAACAAGCATTTCATGTTTAATTGTAGCTGATGCTTTTACATACAATCAACAGGTGGGTCCGGGCTAGTTAAAAATATTTAAAATATTCCTGCTGACGTTTAAAAGCTTTTATAATTTGGTTATTTTTGAAATTTAACCAACGAGATGGATAACCAATGGAAAAGATCAGTTTGAAGCTTTTTAATAAGCTGAACACATTTGGCGGCTGGATTGTGTTTCTGGTAGCTGTAATAGTATTTTTTCTCACCCTTGAACCAACAGCAAGCTGGTGGGACTGCAGTGAAAGGATAACAGCTTCATACAAACTTGAGATCCCACACCCTCCGGGCGCTCCGTTTTTCATGCTTCTGGGCAGATTATTCACGATTTTTGCACCTTCTGCTTCCAGCGCAGCGATGTTTATGAACGGAATGTCCGCACTTG
The DNA here is from genome assembly GCA_007125955.1 of Bacteroidales bacterium. Taxonomy (GTDB): domain Bacteria; phylum Bacteroidota; class Bacteroidia; order Bacteroidales; family PUMT01; genus PUMT01. Next base: position 21,630 of record SLCF01000150.1, on the reverse strand, counting down.
CTGGAGCATTTACTGTTATGCTGCTTTTCTGGATAATCACCCATTTTGCCAGAAAAATTATAAACCCTGAGGATCACTCTATTTCAACAGGGAGCACCATATCCATTCTTGGTAGCGGTATGGTTGGTGCCCTTGCTCTATGCTTTTCCACATCATTCTGGTTTGTGGCAGTGGAAGCAGAAGCTTATGCAACATCAGCATTTTTTACAGCTTTAGTTTTCTGGTGTATATTGAAATGGGAAAATGTGGCACATCATAAGCATTCTCAAAGGTGGCTGATCCTCATTGCTTATCTTATGGGTTTGTCAATAGGGATACACCTTCTTAACCTGCTTGCCATACCTGCAATTGTATTTGTATATTATTTCAGGAAATATCCTGTTACAAAAAAAGGTGTCATTTATGCAGGCCTTGTTTCGGTTATTTTGCTCGGAAGCTTCATCTGGATAATAATTCCCGGGGTAATTGAAATTGCCAGCAAGTTTGAATTGGTATTTGTGAACTCTTTCGGGTTTCCCTACAACAGCGGGGTTTTGTTTTTTGTAGCTGCCCTTGCATCTTTTATTGTCTGGGCACTGTATTATACCCATCAAAAGAAGAAACCGGTACTTAACACCATCATACTTGGACTGACAATGGTTCTGATCGGCTACTCCTCATATGCAGTTACCATAATCAGGTCCTCAGCCGGTCCGCCTATGGATCAGAACAGTCCCGATAACGTTTTCACCCTTCTCTCTTATCTCAGCCGCGAACAATACGGTCAGAGACCTCTTTTCAGCGGTGAATATTACAGTGCACCCCAGACAGATGTAAAAGAGGGCAGGCCTATTTATGTTAAGGAAGACGGGCGTTATGAAGTCGCCAATTACAAAACTGAACCTGTTTACCACCCCGATTTTACCGGATTTTTCCCCCGCATGTACAGCAATAACCCTTCACATGTGAGGGAATATGAAAAATGGGGGGATATTACAGGCAGAAGGATAAGGGTTAATATAGGTGGGGAACCCGAAGTAATAACACGCCCTACATTTGCTGAAAACCTGCGTTTTTTCTTCCGTTATCAGGTATGGCATATGTACGGACGATACTTTATGTGGAATTTTGCCGGCAGGCAGAACGACCTCCAGGGACACGGTGATATACTGAAAGGCAACTGGCTCAGCGGAATCAGGTTTATTGATGAGCTCAGACTGGGTCCGCAAACCGGGCTGCCCGACAGTATTGCCAATCATCCCTCCCGGAACATCTATTACGGATTACCACTGCTGCTGGGGCTTTTGGGATTTTTCTTCCATTTAAACAGAAATCCCAAAGATTTCACTGCTGTTTTACTGCTCTTTATTTTTACCGGACTTGCCATAATTGTATATCTGAACCAGACCCCTATGCAGCCCAGGGAAAGGGACTATTCTTACGTGGGCTCCTTTTTTGCATTCTCGGTCTGGATAGGTCTTGGCACCCTTTCACTCATAGAATGGATGAGGAAAAAAGTACCTCTAAAGGCAGCTGCAATATCTGCCACAATTGTAACACTTTTTGCCGTTCCTGTTTTGATGGCCTCGGAAAACTGGAATGACCACGATCGTTCAGGACGCTTTACTGCAAGGGATTTTGCCTTCAACTACCTCAGCACATGTGAGCCCGATGCCATAATTTTTACCCACGGCGACAACGACACTTTCCCTCTCTGGTATGCGCAGGAGGTGGAAGGACACCGTACTGATGTAAGGGTTGCCAATCTCATGCTTTTGAACACTCATTGGTATATTGACCAGATGAAGCAGAGGATGAATGAATCTGCTCCTCTTCCGCTTACACTTCCCAGGAAAAAGTATATTGAGGGGACAAACACTCTATTGCATATTATGAACAGGTTTGATGAACATGTGGATTTGAGGAAGATTATTGATTTCATTGCTGATGACAGCTCCGGAAGCAAGTTGCAGCTCAGGGACGGACGTGAATTAGACTATTTGCCCACAAACAAGTTCAGAATCCCGGTAGACAGGGATAAGGTAATAGAAAACGGAACTGTTTCCCCTGATCTGGCGGATAAAATAGTGCCTTCAATAGAATGGGAAATTGATAAAAATTTCATTCAGAAAAACCACATGATTTTGCTGGATATACTGGCGCATAACAACTGGGAAAGACCTGTCTATTTTGTAACCGGAGGCACTGAAGATGCACTCGGACTGGAAGATTATTTTCAGCTTGAGGGCTTTGCCTACAGGCTTGTACCAATTAAATCAGATGGCGATGATTTTGAATACGGAAGGGTTAACACCGATGTAATGTTTGACAATTTTATTAACAAATTCGACTGGGGCCGTATAAATGAACCCGATGTACATCTGTGCCACTACAATCTGAGGACTATAAGGGTATTGAGACTAAGGCAGAAATTTTCCAGACTTGCCAATTCATTGCTTGAGGAAAACAAAAGGGATTCGGCGGTGGTTGTACTTGACAAGGCAATGGAGCTAATGCCGGCAAACAGGGTGCCTAATGATTTTATGATGCTTGGAGTTGCAGAATCATATTATATGGCGGAGGAGCCGGAAAAGGCAAATAATATTATAAGGGATTACCATAATGAGCTGAAAGATGAGCTGAATTACTATTTCAGGTTTGGCAGCAGGCGCCGCCAACTTCTGGAACAGGAAATAACGATTTCCCTTCAGATAATGAATGAAATGGGAAGAATGGCAGGGAACTTTGACCAGGATCAACTGGCAGGTGAAATAACTGAAACTTTTGAAATGTTTCTATCCAGGATATCCTCTATTTAGTCCTATGTTTTAAAAGACTTTACTGCCATTTATTATGAATGCTCCCGTGGATCAAGGGAGCATTCATTTTTTGTTTCTCTGACTTTAAGCCTGCATCAGTCAAGGGCAGACAAAATGATATGAACAGATCATGGGGGATCAATACATCATTGACCTTATGTATATCTTGCCATGACAATATCTCATTCTGTTTTGAGAAGATATTGAAAAATATCTTCAAAGACGATTGATCCGGCTGTGTCTGTTTTCTGATAAAAAAAATTTGATGTATATTCGCAAAAACATTAATTAAGTAATTAAATACTTTCAAGTCCAAAATGTCAAAAATAGTAGCAATTTCAGAGGCCGCATCAATTGCACTGCATGGTATGATTCTGATTGCAAGGTCAGAACTCCCGGTAAGTGTGCAATATATTGCAGAAGAAACGGGTGCTTCCAGGCATCATGTTGCTAAAATAATGCAGCGTCTTGCCAAGAGCAATTACCTAAATTCACAGCGGGGACCAAACGGGGGCTTTACACTAAAAAAAAATCCTGCAGAAATTTCATTCCTCAATATTTATGAATCTATCGAGGGAGATATTGAAATTTCCCCATGCCCTCTTAGCAAGCCAATATGTCCGTTTGACAAGTGTATCATGAACAATGTTACAAACAAAATGACCGTGGAATTCAAAACACATCTTGAAAAGCAGACACTTAACCTCTACATCTGAAGCTTTTTTTATCTTTTTAAACAGATGATTATTTCAGGTCAACTGTAAATAATCTGACTATCCTTCAAAACTGCTGAACATTGGATTCTCTTCTGGTAATCCTAAAAAGTGTCTGCACAGTTAAATTCTCATACTGTTTTCAGGCACTTACACCATTTAATTAACCGAAAAAAATATCCTTGGACAATTTGCTGAAATAAAAGCTATTTTATATATTTGCGTATTTCATTACTTTATTACTTTTTTGTTTTACTTTAAGTGAATTATTAATGAATAATTTGGTTTATCATCCCTTTAGTACAGGAAATTTAATAATATAAATAATATACGAATGAAGAGAGAGATTATAAAAATTGACGATGAAAAATGCAACGGTTGCGGACTTTGCATTCCGAACTGCCATGAAGGCGCTTTGCAGATAATAGACGGCAAAGCCCGGCTTGTAAGTGAACTTATGTGCGACGGACTTGGAGCATGTATTGGTCATTGTCCGGAAGGGGCACTTGAAATAGAGGAAAGGGAAGCCGAACCATACGATGAGATCAAGGTTATAAGGGAAATGGCTGTCAAGGGAAAAAATGTGGTTACAGCCCATTTAATGCACCTGAGCGAGCATAATGAGACGGGTTATTTAAAGGAAGCTCTGGAATACCTCAGGAAAAACAAAAATAATATAGGTTTTTCTGTAGAAAAGGTTATAGAAAAGGTTTGCAATAAAAGCAAAGAAGACGAAGGAAGCATAAAAAATGGTGTCTCCGGTTCAGGGTTAAGAGAAGGTAATAGTAATGAGCATAAAGGTTGCCCCGGATCACTTTCAATGTCATTTGGCAAAACAACATCAAAAGCTGATACCGGAAGCGTACGGCCTTTTCCATCCGCACTTGAACAGTGGCCTGTACAAATGCATCTTATTAACCCCGCTGCATCTCATTTCAAGGGAAGTGATATGCTGCTGGCAGCTGACTGTACAGCATTTGCGGCGGGTGATTTTCACTCCTTACACCTGAAAAGCAAATCACTTGCAATTGCATGCCCAAAACTGGACAGCAATATGGATATCTATTTTGAAAAACTGATAGATCTGATCGACAAGGCAAAAATTAACACTTTAACCGTAATGATAATGGAGGTTCCATGTTGCGGAGGTTTGTTACAACTCGCCAGGTCGGCTGTTCAAAAGGCCTCGCGAAAAATCCCCATAAAACAGGTTATACTGGGTATAAGGGGGAATATGCTGAAAGAGGAATGGATTTGATATATTTTTATTATTTTTAAGCAAAAATATAAGTAATGCCAGCAGAAAAGCTTAATAAGTGTTCATTCTGCCGGCACATCAGAGACATGCAAAATAAAGAATAATGAAGTTGCCTAAACCTACACAAGCTGAAAAATGGTGGAATATAGTTTCTACGTTTGTATTTATTGCTTTAGTTGTTTTAGCAGGAACCTTATTGATAGATGCGGGAGTTGATATCAGGAATATAACAGCTTTTGAGTTTCTCCTGATTGCTATTTCCACATACAGGATGACACGAATGCTCGTATACGACAGGGTTTTCAAGCTGATAAGGGATATGATCCGTTTAATGGAAGGAACAGGATTTGGTGATTCACTTAAGGCAATAGTTACATGCCCCTGGTGTGCGGGTGTATGGATAGCACTTTTTAATACAACTGTATATTTCCTCATTCCCTTCGGGGATATTTTTGTAACATTAATGGCGATAGCAGGTATTGCAACTTTATTTCAGCTTTCAGTTAATTTTATCGGACTGAAGGCGGATGAAAAACAATTTGATTTGAAAAAGAAAAAAGATAAAGATGACGGAGACAATCAGAAACCAGGTTATTGAAAGAATATAATAATCATGAATACCTGAAAATCAAAAATTACATTAAAAATTAAACCAATATCAGACAATAAACATTAATACGGAACAAACGTTACGTAATAAGATTATGCAAAAGGGGGATTATGAATGATCTAAAAACAGGGAAAGTGTTACTTATCTAAAAATTTTTTTGCCGATATTTAGGTAAATTATTACCTTTTTGCTTTATATAGAAATGTTGAAAATTATTCAGAAGCGTCTTGCTTAATATCTGTTTTCTGATCAATTTAGTTAACCATTAATAACCATTTAAAAAATTTAAAACTATGAACATGTTTTGTTATCAGTGCCAGGAAGCTGCGAAAGGAACAGGTTGCACTATCAAAGGAGTATGCGGTAAAACAGATGATGTTGCAAACCTCCAGGATCTTCTTGTTTTTGTAATAAAGGGAATATCCGTTTACAACAGGGAGGCAGTGAAAAAAGAAATTGAAGAGCCCGGGGTTGATAGTTTCATTATAAACGGTTTATTTGCAACAGTTACAAACACCAACTTTGACAGAAATGTTTTTATTGAACTGGTAAGCAAAGGACTGGAAATACGCAACCGGCTCAGAAAAAAGATTGAAAATGCAGGTGGAATTGAAAAAAAGGGTAATCTGCACGAATCTGCAACATGGAATCCTTCATCTGCGGAAGAATACGATGAAAAAGCTGCCTCAGTAGGGGTAATGTCAACTGAAAACGAAGATATACGCTCTTTGCGGGAACTTATCACATACGGACTGAAAGGTATGGCTGCTTACACTGAGCATGCCATGAACCTGGGATACAATGACAAATCCATTCATGAATTTATTCAGGATACACTTGTTGCTTTAACAAGAGATGATCTCAGCGCAGAGGAGCTTACATCCCTTGTACTTGAAACCGGTAATTTCGGGGTTAAAGCAATGGCTTTACTTGACAAGGCAAATACATCTGCATACGGCAATCCGGAACTCACAAAGGTCAGAACCGGTGTGCGAAATAAACCCGGTATCCTCATCAGCGGACATGACCTTAAAGATATTGAAGAGTTGTTGAAACAAACTGAAGGCACCGGAGTTGATGTTTACACTCACAGCGAAATGCTGCCGGCTCACTATTATCCAGCATTCAAAAAGTACAGCCATTTCACAGGAAATTACGGCAGCTCATGGTGGAAACAAAAAGAAGATTTTGAAACATTTAACGGTCCTGTACTCTTTACAACAAACTGCATTGTCCCCCCGTCCAAAAAAGCAACATACAGGGAGAGGGTATATACCACAGGATCTGCCGGATTTGAGGAATTCCCCCATATTCCGCCAAGAAAAGAAGGAGGGGAAAAAGATTTCTCGCAAATAATTGAGCATGCAAAAAAATGCGATCCGCCGGTTGAGATTGAAAACGGGGAGATAGTAGGTGGTTTTGCACATGCCCAGGTATTTGCTTTGGCTGACAAGGTTGTTGATGCAGTCAAATCGGGGGCAATAAAAAAATTCTTTGTAATGGCCGGATGCGACGGCAGGATGAAAGACCGAGAATATTACACAGACTTTGCAGGCAAACTGCCTGAAGATACCATAATACTTACAGCCGGTTGTGCGAAATACCGCTACAACAAGCTTCCCCTTGGCGATATTGGAGGTATACCGAGGGTGCTTGACGCAGGACAGTGCAATGACTCATACTCTCTTGCCGTGATTGCACTAAAGCTCAAGGAGATATTCAAACTAAACGATATCAATGAACTGCCTATTGCTTACAATATAGCATGGTACGAACAGAAAGCGGTAATTGTACTGCTGGCTCTCCTTTCACTTGGAGTCAGGAACATCCACCTTGGCCCCACCCTGCCTGCATTTCTCTCTCCAAATGTTGCAAATGTGCTGATAGAGAAATTCGGAATCGGAGGAATTACTGACGTGGAAGAAGACCTTAAAATGTTTCTCAGCTAAATCCTGAAATAATTCCAGTGCCCTTCTCAGGGCACCGGAATTATACCTGCCCCTTAATTTCAGAAAAAAAAGATATTACACTTAAAATGAAAGAGATGACACAACAAAAGGAATTTAAAAAATCTGAGATTTTCATCTTCAACAATGAGATAAATTATGCCAAGGGTGGTATAGTAAGCAAAAACATCTTAAAGAGAAGCGGTGGAAATATAACCCTTTTTGCTTTTGACAAAGGTGAAGGGCTGAGCGAACATACCGCTCCCTTTGATGCATTGGTAAATATTACAGAAGGTGAAGCAATTATAACCATTGAAGAAAAAACTTACAATCTCAGCCAGGGCGAATCTATAATTATGCCGGCAAATATACCACATGCAGTAAGGGCCCCCGGAAAATTCAAAATGGTTCTGACAATGATAAAAGAATAGATAATGCTGCAGTGAACCGCTCTTTAATATTTTCAAAATGCGAACTGTTTTTTTGTCAGATTTAAAAATTTTTCTTTACTTTTGAATTGAAACCGGTTTTCAGGTACAGATTAGCCAATATTCCAGATATGAAAAGAATATTCAAAAAACTGGCACCACCGCCTAAATGGCAGCCGGTTGTGGTTGTTCTTCTCGGAATTCTAACCGGAATTCTAATATTGGTAGTTCATGCTTCGGAAGCTCATTCATATATATCTGACCGCCCGGAAACCTGTATCAACTGCCATGTAATGTATCCCCAGTACGCCTCCTGGTCCAAAAGCAGTCACCGTGAAGCCGCAAATTGCGCTGACTGTCATGTCCCCCATGACAATTTCGTAAGGAAATATTATTTCAAGGCCAAAGACGGTATGCGTCATGCTACAATATTCACTGCAAGGGCCGAACCGCAGGTTATTGAGATAAAGCCTGCCGGTATCAATGTTGTACAGGAAAACTGTATCAGGTGTCATGTTGAACTTGTTGAAACAACACGCATTGTTGAGGTTACAGGAAGGGGACATGCCAAAGGGGACGGACACCGCTGCTGGGACTGCCACAGGGAAGTTCCCCACGGAACAGTCAGGAGCCTTTCTTCAGCACCTTTTTCCCTTGTCCCGAGACTCCCTTCGCTCACCCCAAAATGGCTTGAACGCATAACATCAGGTGATAATGAATAGCCCTTTAAAAAACAGAAAAATTTAATATTGAGTAAATAACTAAAATCCCCGAAAATGAAAAGCATCCGAGAACTAACGGAAAAAAAACCCTGGATAAGCTGGGTACTGTTTTTTGGAACCGTTGCAGTGGTTTTTATTTTGGGTCTTTTTGCAGCATCGATTGTAGAACGGAGAACCGAAGCCCAGCTGTACTTTCAAATGGTAGAACCCATTTCGGAATGGGAACCGAGAAATGAAGTGTGGGGACAAAATTTTCCCCGCCAGTATGAATCTTACCTTGAAACGCTTGACACTACTTTCGAAAGTCAGTACTACGGATCGGTCATGATAGATTACCTTGAAAAATACCCGGAACTGGTTATTATGTGGGCAGGTTATGCTTTTGCACGTGATTATAACCAGGGCAGGGGCCATTATTATTCTGTTACGGATGTACATAATACTCTCAGGACAGTTCAGCCCCAGCCGGCCACTTGCTGGACATGTAAAAGCACTGATGTGCCGAGGGTAATGGCTGAGATCGGTATCGGTGAATTTTACAGCTCGAGCTGGAGCGAAATGGGAAGTCAGATAGTGAATCCCATAGGCTGCCAGGATTGCCACGACCCCGAAACAATGAACCTTCGTATTACCAGACCGGCGCTTATAGAGGCATTCCAGCGCCGGGGAGATGATATAAACAAAGCTACCCATCAGGAAATGCGCTCACTTGTTTGTGCGCAATGCCATGTTGAGTATTACTTCGGTGAAGAAAACTACCTTATCTTTCCGTGGGATGAAGGATTCTCGGCAGATGAAATGGAAACATATTTCGATAATTATGAATTTGCAGACTGGACACATTCACTTAGCCGTGCACCGATGCTTAAAACCCAACACCCCGATTATGAGCTTTATATGACGGGTATACATGCGGAAAGAGGTGTTTCATGCGCAGATTGCCATATGCCTTATAAAAGGGAGGGCGGTCTGAAATTTACAAATCACCATCTGACCAGCCCGCTAAGCAATATCGAAGGTTCATGCCAGGTGTGCCACAGAGAGGGTGAAGAAAAACTCCGCCAGATTGTTTACGACCGCCAGAATAAAGTTAGTGAAATGAGAGGTATTGCTGAACAAAACCTTGCAAGGCTCCATATAGAAGCAAAAGCAGCATGGGATGCCGGGGCTGCTGAAGAGGAAATGGAGCCCATTCTTCAGCTCATTCGCCATTCTCAGTGGAGATGGGACTGGGTTGCGGCAGCCAACAGTATGGGTTTCCATTCACCCACAGAAGCCCTGAGAGTCCTCGGCACCTCAATACAAAAAGCACAGGAAGCACGCGTACTGCTTTCAAGAATATTTGCAAAGTATAATGTGTCACAACCAATAGAAATGCCTGATATCTCTACAAAAGAAAAGGCGCAGGAATACCTGGGACTTGACATGGCTGAGATAAGGGCTGAAAAGGAGCGGTTTCTGCGTGACACTTTACCTGTATGGCTGGAGGAAGCTAAAAAACGGGAAGCTGAATACAACACCCGTTAATAATATTACACCTTAATCTTTTAAACCCGCCATAAATAATTATGGTGGGTTTTTTTTATTAAAATGTTTCTTTCATTCCAAAATTTTCATTTTCTTAACATATTATTTGAGAGAAAAAGATGCTGACACAAACAGACATTAACAAACGGTTAAAATCGCGTATTTTAATATTTACAATGGTTGTGTTCGGCACAGTACTTCTTTTTGCTTCAGTTATATTGTACCGGAGTCAGGTAAAACTGAAAAGGGTACAAGAAGAAAAACTTATAACCGAAAACACCTCGTTTTTAGAATCCAGATTAAACGCTCTTTCAGGGGACTTTAATGATATTTTGAGCAATTTCAGAGAAAATGCAGAAATTACCAAACCTTTCCGCTACAGAGACAAAAAGCTTCTTTCAGCTAATGTAAATGATTTACAGCAAAAACTAAAAGAAAAATATCCTTTTAAATTCATAATCAACTTTTATCTCCCCGAATACAGGCTTTTCTTTTCTCCTGATGGTTCCGGCAACATACTTAACATACCTCCCCAATCGCTAATAAGAGAGGCCATAGATAACAAATCAACGGAGAGAGGTTACAAAGTTGTAAACAATGAACTTTTTTTTAAAGTTGTGTCTCCCGTTTTCCACAACGGTTCATTTTCAGGTGTAATTGAACTCGGTTTAAGAGATATTGAAATAATAGAATATCTTGAATCCGGATCAGACTTTATAACTGCACTTTATTTCCCAAAAAGCCTGTTTCCTGTAATTGCCAATTTACAGCCGGATAATACGGTTGACCTCAATAATTTATGCCTGAAACCATATAATTATGAGGAATTGTTCCTGGAGTTCCTTGGCAATGACGAGATTCCGGAAAAGAAAGCCCTGAGCATTGATAATAAGAGTTTTGTAATTGAAAACAGGGGGCTTGTAACCGCTGAATCAGGGGTTCCTCTCGGCGGACTTATAATTGCGCACGATGCAACTGAAATAAAATCAATATTCAATCGAAATATTCTTGGTATATTTTTCCTGGCACCTGTTTTTTTTATAATCGCTTACATTTCGGTAAGGTTTTTCGCCGGTAAAACAGTGACCGGTTTCAGCGATATTCACAAGAAGAAATTTGACACCCTGCAGAAAGAAACGGAAAAAATTACAGGATCGGCGATTGAACTGGATAATATTCTTAACTCAACTGCTACAGGCATAAGGGTTATAAACAAAGATTTTCAGATTATACGGATTAATAAATCATATGCAAAACTATTCGGTTTAAATCCCGATAAAATAATTGGCAAAAAATGCTATAGCTACTGGCCCGAACCAAGATGCCACAAAGAATCCTGCCCTCTTTTGAGATTGAAAAACGGGGAAAAACTAATTGAGGGAGAAGTTGAAAAGCCAGGCAAAACAGTAAAAAAAATTACAGGTATACAGACATGTACGCCTATATACGATGAAAATGGCGTTCTTAAAGGAATGGTGGAAGATTTCAGGGATATTACTTACAGAAAAAAAGCAGAAGAGGCCCTTGAAAAAAGTGAAAGGCAATTCAGGCATTTCATGGATGACCTGCCTCTTGGGATATTTATCAAGGATGAAAAAAGCAAGCCACTCTACCATAACAGGTATATGGATGAAGTATTCTGTAAAAAAAACTGTGCGGGGAAAAAACCGAATGAGATTTTTCCCGGGAGAATCGCCCGTATTGAAAGAGATGAAGATAAAAGAGCAATTGCAGGGGAAAATATAGTAGTTGAGAAAATACTCACTGATAAAAACGGCAGGGAACGTATTTACATGGTACATAAATTCTCAATTAAAGATCCCGACGCCTCCCGTATTGGTGGAATTTACATTGATATCACAAAGCGCAAGGAAGCAGAATATAAACTGAGGATACTTTCAAGAGCCATAAGGTATTCGCCCGTTTGTGTCGTCATTACAGATCCGGAAGGAAAAATAGAGTTCGTAAATCCTGCTTTCACAAACATAACAGGCTACAACTTTGCGGAAGTTATGGGCAGGAACATGAATGTTCTCAACTCAGGAAAGCATTCAGCAGAGTTTTTCAGAAAAATGTGGAAATCGATCAAAAGCGGTAAAGACTGGCAGGGGGAGATTATAAATAAAAAGAAAAACGGAACCCTTTACTGGGAAAAAGTCGCTATTTCAGCAATAATAAACAACAAAGGGGATATAACCCATTTTGTAGCTATAAAAAATGATATAACCAAACAAAAAGAGGCTGATGAGGAAATAAAGAGAGCAAAGGAAAAAGCAGAGGAAAGCGACCGCTTGAAAACGGCATTTCTTGCAAATATGTCACACGAGATCCGCACACCTATGAATGCGATCGTGGGTCTTTCAAGGCTGCTTGTAGATACAAGCATATCTCTTGAAGAACGCAAATCATTTACAAATATAATAAACGATAACAGTCAGGTTCTTCTGAAACTGATAGAAGATATCATAGATGTTTCAAAAATCGAAGCCGGACAGATCAGTATCATTAAAAGCGAATGCCAGATAAACAAACTTCTTGATGAGATACTGGAGACCTTTAAGAATCAGGTTGAAACCCAGGGAAACAGAAACACCGTATTGTCGGTTCACAAAGGATTTGACAATGACAATACAACAATTATAACCGATCCTCACCGCCTGAGACAGATCCTGGTTAATCTGATTGGAAATTCATGCAAGTTTACCCGGAAAGGTTCAGTTGAATTTGGTTACGAGCCGGAAAGAGGCGGGAAATTGAGATTCTTCGTGAAAGATACAGGGATCGGTATCTCCAAAGAAAAAACTAAAGTTATCTTCAACCGCTTCAGACAGGGTGAGGATTCTTCAAAAAGGAATTTCGGAGGTGCAGGACTTGGCCTGACAATCTCAAAAAGCCTGGTTGAAATGCTTGGGGGTGAGATTTGGGTTGAATCAAGCCAGGGTATCGGTACTACATTCTACTTTAATATCCCCTGCCTCCATTCAGAGTCAGGGGAACCATCAAGAAAGATTGTGCAAATTTCAAGGGGTAAAAAACTTGTCCTCAAGGACAAAACAATAGTGGTAGCCGAAGATATTGAAGCAAACTTCAGGCTGATTGAAGCTCTGCTCAAAAAAACCCATGCCTTAGTTTTATGGGCAAGAGACGGAGAAGAAACTCTGGAAATTTGCCGCAAAAACAAAAAAATAGACCTTGTTCTTCTCGATATTAATATGCCTCAAGTTAACGGCTACGACGTGCTGGTGGAGATTAAAAAAATGAACCCCTCAATCCCTGTGATAATGCAGACAGCCTATGCAATGCCCGGAGAAAAAGAGCGTTTTGTTTCTGCAGGATGTGACGGATACCTGACAAAACCTATAAATACTGAAGAGATGTTCAATTCCATAAGGAAATGCCTTGAAATTACTGTATGATAAGAATTATAGATATTTAAGCAATGTCTTTTGCATTATCTTTTTCCAGAAGATCATCAAGGCGATCAAGATACTCTGTACCTTGCCTCTCCCCGTAATATCTGATAAATATTTCACAGGCAACGTTTCGTATCTTACCGATCCAGTCGATATATGTTAAATTAGTTATTTTGCCATCATTGCGGGATGAATATGCCTGTCTTAGAATATTCAGACTGGGCAATAAAGCAAGATAAGCCCTTACAGCAGCTGAAAGTGAGGGTGAAAAATATTTTTCAATATGCTTTATATCATCGGGCATTATTTCGAAACTCCTTTCATAAATATCTTTAAAGGAATTATTCCAGTTAATGTAATGAATGAAATAATTGGCGATCTTATAAGCTTTCTGATCACTATCAGAATTTACATATTTTTCGAAAACCTGCTCAAGTTCTTTAAAAAATTCCTTTTTTATCATCCTGTCAAGTATCTCTGCAATATCTGAGCTATATCTTGCATAAGACCAGGCAAAATTGTTATCAGTCAGTTCTCCGTTTAGCTCTATTTCACGCAAAGCAGCCTTTTTTATTATCTCAAGTTCCTGTTCAAGCAAAGATGTGAGGGGAAAAACCTGTTCAGTTTTTGCACGCTTCATCAAGCCCTCAGTTAAAAATCCTTCTATCATCAATCCTGATGAGGAAAGATCTTTATCCACCAGAGACTCTATATCACTCATGTAGGGTCTCATAAAGTGACCGATGCGGCTCAGTACAGAAATATTTTTTATTCCACTGCTAACGGATATATATACGGGGTAAAACTCTCCCTGGCCACCAAGCATTGCCGTTTCAGTCTTGTCAAGAAAATGGCAGGCCTCCAATGTGCTTTGACGATCCATATAAATTTATTAAAATAAGTATATACTCGAAAATTGGAATAATGTTTCAAATAGATTTTTGCTAATGGAATATATCACTTAAAAACTATTTGATAACGAAACAAAAAAAAGCTGTTTCACGTAAAAATTATAAATGTTCTTCCGGTTGCAAAACCGGTAAAAACATTTTTTAAACAAAAAATAAAGAATTCTCCGGCTCACCCTTTTTAAAAGGCGTTTACCGGTAGTGCTTTCGTTTGTAAAACAATGCAGTTAATGATCTCATTTGAGGGATAAAAACAAATTCAAATTTTATGTTAAAGCTCAGGTTCAGACTAAAAGCAAAAACCGGATTCCTGCCGGGAACAACAAAAGTTGAGGAAAGAGAAAACAGGATAAGAAAAGAGTATGAAAAATTACTCGAGTACGAACAGACCGGAGAACCTGCGAGGTTCATGGAACTTGATGAATTAATCAATTCCCGGGAATTCAGGGAAAAAAAGAAAGAGATCAACAACAGGAAATTCAGCGACACGGAAGCCTATGATAAACTTATGGCTTACAGGGAGCTGAAAAAATCAAAACCTGTTGCCGGATATTTCAGATTTATCTCAAATCCCTTCTTCGGGAATTTCACCAAAATTGAAGCCTCTGATGATATAAAAAAGTTTCAGGAACTTGAGCAATACGTCCAATCCGGAGAATTCAGGCGCATTAAAAAAATGAAATTCGAGGATACCGAAGCTTATGAAAAATTTAAGGAATACAAAAAGATTAAAAAGTCACCGGACATTAATGACTATTTTACAATAAGATCTTCTCAGGATTTTGATGATTTCAGGGAAACGGAAAACAGTGAAAAACTTGCAGGGTTCAGGGAACTTGAAATGTTTATTAATTCAAGTGATTTCCAGGCAAAGAAAAAGGTGATGTCTGCTTCAGAATTCAAACAAACGGAGGATAACCGGAAATACGAGGAATATATTCATCTTAAAAAAGACCCCAAAATAAAAGCCTATTTTAAGCTGGTTTCATCAAAGGCTTTTGCAAATTATAAAATACTTGCAGACTCGGCGGAGATCAAGGAATATGAAAAACTTGAGAAATTTATAACATCAGGTGATTATGAAGCGGAAAAGAATAAATTTGAAATAGAAAAAGCTGCAGCACTGCATAAGGAAAAAGAGTATAAAAACCTTAAAAAAAGCAGTAAATACAAAAAATATTTCAAACTTAAAGAATCAAAGGATTACGAATATTACAGGCAGCTTGACAATTCCGATAAAATTAAAGAATTCCTCGAACTGGAAAAGTATGTTCAGTCAGATGAGTTCAAAGAGCTCGAGAAGCACATGAAATCGCGCGATAAATTTAAAAAATCCCCTGAATACCAGCAGCTAGTTGAATATGAGCAACTGAAAAAATCCAGAAAAATAAAATGGTACTTTAAACTTAAGGAATCATCTAAATTTGATGAAATCAAAAAATGGGAGCTTGTTTTCTCTGATAATTTCAATTCAACCGGACTTAACCCGGAAAAATGGCTTACAACTTATTTCTGGGGCAAGAACCTTTTAAATGACAGTTACTCGCTTGCCAGCGACCCTCACTACTTTACAGTGGACAAAAATTTTGAGATAAAAAACGGAATATTGAAGCTTTATACAAAAAAGGAAAAAGTGACGGGTAAAGCGTGGGATCCTTCTATTGGCTTTTTTCAAAAAGATTTTGATTTTACCTCGGCAATGATAAATACAGGAGAAAGCCTTTGGCAAAAATACGGAGCATTCGAAGCTAAAGTAAAACTTAATGCTTCACCTTCTGTTTATCATGCTTTCTGGATGGTTCAGGGGAAAATGGTCCCCCACCTGAATGTTTTCAGGTTTTCTGGTGATAAAAGTAAACAGGTAAACATGGGAGGATTCTGGCAGGAAAAACCCGGCTCTGACAATTTGAAAAACAGCGAAAGTGTTATAAAAGGAGTAGATTTCTCTAAGGGTTTTTATATTTTCAGACTGGAGTGGACGCCTGATGAAATTATATGGAAGATAAACAACATGATTGTTAAGAAAGAACGGATTTCAGCTTTTAGTGAACCGATGTATATGATTCTCAGCTCGGGGATAACAGGAAATGCTATTGAAAACAATCTGCCCGTCTCATTTGATATAGATTGGATAAAAGTCTACAAACCGGCAGGCAGGTTGGTGGATTCTGAAAACTGAGAACTTAAAGCGTTTTATCACAAAGATAAAATGACTGCAATTCTAAATTACACATAAGATAAATACTACCCGTTAAGCACAGAATCGGGCAGGCAGGAGGATTGCTAACCCGCTCTCTCACAGCGCCGGGCAAGCTTTCGTGCACGGTGGCTCCCCTAAATTATTCAACCTAACGCAATAAGTAATAAAAATGCCGGGATCTTTTTCATATGACCCCGGCATTTATTATTAATACTAAGTGGCCGGCGTTAAAAAAATGGAATATTCCTTAACCCCTCAGACACCATAACTATTGAATGTAAATCCCTTCTCCTACTCCAATCGGCAGGTTCAGTCCGTACCAGACAAACAGCAATATAACCCACATTACAAAAAGTATTATAGCATAAGGTATAAGGAGTGATATAATTGTTCCAATCCCCAGGTTCTTATTATACTTGTGTATCCACCCGAGCAGAAGGGGGAAATAGGGGTATATTGGCGAAATACAGTTTGTTATTGAGTCCCCTACCCTGTACATCAGCTGAACAAAAGCAGGACTGTACCCAAGTTGTGCCAGCATAGGTATGAAAATCGGTGCGAATATAGCCCATTTTGCTGAACCACTGCCCATGAAAATATTTATTCCGGCCACTATAACCATATAAACGGTAAACATAAGCGGGCCCACAAGCCCGGTAGCCTGAAGAAATTCTGCTCCCGAAATAGCAAGTATGGTATCAAGCTGTGACCAGTTGAAAAGGTTTATGAACTGTGCAACTATCAGCATAAGTACAATATATCCGGAAAGCTCCTTCATTCCGTGTTCCATAAACTTCAGAACATCATTTGATCTTTTGATTGTTCCTGTTGCTTTTCCGAAAAAATAGCCCGGAATGGCAAAAAAGAAAAACAGAATTGGTATTAATCCCCTTAAAAAAGGCGAAGGTACAAGCCCCCCAGTTTCCGGATCTCGCAATGGAGCCCCTGAGGGAACAACCAGTATCAAAATAAGGACAACATAAAAGAACAGGGCAATTCCGGCCCTTTTAAGCCCTTTTCTCTCTTCAGGGGTTAGAGAAGCTCTTTCAGTTGGGGTATCATCGGAAATATAGTAATCAAATTTTTTGCAACGCGGTATTGTAAAACGGGATACTACGAATGCTCCGACTATACCAAGCAGGATTGTTGAAACAATCATGAAATACCAGTTGGCTGTTGCACTCACTTCCATCCCTTCAGCCATCTGCTCCGTAATGGATGTACTGATCCCGGCAAGCAAAACATCTGTACCGGCAATAAAAAAATTGGCGGTAAAGCCTGCAGTAGCACCGGCATAACCTGCTATCAATCCGGCAATGGGATTGAGGCCCATTTGTGCGAAGATAAGTGCTGCAATCGGCGGAACGATCACGACTCCCGCATCAGAGCCAATATTTCCGCAAGCACCGATAATGAATATAACCGGCAAGACTATCTTATTCGGCACCGAGAAGGCAACCGTACGCATCGCAACTGCAAGCAATCCGCTTCGCTCTGCTACGGAAACACCCATCAACATTACCAGAACAAGTCCAAACGGGGCAAAATGGGCAAAATTGGTCACCATCTCCTCTACAAATCGCCTTAATGCTTCGCCCGATATTAGATTTTGGGCTTCAACCACCCGTCCGGTTGATGGATCTGTGGCACTTACTCCAAGGAATGAAGTGATCCCGCTTAATACAATTATAAAAATACAAATCCAGACAAATATCCAGAAAGGATGAGGAAGTTTGTTGCCCATCACCTCTATCCACCTGATAAAACCGGAAGAGCTCGTTTCAATCGATTTGCTTTCATTTTCCGGGGTTTGTCTGCTGCTGGCATTCTCTTTTTTTTCTTCCATAATTAATCGATTCTGATTTTATGTTTGAAAAAGATAATTAAAATTTTGATTTGACTAGCTACCCTGTAAAATGCAAAACAAAAATAACATATTTAGGAAACAAATAGCAAAATGCTGCAATAAGCAATCTCTTTAATAAAAATTGAGTAAAATATCCATAAAGAGAGTAATACCAGAAAAACTGCTCTCAGTTTGGATATTATTTATGCCACTTTCTTAAAGCCGGAAAGCGCATCTTCCGAGCTGCCGAAAATTGATAGCTGAATTTTTTAATTGGGTTAAAGAGTTATTTTTCATAATTTTGGTTGTGGTTTACAATCACCGGAAATTTTTTCCGTATTTATTGTGAGTTAAAGAACAAGTAATAACCCTAATTCAAACATAGTTATGAAAACCAAAAGTTTCAAAATTATTATTCAACAATCAGCAATAATCATTGCGGCAGTGTTATTTTTCAACAAATGCGGCCCAGCTGTTGATGAAATTGAACCATTCTGCGAAGATCTTCAAGAGCATATAGAAATTCTTTCATCCGATGATTTTGAAGGAAGGGCCCCTTCGACCCCCGGAGGACTGAAGACCGTGGAATATATTGAATCGGAGTTCGAAAAAATCGGACTTGAACCTGCAGTCAACGGCAGTTACAGGCAGGCAGTGCCATTAATTGAAATAACACCCTCAAACATATCAGATCTAAGCATAAGCGGGGAAGAAACTGAGATGTCTTTCAGATATTATGACGAAATGATGGTTAACTCTGTAAGGCTTGGTGCAGAAGAGGTCAATCTCAGCAACAGCGAACTGGTATTTGTGGGATACGGAATAAATGCACCTGAATATAACTGGAATGACTACGAAGGAGTTGATGTTGAAGGGAAAACAGTTGTAATTCTTGTTAACGATCCCGGATATGCCACAGGAGATGAAGATATGTTCACAGGAAATGCCATGACTTATTACGGGCGCTGGACTTACAAGTTTGAAGAAGCTGCCCGGCAGGGAGCCGATGCTGCACTGATTGTTCACCAAACCGGTCCGGCAGGATATGAATGGAATGTTGTCAGCACATCATGGTCCGGACCAAACCTCGATCTTGATGCTGAAAGGGATGTGATGCCCCTGCTGGTTGAAGGCTGGATACATAAGGATGTAGCTGAAAAGATATTTGAAGAAGCTGGCACATCTTTGAGCGAAATTTCTGAAATGGCCGTTCAGCCCGATTTTTCGCCCGTTCACCTTGGACTTGCAGCTTCAGTGAACTTTAACAACAGCTACCGCACATCCGAATCTTATAACGTTATCGGCTATATTGAAGGATCCGTTCATCCGGAAGAATCTTTTGTTTATATGGGTCATTGGGACCACCTTGGTATGACCGAAACAGAAGAAGGGGAGATAGAAATATATAACGGAGCAGTTGATAATGCTACCGGTACTGCGGGTGTTATCTGCCTGGCTCAAAAATTCATGGAACTGGATGAAGCACCGGAAAGAACGGTTGTTTTTATGGCTGTAACAGCAGAGGAGTCAGGGCTCTTAGGCTCAAGGTACTATGCCGAAAACCCGCTGTTTCCCCTTGCAACAACTGTGGCTGGCATCAATATGGATGCTTTGAATGTTTATGGTCCAACCCATGACGTTTCTGTTATTGGCTACGGAAGTTCAGACCTTGACAAATATATTAGGCGCCATGCTTCTGCACAAAACCGTAGACTTGAACCTGATGAATACCCTGAAAGGGGTTATTATTACCGTTCCGATCATTTCAGTATGGCCAGGTTTGGTGTTCCAATGATTTATGCAAAAGGCGGATCTGATTACATCGGACGTGATGAGGAATATTCCCGGATGGTATCCGAAGATTATGCTAAACGCTACCACATGCCCGGTGATATAATTCATGATCTCTGGGATTATGACGGCTTGCATCAGGACTTGTGGCTTTTCTTCAATATCGGCCTGGAACTTACCAATTCCGATGATTTCCCAAACTGGGTTGAAGGAAATGAATTCAGGGCTATACGCGATGAAACAGCATCAGAAAGAAGCAGATAGGTAATATTACATTTCAATATACCGCTTCAGGGGATGTATTCATTAATTGCATCCCCTTTTTATTTATAGTAAATGGGGACAATTCAGAAGAAAAACTATAATTGAACTATGCTGAACGGAATCTGTTATTGATAATAAAAGTTTTTGTAATGGCGTTTTTAAATTAAATTGCCTTTCATTGGGAGAACTAGTCATTTAACCTGCGGGGAAAATGGAGATAATCAAAATAACTATAATTCCTGTACTATTTTTCGTTTTAATACAGCAGCAGATTTTTATGGATGGACTGCTGAATGCCGTTTTGCTGAATAATTCCGGAGACACCGGAGAAATAGTTGATGTAAACGGGACTTCATATGAAACTGTTCAAATAGGAAATCAGGTTTGGATGGCTGATAACCTGAATGTTACGCATTACAGGAACGGTGACCCCATACCCAGTATAACAAACAATCAGGAATGGGAAGAGATGAAAGAGGGGGCATACAGTTACTACAGGAATTTCTGGTATTTCGGACGTGTTTACGGTGCCCTTTATAACTGGCATGCTGTTAATGATGAGAGAGGATTATGTCCTGAAGGCTGGCGGATACCTGATGATTATGACTGGCGGGAATTGTCACGTTACCTTGGCGGCCGTGAGGAGGCAGGAGGTAAACTTAAAGCAACATCCCTTCGTTGGATGAGGCCAAATGAAGGGGCTACAGATGAAACAGGTTTTTCGGCACTGCCCGGCGGTTACAGGCACAGTAACGGAACATTTTATAACATCAGGAAATTCGGGGATTATTGGACTTCACTCGGTTTTCCGGACGGTTACGCCTATTTCAGAAGTTTCTGCAACGAGTACTCCTATATGCACGAAGGTGTTTACAGCAAAAGCACGGGTGCTTATGTAAGGTGTATCAAAGAAGATTAAAATACCGGCTCTACCCTGTATCCTTCTCCCCTTAACAGATTAACCAGTCCTTCTTCGCCAGGCAGATGCGCTGCACCGAAAGCAAAAAAAACAGGTTTTTCATGGATCATCTCTATCATTAACGGAAGCCATTCTAAATTCCTTTCGGTTATGAATCCCGCATCTTCGTATATCTGCTCTTCAGGTTCTTCTTCCGGTCTGCTTCTTACGGACTTTAAGTCTCTTTTTCTGTAAAATGCAACCATTTCCCGGAATTGTTCCCGGACTTCATAGTACTTTTCTATTGT
>SLCF01000118.1 GCA_007125955.1 Bacteroidales bacterium | reverse complement strand
GCTTCCTGGGTAAGCTCTATATATTGGTCTCTGTCAAGGAAGCCAACTTTGCGCGCAGGCTCACTGATTCCCTGCTGAACATTGAAATTGAACCTGGTTACCTCTTCACGTCCCCTTTTTGTGGTTACCAGTACAACCCCGTTAGCTGCACGGGCGCCGTAAATTGCCGCTGCGGATGCATCCTTGAGAACCTCTATCGACTCAATGTCTGCCGGGTTTAAATCTGCAAGAGGGTTAAGCCCTTCATTTCCGGGGCGCCCGAGGTTTTCCTGTGTAACCGGAAACCCGTCTATTACATAAAGAGGCTGGCCTGAAGCAGAAAGAGATGAAACACCACGCACCCTCATCTTTACAGTCTGGCCAAGCTTACCGCTTCCGCCTGTAATGTGAACTCCGGCGGTTCGTCCCTGGATGGCCGATTCAAAACTGGGCTGGGTCGTGCCGGCTATATCTTCGGCACGCACAGATGATATGGAACCTGTAAGCTCAGAACGCAATCGTGTACCGTATCCTACCACCACTATCTCGTCCAGGCCAACCAGCTCCGGTTCAAGCGTTACGTTTATAACTCTCTGGTCTCCCACAGCAATATCTCTGCGCATCATTCCCACGAATGAGAACCTGAGAATATCATCCTCGGAACGGACATTTATGGAGTAATTACCGTCCACGTCGGTCACTGTCCCGATGGTTGTGCCGACAACAGATACAGATACACCCGGAATGGGCATCTCATCATCGGCAGATATTACCTGACCGGTGACCCTGATCTGTTGGGC
Source organism: Bacteroidales bacterium (assembly GCA_007125955.1). Classification (GTDB taxonomy): domain Bacteria; phylum Bacteroidota; class Bacteroidia; order Bacteroidales; family PUMT01; genus PUMT01. The sequence continues at coordinate 2,751 of SLCF01000118.1, read as the reverse complement.
ATGCACCGCCATGATGCCAAAAGACATCAAAAGCATGAAACTAAAAAGCAATTTTTTTCTCATAGTAAATTTGTTTTGGTTAATGGTTATTTGATCTTTCTCCTTTCCGTTTCTATATGGAAAACGGGCTTATTTTTATCTGGACTTAAACCAGTTTTAAATGTAGTTGTTTATCTTTTCCCTTTTCAATGTTATATTTTTGTTGAGCAGACCGGATTTTTTAAAAAAAATGCCAGGGATTTTACTCCGACCCCGGGGACTTTATAAAACATAGCTATTTAAGCAAAACGGGGAATTATTTTGTTTTATAAATTTAACTTATTTTTACATTATTTCTTTATATATTTATACAAGTACAGGATTTTTTTCCCAAATAGCAAAAATTTTTTGTTAAATTTCATTTCTGAGAATTGATCTTTCCTTATTTTATGGGGAATTTCCGCATTCCCTTTTCCGGCTCCTGCCGCGTCGTTAAATGATACCTGCCTGGCATTAAACATATTATCTGTTTAAAATGCCAAAACGCTTGTAAACAGTATAAACAACTTGAGGGAAAAAAAGTTTTAAGCATTATTCCAAATATTGTAATTTTCACCTGTAAGAAAGGTCAGGGCTTATTCAAAAATATATAAATTTCAGGCTTACAGAGGGAATATTCATTAATTTTTTCATCTGTCCTCGGGCAACTTTTGATGAAAAGATTATTTACTTTTGTCTAAAAAGATAGGTTTTGAAAAGCGGAAACGGCAAAAATGCGGAAACTCCCCTGATGAAGCAGTACAACAGCATCAAGGCAAAGCACCCTGATTCATTGTTGCTGTTCAGGGTGGGCGATTTTTATGAAACTTTCGGGGAAGATGCAATAAAAACATCACGTTTACTGGGCATAACACTTACCCGCCGCGCCAATGGTGCTGCCTCCTATGTTGAACTTGCAGGGTTTCCGCACCATGCACTTGATACATACCTTCCGAAGCTCGTCCGTGCCGGACAACGGGTTGCCATCTGCGAACAGCTTGAAGATCCAAAAACTGCTAAAAATGTTGTAAAGCGGGGTATTACAGAACTTGTTACACCCGGAGTTACTTATAACGACAATGTGCTTGACCGCAGGAAAAACAATTTCCTTGCGTGCGTTCACCTGGAAAATAATCAGGGAGGGGTGGCATTTCTTGATATCTCAACCGGTGAATTCATGGTTGCACAGGGCGGATTTGAATATATAGACAAGCTTCTGGACAGTTTTGAACCCAAAGAAGTGCTTGTTGAAAAGAACAGCCTTGAAAAATTTTCAGGCCAGTTCGGTAAAAAATACTACACATACTGCCTTGACGGATGGGCATTCAATGAACATTCAGCCCGTGAGAAGCTAATGAGCCATTTTGATACATCATCACTGAAAGGTTTCGGAATTGAGCGGCTTAATTATGGTATAGCAGCAGCCGGAGCAGTGATTCATTACCTGGAATACACCAGGAACCACAAAACATCCCACATTTCCTCAATATCACGTATTGACGAGAATGATTACGTCTGGCTCGACAAGTTCACGATCCGCAATCTTGAGCTTTTTTACTCAATAAATGAAGGAGCCAAAACATTGCTGGATGTGATGGATTGCACACTTTCCCCCATGGGCAGCCGGATGCTTAAAAAGTGGATATCCCTCCCGCTTAAAAACCCTTCTGAAATCGAAAAAAGGCTGAATGTGGTGGAATATATGATCTCCGGCAGCGGATTCTGCGAAACAGCAAGTTCTTCCATAAAAGAGACAGGGGACCTTGAGCGGCTTGCTTCGAAGATCTCTACCGGGCGTGCATCTCCAAGGGAGATGGTACAGCTGCTCAGGGCGCTTGAAGCTCTGCTGCCGCTTAAGGAAGCATGCATCAGCTCAGGGGAAAATACCCTTGCTGAAACGGGCAACAGGCTTGACCCGTGCCTGAAGCTGAGTGAAAGGATCAAAAAGGAACTGAATCCTGAACCACCGGCAGCTGTTCAAAAGGGGAACGTGATTGCAGAAGGTGTATCGGAAGAGCTGGACGAACTGAGAAAACTGCTTTATTCCGGCAGGGATTACATCATATCCATGCAGCAAAGGGAGACGGAAAGAACCGGTATCCCCTCCCTGAAGATAAGTTTCAATAACGTGTTCGGTTACTATATTGAAGTCCGCAATACACATAAAAACAAAGTTCCGGAAGAGTGGACGCGCAAACAGACACTGGTGAGTGCTGAACGTTACATTACCGCTGAACTTAAGGAATATGAAGAAAAAATACTGGGCGCCGAGGAAAAAATAGCAATACTTGAAGAAAAGCTTTTTAACGATATTGTGGCATTTGCCTGCGGCTACATAGATGCCATCCAGTCAAACGCCTTTCATATAGCAAAAATTGACTGCCTCCTCTCCTTTGCAACCCTTGCTGGTAAAAAAAGGTATAACAGACCGGTTATAACGGAAGGGGACAGTATAGATATAAAACAGGGAAGGCACCCGGTAATTGAGGCACAGCTCCCCCCTGAAGAGGAGTACGTTGCGAACGACGTTCTCCTGGAGAGCAGCGACCAGCAGATCATAATAGTTACCGGTCCGAACATGTCAGGCAAATCGGCGCTTCTCAGGCAAACGGCGCTGATTGTACTGATGGCACAAACCGGTTCTTTTGTGCCGGCTGAAAAAGCTGAAATAGGGTATGTCGATAAAATATTCACAAGGGTTGGTGCATCGGATAATATCTCACTCGGTGAATC
>SLCF01000164.1 GCA_007125955.1 Bacteroidales bacterium | reverse complement strand
CAGGTGCAGCATCAAAATTGTGAAACCTTACTGCATTGATCACTTCCGGATAATCACGGATAACTGTTTCTGCCAGTGGTGCCGGAGTAATAGGCGCATGAAGCCTGTTTCCCTGCATGCTGGCCCGGAGGGTTACCCTGTAAATGTTGTCTGCTTTCTCGTGGTGGCGGTCATAGCTCAGCTCATCCTGTACAAAAAGAAGTATCATAATTGAGCTTGCAATTCCAATGGCAAGTCCTGCTATATTGATAAAAGAGTAACCCTTCTTCCTGATAAGGTTACGGTAGACAATAATGATATTATTTTTGAACATATTCTATATAAAATTTAAGACTATGACGATTAGCCTGCTGTTTAGTTACAGAGGATATTTATTATTGAAGATAACGCAAAATATAAGCCAAATCGCACATCAGTCTGTTTACAAGAAAATAAGCAAGACAAAAACTAAGAGATTTTTTATTTGATGTGTGCGCTTTTGATAATAAGGTGTACGAATGCGTGCAGGCAGGTTTATGTTTCCAGTTACCCGAAAATGTGTGAATTATGCAAGTTTTTTATCAAAATATGTAACTATTTCTTTACTAAGCTTATGTAAATTTATTTTTGAATTCTTTTAAAAATAAAATGAGGCATTATGCAGACTTACGCAACTGGATACTGGAACATTAAAAAAGAGAAACTTAAAAACAGATTTCCAATATTTACCGACGAAGACTTACAATATCACGAAGGTAAAGAAAAGGAGATGTTAGAAATTATGGCATATAAACTCAAAAAGACAAAATTGGAGTTTATTAAAATAATTGAAACATTATAATCTGAAGAAAAATTAAAGCACACATCATGCAACCTTCATGTTTGAAGCAATGTGCATTTGTTAGCCACGCAACATGGGAGCATCACTTAAATCATTCTTAAAAATTTATGTTATGGAAGCAAAAAAATTGAATTATATCTCGAGAACAATGTTTTTAGGAGGCATGGCTGCAATAATGGTATTCGCCCTCAGTTCATGTTCTAAAAAAGTGCCATTCGAAAAATCCTCGGTTGTTCCGGCCGCAGAAGGCAATACTTCTGTCAAAAAGGATAAAAACAATAATTACGTTATAAAAATCCATATAAAAAATCTGGCGGAAATCGAAAGAATCCAGCCACCTAAAGAGAGTTATGTGGTTTGGTTGGAAACTGAAAAGGAGCTTGCAAAAAACATAGGGCGAATAAGCAGCTCAAATAGATTAAATGTATCTTTTGAGACAATATCCACGCTAAAACCAACAAGAATATTTATCACAGCCGAAGAGGATGGAAGTGCTCAAAACCCGGGTTCAATAGTTGTTTTAACAACCGGAAGATTAAAAAAATAATTTGGATTGAGCAATCCGCTTTCAGATTGGAAACCCGGACGGTAAATCTGTGCCGGAAGGGTATAATTAAGCCGCACTCGAATTATTGTTGCAACTCACCCCCAACCAGCACTTGTTGCATAACTGAAACCGCTAATAATTGTTACTCACAGACCAGCCACCAGGATAATGATACTTTCCATATTTAAAGTAAAATAATCAGAAGCAGAAGGATTATAATTGCTGCGCCTACAGACACATAAATACCTCTTTGATTAAGTTCATTGTTAATCGAGCGCACTTCTTTACGAAGTTCCCTTCTTTCCGAAAAGTTTAATTCTGACTTATCCATTTCATTAATCTCATCTATTCGCAGGAGTAATTCATCGGTTTCTGCCGATTCAATATCCATGGTCGAAGATTCAGAGGTTGATGCGGATTCTGTATCTGCTTCTAAAGGGATTACAGGAACCATAAACAACAAACATGTTGCCATAAGGAATAAAGATAACTTTTTCATTTTTAGTCGTTTTTAATTGTTATTTACGAATCAATGATTTATTTGATAAAGATCGGGAACATACAATTTAAAAATGTTACAAATTTAGCGAAGAATTTTACATATATCACAGATCAGATGTTTTTCCTGATCATGATTAGAACTGAGAATTATTTTCTACGGTTTATCTGCTGGCAATATTTTTAAATTTAGGAGGATTTTTGAGTTTTTTTACTGACGTTTGAATTATCTTTCTTAAGTCTGCGGGCCTGGATAACCCAGTTATTTATGTCCATTCGTTCCGGAGATATCTCAAGTATTCCGGATATTGTTTCCACATCTGAAGGTGTAAAATTGCTGACTTGATCAAAGGTATATATATCAAGCATGTTGAGCCTTTCTTCGATCCACAGGCCAATCCCGTTAATAAGCGTTAAATTATTCGCATGTTGTTTATGGGCAACCCCTAACCTGTCGTAATAAACCTTATTCTTCCTTCCTCTGATACGCTTCAGGAGTTCAGCCTTTTTGCCTTCTATTCTGACAAGTTCGTGTGCTTGCAATATCCATTCATCCCTTTCAATTCTTCCGGGGAAGTATTCAATTGCTTCGGCAACTATATGAACGTCCTCATCAGAAAAATTGCTGATCTGTTTGAACGTATAGATATCCAAAGCGTTGAGTTTTTGATTGATCCACCCTCCTATACCGCTGATTAATGTTAATTCATCCGCATTGTCTTTATGTGCAGTTCCAATTCTGTCAAAATATATGCGCGTTTTTTTTGCCCTTATTTGCTCCAGAAGGTTTATTCTGTTTTCTTCAGCATTTACAAGCTCCCTGGCTTGAGCGACCCATTTGTCCCTTTCAATCCTGCCTGAAAAATACTCGAGAGCAATATTTAATTTTTCAATATCACCGGGGGTGAAATTACTGATCTGTCTGAAAGTATAGATGTCCAATGCATGAAGTCTCTCTTCAATAAAAGGACCAATACCACTAATCATTTTCAGATCATCTCTTTCGGTTTTCTCTGCTTTCCCGATACTGTGATAATCCAGTAAATACTTTCGCTTTGCAATGTGGACCAGTGCTTCGTCTGCTTCATGAACAGACTCTGCATGAAGTGCTTTAAGAGTATCTATCTCTTTCTGAAGATAATCTGTTTCATTCCCTTTTTCACGAAGGTTTTCAAGAAGATCACTGTTATTTGTGTTGAGTCTGGCAATCTGGTTATTCAACTTTTCTGTTTCAGACCCGGCAACCATAATTTTCCTTTTTAAAAAGGACCTGTAATATAACCATCCTGTTATATACCCAATTATCCCGGCAACAAGTAATAATGTAATAATTATAATCGTTGCATCGGTTCTTGTTTGGGTTTGTACCAAAAAAAATATCAATGGATTCATGATTTTATTTATTAATTGTTAATACTGATCTCCTGTTTTGGGCCCTTCCTGACTTTGTATTATTGTCTTCGGCTGGTTCATTCTCGCCTTTGGATACTGTTATTATCTTATTTGCAGACACTCCCCTGCTTTCAAAATATTGCTGTACACTTTGAGCCCGCCGGTAGCCCAGGGCCTGATTGTATTCAAAGGATCCGATTGAATCAGTGTGGCCGGTGACAAACAGCATTGCCCGGGGATTTTGGTCCAGAAATAAACTAGTTTCGTCTATAAACCTGTCTGTTTCTGTATTAGCATTAAATTCAGATTTGTCAAAATCGAAGTAGATTACCAGGTTGTCAGAAATTTCCGCTCTATTTTCCGCATTATTTTCTGCTGCATGTAGAATTAAGGTATCAGCCATGGTACTGTCATTATAGATATCCGTATACATTTGCGTGATTATGGCTGGTTCGCGGCACAATCCCTGTATCCTGCAAACATATATATGGGTTGCCAGTACCGACCAACTCACAAATGCAATAAATCCAATCAGAAGAATTTTCATAAGTCATTTTTTAATAGGTTGGACAACATGTAATACAAGGTTTTCCGTAGCCACTTGTAAACAAATATATTATAATGCAAAGATCGGCAGGTTTATAACTAAGAGTGTTACATAACTTGTTAAAATAGTTACATCATTAACAGTTTGATCAACAATCCTGCAGCTGCCACTATTTATATCCGTCAATCAAAGAAGAATGTCATGCCTGTTTATCCCACACCTTTAACTTCCGGCACTTAAGTTAGAATCATATAACATTAAAGAGAGTTTATGTAACATTTAACAGCCTCCAGGTGCTTAACTTTAAATAAATAATTTAAACTAAATCATTATGAAAAAATTAAGTATGAGTTTAATGCTGGTTTTGAGTGCAGTATTAATTTTTAGTAGCTGTGCCTCCTGGAATAAAACACAAAAAGGTGCTGCTGTAGGCACTGCTGCGGGAGGTGCCACGGGTGCAATAATTGGCAGGGCTTCAGGTAATACAGCGTTGGGCGCAATTATCGGTGCAACGGTAGGTGGAGCAGCGGGAGCAATAATTGGCAATGAGATGGATAAGCAGGCTGAGGAAATAAAGAATACCGTTCCTGATGCCAGGGTTGAACGAGTAGGCGAAGGAATAGTAGTGGAGTTCAACAGCAATGTTCTGTTCGGGTTTGATCAGTCAAACCTGTCAAACGAAGCAAAAACCAACCTGGATAAGCTGGTTTTGGTTCTGAATAATTATTCTGATACGGATATTGAATTGCAGGGACATACTGACAGCAGCGGGAGCATGTCATATAACCAGGCCTTATCTGAAAGAAGGGCCAATGCAGTATCAGATTATCTTGTGAGCAATGGTATTTCCCTCAACCGTCTTACAATTAAGGGATTTGGCGAAGAATTGCCAAAATATGAAAATGATACAGCAGAAGGTCGTGCACAAAATCGAAGGGTTGAATTTCTGATCACTGCTAATGAGAAGATGAAGGCTGAAGCTGAAAAACTTGTCGAATCTAAAAACTAATTAAAATGAAAACAAAGCTTATTACAATTGTTATGATCTTTATGCTAACAATTTCTTCCGCCATTGCTCAAAGTACAGAAAATACAAAAGTTTTCGGTATTCTGGGAGGCATTAATGTTCAGAATTTTAACGGAAAAGATAACAATGGAGACAAACTGGAAAATGATATGATCATTGGTTATCATGCCGGTATTAATATTCAGATACCTCTTGCGGCGGAATTCTATTTTCAACCCGGATTACTGTTTTCAACAAAGGGATCAGAGAGCAGTTACGGGACATTAACAGGAACATACAATCTATCTTATATTGAATTACCCCTGAACCTGGTGTACAAAGGCTTACTTGGAAACGGGCATATAATACTTGGATTCGGACCTTATATTGGTTATGGTATAATGGGCAAGGCAACCCTGGAAAGCAATTCTGCAGGCATCGAAACAGATATTGAATTCACAAACGTTGTGGAATCGGATGATTCATATTCAACAACACATTTCAGGCCGTTTGATGCAGGTGGTAACATTCTTATCGGATATGAAGGGGCAGGCGGTTTATTTCTCCAACTGAACGCACAACTTGGAATGCTCGAAATCAATCCTGAAGATAAAAGGGTTGTAGCAGTTTACGGGGAGCAACTATCAGTTAAAAATACAGGGTTTGGTCTTTCACTAGGTTACCGTTTTTAAGGAATGTATTTTTATATTTCAAGAAATTGGTTCATTCGTATAAATTTTGGTTTCATGTATCTTGCCATGACGATATTTTCATTCCATTTGTGAAGATATTGTTGTGGTGAGATCCATCGTAATAATTCTTATTATAAACTCCACCCCAAATTGAAGCTGGCTAAGACATTCCCGGTTTGTGGACTGTATGAAAAAGACAATTTTACAGGACCAATAAGCGACAGGTATCCCAATCCCAAACCTGCACCAAACAGCAGTTGGCCGGACGGGAGTTTATCGATGCTTTGTATCTCAAAATCGTAAAATGCAGTGTTTAAAACAGGTACCAGGTAGAATTCTGACCACAGATTGTAATTCAATCCCACACCCGCCGAAATAACCGATGATGTTATTAACCCAAACTCGTTCAGACCGGTAAAGGTTATCTGATCACGTAAAAAGGGATGCGTTCCACCAAGATTAAAAGCATGAATGAAATCCTGAAAATAGCGGTAGTTATACCCGGCCTGAAAGTGAGTGAAAAATGTACTACGCTGATTAACCGGAATGAAGGATTCCCAGTTAAGCTTCACCCGTAAGAAGTTTTTAATGCTGATATTAAGATCGGGCAGATCATGGGAGTTTCCATCATCTGTCAGGACGCCAATCGAATGGTCCTGTCCTAAAAACCAGGTGATTTCTGTAGTCAGGTTTTGCCCTCTCTGCGTGAATGAGTGTCTGTTGAGAGAATATCTGCTCCATTTTGCAAACATTTCATAACCATGTTTGTGCCCCTTAGCATGTAAACCGTTTGTCATTGTGGGTGTTATATCTTGCCTGAAAAAAGCGGCTCCCAGTGTAAAAAATGAATTTTCACTGGCCGACTTGTTGATTGAGCTTTCAAGCCGGATATATCTCTCTTTGTACTCACTGGCCACCTCAAAGTTTTCATAAACCGGGAATATGATCATATCGCCTGAAACCTGAGAGCTAATCCAGATTCTCTGATTATTTCCGGTATAAAAGTCGAGACGGGTCAAAAAAGCCGGCTGTTCGCCAAGACTCAATCTGGTAAATGCATCTATGTTATGGGATAAAAAATTATTGATTAAAAATCCTCCGATAATCCCCACGCCGGCAAACGAATTGTAATGAATGGCTGCATTGATTTTAACAGAGGGTTTTTCAGTAAAATTGAATACAAGATGCACCCTGCCCGGTTCCTTTAAAGAAGGAATGTAGCTGTAAGTAACTCTTTCAAAATAATCAGTAGCATACAACCTGTTTATCAGGATATTAATTTGGTCAACTCCAACGGTGTCTCCGGATTGAATCTGAGTCATGTTTTTGATGAAATAAATCCTTACGTTTTCAAGCCCTTTATAAGAAACAGAATCGACAACAATACTTCTGATCCTTTGAACATTCGTTTGTTTAATGGAATTGGGGATTCCCCGCCGGGTTATGGTAATACTGTCAAGATCAGAACAATAACTCCTTGCTATTTGTTTGCCTCTTTCAATTATTTCATGGACATCCGAAAAACTGTTGGAAGTGAACCCGTCAAGATCTGGTTCGATAAATATATCAGTTTGCTCTTTGTTGACACGCAACATTTGTTCAGCTTTGAATAACCCCATCTGATATATTACTTCAATCGGAGACTTCAGTTTTTCAGCTTGCTTAAGGCCCTGGGAAACGTTTATACCGATAACAAAATCGGCTCCCATATCTTTTACAATATCAACCGGTAAGTTATTTACCACTCCTCCATCCAGCAGTGTCACACCATCCCTCTCGACTGCCGTAAAAACAGCCGGAATAGCCACACTGGCTCTCAGGGCATTTACAATATCGCCATTATTCATGATTACAGCCTCACCAGTTTCAATATTGGCAGCCACACATGCAAATGGTATCGGAAATTCATTATACCAGTCTATACCCCTAACATGAAAAAACAAGTCCTGAAGTACACTCCACATTCTTTGTCCCTCAACCAGACCTGTCTCAAACTTCAGCCGCCTGTCAACAACCGGCAGCTCAGCTATAAATCTTCCGGAAATCCTGCGCTTTCCAATATGTACATAACCCAGATCAGGTTTGTTCCCAAATACTCCTTCCCAGTCAATCGACAACACAATCTCCTCAATCTCATCTGCATTATAACCAGTGGCATATAACGCACCAATAATAGCACCCATACTTGAACCCGAAATGTAGTCAACCCTGAGTCCAAGACTATCTATCACGTGCAATACACCAATATGGGCAAAACCCCTGGCACCACCACCGCTCAGAGTTAGTCCGACAGATCCGGAATCAGGATTGGATGCAGTTGCATGTACACTTCCCAATGAAATAAAACTCAGAAAAGTTATCAGGCAGATGGGGCAGTAAAGTAAAATGTATCTTCCGGGTCTCATTCAAAAATTATTAATGTTCATATATACCAGCTCAACCCAGCATGTTAATATTGCAGGTCCGGTTCAACTAAAGTTCCTGGGAAATGTTTTCCCCGTGAAGCTGAAGAATCATGCAAAGTAAAGCGTAGGTATTAAGCAATACCATCCCAGGTTTACCTGGAGGATATCGTAACCGGATATCAACAGGGGTGTCTTCAGTTGGTTGTGAAATTCACAGAGTGATACCGCCTGCAATAATTCTTTACCGGCCAGAACATTAAAAGCTTTGCTCTTTGATTATTTCAATTTGCTGCCCGGAGAAAGCTTAATTGGTCATATATACCCTATCTTGATCCCTGAATAATCCTGACTATAATTGCAATAATCGCAATAACAAGAAGGACATGAATTAAGCCACCGGCACTGTATCCTATGAATCCAATTGCCCAGGCTATAATCAGTATTACCGCAATAATGTAAAGTAGACTTCCCATGATATTAGTTTTTAATGTGAATTGTTTTTATAAGTACAAAGATGAACTTATTGGCTTAATAATATGTTACATAACTTCTGAAATAATTTACATTATTTACATATTATTTAACAGATATAAGATCAGGAAACTCCAAAAAATGCCGGAAGAAGAGATATGCAGAGAGGGGTATAAGTGTGCTGAAATGTGTGCTAAGTAAAAAAGCACTTGCAAATTTTACCTTGCAAGTGCTTGATTTTCATGTCGGGGTGGCAGGATTTGAACCTGCGACCTCCTGCTCCCAAAGCAGGCGCGCTGACCGGGCTACGCTACACCCCGTAAAAACGTACGGTTTATTTACCATTGAATACCATCGATGATGATAATACCGGCAAATGACCCTTTCGCTTGCGGAGAGAGGGGGATTCGAACCCCCGGTACCCGTTATTGGGTACGGCAGTTTAGCAAACTGCTGGTTTCAGCCACTCACCCACCTCTCCGGATAAAAAACCGGGAAGGAAAAATGTTGCCTTTCCCGGAATTCACCGATGTTTTCTCTTTGCAGGCCAAATCTTACCGGCCGTTTAAGAATTCACAAAGGTAGAAAAATTGATTCAATACTTCAAAATATTGTTTGAAAAAAACTAAATGGATGTTCAGGTTAAAGCAGAAACATCCGCCTTACTCAGGGATTATTGTTAAAAACAGAAAGGAGAAAAGGGCTGCCTTTTTGAGACAGCCCCTTTTCAAAAACTATTCTTTTGTCTGGTCTTTATCGTCCTTCGAGATGGAACGGCGCATTGCAGTATCCGATTCCACATTCTTTATCCTCATATAATCCATAATACCCATATTGCCTTTTTGGAAAGCATCAGCCATTGCCTTGGGCACCTGGGCTTCTGCTTCTATCACCTTGGCCCTCATCTCCTGTGCAAGTGCCTTGTTCTCCTGCTCAAGCGCAACTGCCATTGCTCTTCTCTCCTCAGCCTTTGCCTGTGCAATATTCTTATCTGCATTTGCCTGATCCATCTGGAGTACAGCTCCAATGTTCTTACCAATATCAATATCGGCTATATCAATTGACAATATTTCAAAAGCTGTTCCGGCATCCAGCCCCTTGTCGAGTACTACCTTTGAAATGGAATCGGGATTTTCCAGCACCTCTTTATGCGACTTAGCTGATCCTATCGAAGAAACAACTCCTTCACCAACTCTGGCAAGCACGGTCTCTTCACCGGCACCTCCAACGAGCTGCTTAATATTGGCGCGTACCGTAACCCTTGCCTTGGCTATAAGCTGGATACCGTCCTTCGCAACTGCAGCAACGGGCGGGGTGTCTATAACCTTCGGGTTAACCGACATCTGGACGGCTTCGAAAACATCACGGCCTGCAAGGTCAATTGCTGTGGCAGAGTTGAAGTCCAGTTCAATGTTGGCTTTGTCAGCCGAAATCAAGGCATTTACAACGTTTATCACATTACCGCCTGCAAGATAGTGTGCTTCAAGCTGGTCACGTGAAAGGGTGAGGCCTGCCTTGGTGGAATTGATAAGGGCTTTTACAATAACTGACGGAGGCACCTTCCTCCAGCGCATGAAAATAAGCTGGATAAGTGAAATACGCACACCGGACAACAGTGCAGAAAACCAGAGCGCAATCGGAATGAACCAAAGAATGATCCAGAGACCGATAATTGCCGCTATAATTATGAATACATAAATTCCAATATCTTCCATAGACTACTAATTTAATGGTTTAACAATTATTTTGTTACTCTCAATTTTTACAACTTCAATTTGTTCGTTTGCCCCGATAATGCCTTCAACCGACCTGGCATCAAGGTACTGGTCGTTTACCATTACCTTGCCAATGGGACCGAGACGGGTAACAGTCTTACCGATGTCACCTTTTTTGACCCTGGTTTTATCGTAAACATAGGCCTTCCCTTCCATTTTTGAATCAAGCATAGTCCTTTTCCATGTTCGCTCCCTCAATGCATATGCCAGTGTAAGTATCATCATAAAGAATGAACCCAGCAACATATAGTTGCCGGCAACAGTTCCGTGAATATCGTAGGTGAGATAAACCCCAACACCAATGATTATTACACCTCCTATACCGGCAACGGTAATGCCAGGGAGTATAAGAAACTCGACTATCAGCAATACAATGCCGAGAAGAATAATTAAGACAATAGAAAAAAGCGACATAGTGGAAAAATATAATTATTCAATTGTAACCTTTAATCCCTTTCCTGCCAGTGCCTCTCTGAAGGGCCTCAGATAGCCGGCTGACCCTTTCTTTACATCACATTTCCCCTTGAAATGTACAATAAAAGTGCACTGCTCAGCCTGTATTGTATCCAGATTGCATATGTCAACCAGACATTCAATTACGTAATCAAAAGTGTGATGATCATCGTTGTAAAGAACAAGATAACGCTCGTTGTTACTGCCGGTAACCTCTTCACTGAATTCCTGACTTTCCCGCAGTTTTTCTTTATCTGCCATATCAGTAACCGTTTATAACAAACAGGCTCAACTATTGTTGTATCGCCTTCTTTGCATCTTCTACAGATATTCTTTCGTCACCCCTGTAAGCTACCACGAAAGCATCGGTCATACCCTGCGCATTCAGTTGTTTTTGCATAAGCAAAGCTTCTTCAAAAGTATTAAAATTTCCTATAGAATACACATAATACCCCTGATTATTTTTTCTGTACTCAAGATTCCTGCTGCCGGCTGCTTTACTAAATAACCGGTGTGTTTCGGTATTCAGCAAATCACTGAACACACCCACCTGTACTTTAAACACTATTCCATTAAAAGAATTTGTTGCTTCTTCTGCGGTATCTTCCGGCTGTTCGACAGATGTTTTTTTCACTTCATCTGCAACCTCCACCACATGCTCTCTTCGTTCAAGACTGGCAGCGCGATTAACCGGCAGGGTACGACCATCATGCCATGCAACAATGAATGCATCCCTGAAACCTTTTCTCCTGATATCCGTCAGTGCCTTTTCAGCATCATCAATGCTGCGGAACATTCCTGCATAATACTTATAGGAGTTTCTTGCCGGGATATACTCTCCCGAAAGGGGCGCCATGCCGCCAAACAACTGTTCCCCCATGGGTGCAAGGTATATGCCCAGCTGAATCCGGTATACCGGTCCGTCAGGAAGAGAAATATCAAATGGTATTGGATTGTCAACCGAGTAGGGACTATAAGGGAGTATATCAAACCCGAATTCTGTTTGAGTTTCATCTGGATCAAGGTCAGCAACGGTTTCAAGATTACCGGCGTATATATTGCAGGCTCTTTCAAGGAAAGAAAAAGCCTTCTTTTCATAATTGTGCGCAGCAACCAGGTACTCTTCAAGATACTCCCTGCTTTTGAGGCTTCCGCTTTTTTGACGTCTTTCAGAAGCTTCCAAAAACTCCCTTGAAGCTTTCTCCTCAAGTGCAAGTCCCCTGGTAATGATATACGGGTCGCTGACGGTACTGCGTAAATACTCAAGTGCAAAATTGTAAGCCTTGTATCGTATAAAGCTGATTATCTCAAATGCAAGCATTGCCTCTTCCATTTTGGAAAGGTATCTCTCTTCAAGCTCTTCATTTTCCCTTTCAGTCCTTCGCCTTATCCTTCTGCGGGGATTGTCATCAAGAATTTCCCGGTTCTTTTCAATCTTTTCATCGATAACTGCAGCTTCTTTTAACAGCCTGTTCGCCTTGTCAAACTCCTCTTCAAGGTTTTCGAGCCTGCGAATGTCTTTTTCCGGAAGAAAGCATGCTGCATTTATATCAGCAATAAACAAAAAGGATATTTCCGGACAACCTTTTTCAGGCTTTACCAGAATCCTCTCCTTTTGCCTTGCTGAAATCAATTTGAGTTCAATTTCCCTTGCCCTTTTATATTTTTCATCGGTCTCGCCCTGTATCCTGAATCCCCGGCTCTCAAGCTCAAGAATCTTTTCTTCAGCTGATCTTCTTTTCAGGGGATCGGTCATAGCAGGCAAGTTCCTTCTGAGTTGTGACGCCTCCCTGAGCAGCGAATCTGCCGTTACCTGTAATCTCAGGGCTTCGGATATCAACTGCTCATATTGTTTTTCCAAAGGCGGGGATACAGGGCTTCCTGCCATTTGCTGCGAAACGGCAGCTAAACCGGAAAACAGGAATATAATTGTAAAAATCAATTTTTTCCCTGCCAAACGGGCCTTATCTGTTTGGATCGGCATTTTTCAGATACCTGTATAGTTCACTTTCTGTAGTCAGTATAACACTTGTCCTGTCATCGAAAGATTTTTCAAGGGCCTCGAGTGCCCTCAGAAAGCTGTAAAGTTCCCTGGAAGCTGTGTTCCTGTTATAGGCGGAAGCATATATTTCTGTCGCCATTGCATCAGCACGCCCCCTTATTGTTTCCGACTCCCTTTCAGCCTCAGACATGATCTCATCCAGGTCTCGCTGCTTGTCTCCCCTTATACTGCTTGCTTCTCCTTCTCCTT